>NZ_JBTWNF010000008.1:0-299412 GCF_054796175.1 Actinomycetospora sp. C-140 | reverse complement strand
CGCACCTTGATCGGCGCGAGCTCTCCGAAGCGGTCGCCGGGGCCGGGGTTGGTGGGCGCGCAGGTGCCGCCGAGGTGGCGCACCACGCCCCACACGGCGTTGATCGCGGTCTGCACCGCGCCCTCGGCCCAGCCCGGCGTGAACGAGATGTCGTCGCCGGCGAGGAAGACGCCGCGGTGCTCCGCGGGGAAGGCGTCCTGCACGAAGTGGGTGAACAGCCGGCGCTGGTAGCGGTAGTGGCCGGGCAGGTTGCCCCGGAAGGCGCCCATGAAGTGCGGCTCGTTCTCCCACGAGATCGTGACGGGCTCGCCGCGGATGTGGGCGGCGAGGTCGAGGTCGGGATAGATCTTGCCCATCGAGTGCAGCATCAGGCGGACGCGCTCGTCGGTGGGCAGCGCCAGCCACTTCAGCGCGTCGTCGTTCCAGGTGTAGCTCAGGCACACGACCGCGGGCGTGTGCGCCGCCGCCGGGTCGTCGAGCCCGCGTCCGCCGTCGAGGAGGTACGTGCCGCGGGTGAGGCGGTCGGTGAGCGTGGTCGACATGACGTGGCGGCCGGTGACGGGGTCGCGGTCACGCCAGAACGGGCGGTCGACCAGCACGAACGTCTTCGAGCTCTGCATGTAGTGCGAGCGCTCGAGGGCCATCCAGAGGTCGTGCGAGAACAGGGACTCGTCGGTGTCGATGCCCGCGGAGAGCAGCCACGACTGCACGGTCGACACGACGGCGGGGTACGCGCGCTCGGTGCCCCAGCGGTCGAGCACGCCGAGGCGGCCGTCGTCGAGGCGCCGCAGCGCGCGCACCGCCGGGCGCGGCGACCCGTCGTGCAGCGACTCGAGCGACGTGCCGACCGGGTGCCCGGTGAGCGTCTCCGGGGCGTGGCGCCACAGCGCCAGCGGCACCTGCTGGGCGCCGCCGAGGATGCGCACGTGCTGGTCGTCGGCGTCGGTGGCGACCACCCGCAGGATCTCGAGCATCGAGTTCGGGAAGTCGGTGTCCCAGCCGCCGGTGCCGAAGCCGACCTGGCCGAACAGCTCGCGGTGACCGAAGTCGCCGAACGCGGGAGAGCGGGCGACGAACCCGTAGAAGCTCTCCTCGTCCAGGCGGGGCACGAGACGGTTCCAGATCTGCTTGATCTGCCGCGTCGCCCGCGCCGCGATCGCGACGCGCAGCGCCGGCAGGTCGGCGCCCTCGGCCAGCGCGGTCGCCCAGTGGTGCGAGACCTCGGCGAACACCGGCGGCAGGTCCTCGGGCCGCTCCGCGTAGACCGCGTGGCCGCCCAGCTCGATGACGGTGCTCGGGGTCTGCGGGGCGAGCGGGTTCGGGAACGGGGCGGTGGCGACGTCGAGCAGGTCGAGGTAGTGCCCGAACGCCCGTCCCGACGCGGGGAAGCGCATGCCGCCGAGGTCGGCGACGGCCCCGGTCGACCGGTCCACCTGGGGGAACGTCGCCGTGCGCAGCCGCCCGCCGATCTCGCCGGCCTCGTAGAGCACCGGGCGCAGGCCCAGGCGCATCAGCTCGTAGGCGGTGACGAGGCCGGCCATGCCGGCCCCGATGACCGCCACCTCGGTGCCGTGGACGCGCGGGGGCAGCTCGCCGAGGCCGGCCGGCGCCGCGAGGTGCTCGGCGTACGGGAACGGGAAGTCCGGGACGAGCATCGCCATCCCGGGGAGGCTGTCCCCGGGGCTCACCGGTAGGTCTCCGGGCGGCGGTCGGCGAGGTAGTCCGCGCCGGCACGGGCCCGGTCGAGGTCGTCGCGGGTGACGTCGGCGACGAGGACGGCGTCCGCGACGGCCCCGGCCCGCGCCCGGGCGCGGCCGTCGGGTCCGACGATCACCGAACCACCGCAGAACCCGGGTCCGACGTGGTCGGCGTACGCGAGGCCGACCCGGTTCTCCATCGCCCGGGCGGGCACGAGGACGCGGGACACCGCCGCGTCGTCGAGCGCCGTGGGGACGAGGACGACCTCGGCGCCGGCGAGCGCGAGGCCGCGCACCACCTCCGGGAACTCGACGTCGTAGCAGACCGCGACCCCGCACCGCAGCCCGCCGATCTCCACGACGAGGCGGTCGCCGTCGCCGGGGACGAACGCGGCGCGCTCGGCCGGCCCGTAGAGATGGGTCTTGCGGTAGCGCCCGAGCACCGAGCCGTCGGCACCGACGACCACCGCGGTGATCGACGGCGGATCCCCGTCGGGCTCGGCGGCGACCACCGCGACGCGGTGGCGGGCGGCGAGGTCGGTCAGCCGGGGGAGCAGGGTCGCGTCGGCGCGGGGGAAGGCGGCCGGGTCGTAGCCGCCGATCACCAGCTCCGGCACGACGAGCACGTCGGCGCCCCGGCCCGCGGCCGTCGCGGCGGCCGCGTCGGTCCGGGTCAGGTCCGGGTCCGGCCCGCGGGCCTGCAGCGCGGCGATCCTCATCGGCAGCTCCGCTCCGCTGCGTGCCGGGCGATCCTCATCGGCAGCTCCGCTCCGCTGCGTGCCGGGCGATCCGCATGTCAGGCGCGTCGGCCGGAGAGCGCGAGCACCCCGAGCAGGTCGTACACGACGTGCGCGGCGGCGATGCCGGTGATCTCGGCGTGGTCGTAGGCCGGCGCCACCTCGACGACGTCGACGCCGACGATGTCGATCCCGGGCTCGCCGGGTGCCGCCGGGGCGAGGCCCCGCAGGGTGTGCAGCAGCTCGCGGCTGGTGAGCCCGCCCGCTTCCGGGGTGCCGGTGCCGGGCGCGGCGGCGGGGTCGAGGACGTCGATGTCCACCGAGACGTAGACCGGGCCCGCGCCGGGGCCGCCGAGCCGGTGGCGGACCCGGTCGACGATGCGGGCGACCCCGTCGGTCTCGTAGTCGTCGGCGGGCACGACGGCGAAGCCGAGGCGCGTGTCGTCGTCGAGGTCCCCGGCGCCGTAGAGCGGGCCGCGGATGCCGACGTGCACGCTGCGCTCGCGGTCGATCAGCCCCTCCTCGCTCGCCCGGCGGAACGGCGTGCCGTGGGTGTGGGCGGCGCCCATGTAGGTGTCCCAGGTGTCGAGGTGCGCGTCGAAGTGCAGCACCGCGACCGGGCCGTGCAGCGCGTGCAGCGCCCGCAGCGCGGGGAGGGCGAGCGTGTGGTCGCCGCCGAGCCCCACGAGCGTCGCGCCGTCCTGCGCCAGCGACCGCATCCCGAGCTCGCAGGACCGCAGGGCCTCGGGGATGTCGAAGGGGTTCAGCCCCAGGTCACCGGCGTCGGCCACCTGCATCGCGGCGAACGGCGAGGTCGCGAGCGCGGGGTGGTACGGGCGCAGCAGCTTCGACGACGCGCGGATGTGCGCCGGCCCGAACCGCGCGCCGGGCCGGTAGCTCGTGCCGGCGTCGAACGGCAGGCCGACCACGGCGACGTCGGCGCGCGAGACCTCGCCCAGGCGCGGCAGCCGGGCGAACGTGGGCGGGCCGGCGAACCGGGGGACGGCCGTGGCGTCGACGGGACCGCGGGGGGTGTCCACGCGTCCCATGGTGCCCTGCGGGCTCGTGAGCACTTCGGAGTGCTCCGACACTCCGAACTGCTCACAGGCGCCGGAGGCGCACCTCAGTCCGGCAGCGCGCGGCGACCGGGACCGACGTTGGTCATCTTCGCCACCGAGGGCACGCCGCGGTCGTCGACGAGGAAGAGCATGTAGGGCCCGGGCGGGGTGAGCGCCGGGTTGTCCGGCACCGTCACGCCCACCCCGCCGGCGCGGGGGGAGACGTCGAGGGCGACCGAGCGCATGTCGGTGGTCGTGACGTGGGTGGCGGTCGACGCCTTGATCAGCCGTGCGCTGCGGATGTGGCTCGGGTCCGGCGTCGGGATCGTCGCCGTCTGCCCGCGCACCAGGGTGGGCGGCGCGTCGGTGATCGTCGGCCGGCCGCCCTGGTAGAGGTAGGGCGGGCTGTAGATCTCGATGCGCTGCTCGAAGGTGCCGGGCACGAGGTTCTGCTCGTCGTCGAACAGCGGGTCGGACCCCGCCGTGAGCACGCGGCCGTCCGGCAGCAGGATCGCCTCGGTGTGGTAGTCGCGGCCGACGGCCGGGTCGGCGGCCGCCGTGAGCTGCCCGGTGTCGGGGTGCAGCAGGCGGGCGATGTGGTTGTTGGTGCCGCCCTTGCCGCGGTAGTCCCGCGAGCCCCCGGAGATGAGCATCGTGTCGTCGGGCAGGTTCACGAGGTTCGGGTAGCGCACGCCCTCGGGCAGGGACGGGCCCGGGGTGAAGTGCGGCGCCGGGTCCTTGAGGTCGAGGTAGTCGATCCGCCCGGTGGAGCGGGGGCTCTCGCCGACGCCGCCACCGCCGACGACGGCCATCCGCTGGTCGTTCACCGGCCCGACGAAGGCGGACCCGGCCGTCTCGAGCAGGTCCGGGTCGCGCATCCCGGGGATGGGCGCGAAGGCGCCGTTGTCCATGTCCCAGAACCCCGGCTCGCGGCCGCGCTCGGCGGGCCCGTAGCCCGCGTTCGCCCCGGTGTAGACCATCCGCCCGGGCTGCGCCGTCTCGAAGATCGCGGGGTACGTCGGGAAGTAGTGGGTGAGCTCCTTGCGCTCGGTGAAGGCGTTCGTGTTCGGGTTGAAGATCTCGGTCTGCCCGTTGAGCACCTCGCCGGTGCCGTCGAGCCCGGCGGTCGTCAGGACGTTCCCGTCCGACGTCGGCGTCAGCGTCGCGTACCAGCGGTGGAACGCCATGTCCGAGACCCGCGACCACGACTCGCTGACCGGGTCGAACGTGTAGGCCTGGTTCGTGCCCTGGTAGTCCTGCTTGCGCAGGGTCATCTGCTGGCCCTGGCCGTAGACGTTGCGCGCGACGTCCGGCGGCAGCCCCTCCACCTGGTACTGCGCCGGGTTCGGGTTCACCGCCGCCGGGCCGGGGTCGACGGCCTCGACGAAGACGGGCTTCTCCGAGGCGGTCACCTGGGTCCGGCGTCCCTGGCCGACCTTCTGGGCGGGCGGGAGCACCGTCTCGGCGTCGGCGCGGTAGCGGATGCCGGTGGGGGAGACGAAGACGGTGCCGGCGGGCAGCGTCATCGGGAGGTTCGGGTTCTCGTTCTTGACCGTCATCGTCCCGGCGGCGTTGGTGACCGCGCCGTCGAGCTTCTCGTAGCGCTGGGTGCCGCCGGCGACGAGCAGGCGCCCGTCGGGCAGCGTCGTCTGGCCGCCGCAGAACATGTCGTCCGGGACCGGGATCATCTTCGACTCGCCGGTGGCGGGGTCGTAGAGCAGGCTCTTGAGCGCCCGGGTCGCGAACATGTCCTCCTTGTTGCCCGACCCCGCGATGAGCAGGACCTTGCCGGTGGACAGCAGCGCCGCGTGGATCGCGTTCACGCGGTTCGCGTCGGGGACGTTGATCGTGTCCCAGTGCCCGAACTGCTTCATGTAGTCCGGGCTGTTGATCAGTTGCTCGTGCCGCCACTCGCTGATGTACGACCACGCCGGGGGCACGTTGACGCCCAGCAGCACGACGGCCGCCACCACCACGAGGGCGATCTGGCGGACGCGTCGGGTGTTCGACGGACGCACCGGGGGGAGCTCCTGGCGTTCGACGGCAGGGGGAACTGTGCGGGGGAGACGGTTCGAGGGGCTGGGGAGGGCTCGACGCTAACCCAGTCCGGTGGCGTGTCCGCGCCCGCCCCGATCCGTGCCGGGACGTCCCCTTTCGGGTGATCCACCGTGAGACGTGGGTCTCGCGTGGTCACCCGTCGTGGTGTCGTCGGCTGTCTAGGCCGTCGGGTCGCGGTGGTAGTCCGCGGCGGCGAGCAGGCCGCCCGGCGCGAACGAGAGCACCCAGAAGCTGCCCTTGCGGCTCGGCGGTTCGTCGAGCTCGCGGTTGGCCAGCGGCGCCGAGCCCGCGGCCCGCGACCGGGTGGCCAGCGCCCGCACGACGCGCGGGATCCCGTCGCCCTGCGCGCACACCGCCGTGGTGCCCGAGCCGGCGACCAGCGCGTCGACCGCGGCCAGCGCCGCGCCCGGGTCGTCCCAGACCGCGTCGTCACCGAGCTCGGCCAGCGGCTCGACCGGGATGCCGGTGGCCTCGGCGTACGGCTCGAGGGTCTGGCGGCAGCGCACGTTGGGGACCGCCCGCAGCGCGGTCACGCCGTAGCGCGCGAGCATGGGCACGAGGGCCCGGGCCTGCTCGCGGCCCTCGTCGTCGAGCGGCCGGTCGGCGTCCGGGCCCGACCACTCCGAGCGCCGGCCCGCGACGGCGTGCCGGACGAGCAGCACGCTGCGCAGGGCGGCCGGGCGGGCGGTGAAGTCGTCGAGCACCGTGCGGTCGGAGGCGTAGGTCAGCAGCGCGGCGGCCTCGCCCGGCGTCAGCCACCGCAGCTCGTCGGTCTCGTCGCCGGGGGTGAAGCGGCCCTCGCCGGCGCGCGCCGCCCAGTAGTCGACGGTCTTGTCCTCGTCGGCGACCGTGTACTCGACGGTGCGCAGGTGACGCCCGAGCACGGCGGCGAACCCGGTCTCCTCGGCCAGCTCGCGGACCGCCGTGTCGGCGAGCGTCTCGCCGGGGTCGACCTTGCCCTTCGGCAGGCTCCAGTCCTGGTGGTGCGGCCGGTGGACCACGGCCACCTCGACCGTGCCGCCGTCGGCGGGCCGCCAGAGCACCGCTCCGGCCGCGAGGATCGTCATTGCCCGGCCTGGTGGCGGCGCAGCAGCTGCACCTGGTGGTCGGACACGGCCATGCCCTCGTGGTCGTGGCCCGCCGCGACCGGCCACGGGTCCCAGGAGCCGTCGGGCTCGAGGATCCAGCAGCGGGTGGGCGGGGCCGTCGCCGAGTCGAGCACGTCGTCGAGCTGGGCGGTCAGGCGCGGGTCGGTCACGGGGACGAGAGCCTCCACACGGCGGTCCAGGTTCCGGTGCATCATGTCCGCGCTGCCGATCCAGTGCTCGTCCGCCCCCACGAAGTGGAAGATCCGCGAGTGCTCCAGGAAGCGCCCGAGGATCGAGCGCACCCGGATGTTCTCGGAGAGCCCGGGCACCCCCGCGCGCAGCGAGCACAGCCCGCGCACCACCAGGTCGACCGGGACGCCGGCCGCCGAGGCCCGGTAGAGGGCGTCGATCACCTGCTCGTCGACCAGCCCGTTGACCTTGATCCGGATGCCCGCGGTCTCGCCGCGCTCGGCGCGCTCGCGCTCGCCGTCGATGCGGTCGACGATCCCGCGGCGCAGGCCGTACGGGGCGACGAGCAGCTTGCGGTAGGAGCTGCGCCGCGCGTACCCGGTGAGCACGTTGAACAGGTCGGTGAGGTCGGCGGCGATGGTCTCGTCGGCGGTGAACAGCCCGATGTCCTCGTAGAGCCGGGCCGTCTTCGGGTTGTAGTTGCCGGTGCCGAGGTGGCAGTACCGCTTGATCGTCGGGCCCTCCTGGCGGACGACCAGCACGGCCTTGCAGTGCGTCTTGAGCCCGACCAGCCCGTAGACGACGTGCACGCCCGCACGTTCCAGCGCGCGGGCCCACCCGATGTTGGCGCGCTCGTCGAAGCGCGCCTTGATCTCGACGACCGCCACGACCTGCTTGCCCGCCTCGGCCGCGTCGATCAGTGACTCGACGATCGGCGAGTCACCGGAGGTGCGGTAGAGGGTCTGCTTGATCGCGAGGACCTTCGGGTCGGACGCGGCCTGCTCGATGAAGCGGTGCACGCTCGTGGAGAACGAGTCGTAGGGGTGGTGCACGAGCACGTCGCCCTCGCGCAGCGTCGCGAACACGCTGCGCGGCGTCTCGCCCTCGCTGAAGGCCGGGTGGGTGGCCGGCACGAACACCGGGTCCTTGAGCTCGGGCCGGTTGAGGTCGAGGAGCTCCATCAGCGCCGAGAGGTCGAGCAGGCCCGGGACCTGGACGACGTCGTGCGGGTCGACGTCGAGCTCGCGCAGCAGCAGCTCGAGCATGTGCTCGCTCATCGAGTCGGTGATCTCGAGGCGCACCGGGGGGCCGAACCGCCGGCGGGCCAGCTCGCGCTCGAGGGCCTGGAGCAGGTCCTCGTCGCGGTCCTCCTCGACCTCGAGGTCGGCGTTGCGGGTCACCCGGAACACGTGGTGCTCGACCACGCGCATGCCCTCGAAGAGCTGGTCGAGGTTCTCGGCGATGAGGTCCTCGATGGGCAGGAACCAGGCTTCGCGATCGGTCTCGCCGAGGCCCGTCTCGTCGGGGTCGCCGACCCGCACGAGCCGCGGCACGTTGTTCGGCACCTTGACGCGGGCGAAGTGCTCGGTACCGGTCTCCGGGTCGTGCACGGCGACCGCGAGGTTGAGCGACTGGTTGGAGATGTAGGGGAACGGGTGCGCCGGGTCGACGGCCAGGGGCGTGAGCACCGGGAACACCTGGCGGGCGAACCAGTCGGAGAGCCGCGGCCGGGCGGACTCGGTGACCTGCGACCAGTCGATGATGTGGATCCCGGCCTCCGCGAGGGCCGGGGCGACGTCGTCGAGGAACACCCGCGCGTGCTTGCCCGAGAGCTCCTGGGTGCGCGCGGCGATGCGGGAGAGCTGCTCGCGCGGGGTCAGCCCGTCGGCGCCGCGCACCGCGAGCCCGGCCTCGTCGCGGCGCTTCAGGCCGGCCACGCGGACCATGTAGAACTCGTCGAGGTTCGACGCGAAGATCGACAGGAACTTCGCCCGCTCGAGCAGCGGCTGGCTGGTGTCCTCGGCCAGCGCCAGCACCCGCGCGTTGAACTCCAGCCACGACAGCTCCCGGCTGTCGTAGCGGTCGGGCGGCAGGTCCGCCGCGACCGCGGGGCCCGCCGTCGGCGCCGCCGGCGCGCTCGGGGTGCGACGCACGGCACGCCCGTTCTCGTCCGCGGGGGCGGGCGGAGGGGGCCCGGGCCGGTCGCCCTCGTCGGGCTCGACGTCCGGGGCCGCGGGGGTGCCGGTGTCGTCGGCGGCCCCGGGGCCGGCGGTCCCTGTCGACGCTGATGACACCGAGTGGCTCACGACATCCGATGGTGCCCGAGAGACCAGGGCGCCGCGAGGGACGCGCGACCGGGACCACGCCCCCGGGATCGTCAGCGACGCGCCATCACGGGCGTGAGCCAGGCCGACGTCTCCGGCCCGGCACCGAGCCCGCGGGCGCGGGCCAGGTCGGCGACGGTGTCGACGTCGCCGCGCAGGCCCGGCCAGTCGCCGTCGAGCGCGACCGCGCCGGACGCGGCGTGGGCGTCCGCCGAGCCGGGCCCGAAGCGCGGGCGCAGGGCGCGGCCCGCGGCGGCGACCAGCAGGGTCGTCCCGGTGCCGGCGTGGTCGGCGACGAAGGCGCGCTCCGCGCCGTCGGCGAAGAGCGCGGCCGCCCGGGCCAGCGCCTCGTCGAGCTCGGCTGGCCGCAGGGCGGGCAGATCGGCCTGGAGGGCGGCGGTGGGCCCGTGGGCGGACGGTCGCAGGTGTCGGGCGCCGAGCCGGATCGCGGCGTTGAGCCCGCGGCCGGTGTCGGGCACGACCTCGTGCGGCTCGCCCGCCCCGCCGAGCGTGACCGCGGGCTCGGCGGTGACGACGACGAGCCGCCCCGTGCCGGCGGCGGCGCGGGCGGCGCGCAGCGTGTCGCGGGCCAGGGCGAGCGCCAGCGCGCGGTGGGCGTGCTCGCGGTCGGCGTCGTCGCCGGGGAGGTCCGCGACGGCCGGGGCGAGCCGCGACTTCGCGCGTCGCAGCTCCTTGACCGGCACCACGACGTCCACCGGATCGTGCACGCGTCCAGTCTGCCCCCTCGGCGGTGTGCACGTGACCGAGCGCGGGTGGACCGTGCCCGCGGCGACGGGAGAGACTGCGCGCGTCGGGCCGGAACCCTCCGTGTCCGAACGCATCCTTCGCGGAGGTGGGCGAGCCGGTGGCACGGGCGCGCGAGAGAGGCGGGCCCGCGGTGGCCCTGGCCGCCGTGGTCTTCTACCCGCTGACCTGGTTGCTGGCGAAGCGCCGCATGGAGGGGCTGGAGAACATCCCCGCGAGCGGGCCGGCGATGCTGGTGTGCAACCACGTCTCGTACCTGGACCCGGTGTACACCGCGGTCTTCGTGCACCGTGCCCGCCGCGTCCCGCGGTTCCTCGCCAAGGCGTCGCTCTGGGACGTCCCGCTCTTCGGCCGCGTGCTCACCGGGAGCCGCCAGATCCCGGTCAGCCGCGGGTCGGCCGACGCGGGGGCGAGCCTGGAGGCGGCGCGGACGTCCTTCGCCGACGACGGCGTCGTCGTGATCTACCCCGAGGGGACGATCACCCGCGACGAGGCCGGGTGGCCGATGGCGGCGCGCTCGGGGGCGGCCCGGCTGGCGCTGGAGTCCGACGTCCCGGTCATCCCCGTCGTGCACTGGGGCACGCTCTCGGTCTACGACCACTACAAGAAGCGCTTCCGCCCGTCCCGGCGGACGACGATCACGGTGAAGGCCGGCCCGCCGATCCCCATGGACGACCTGCGGGCGCGCGTCGCGGAGAGAGGACCGAGACCCCTGCTGCGGGAGACGACGGACCGGATGATGACGGCGGTGCGCGAGCTGCTCTCGGAGGTCCGGGGCGAACCGGCCCCCGAGCCGACGCGCGGCGCGCGGAGCCAGGACCGGTGAGCATCGCCGACCTCCCCGACGGTGTCCGCCCGCTGCGACGGTTCGCGGTGCTCGGCGCCGGGTCGTGGGGCACGACGTTCGCCAAGGTCCTCGCCGACGCGGGCACGCCGGTGACGCTGTGGGCGCGCCGGGAGGAGGTCGCCGAGGCCATCGGCAAGGAGCACCGCAACCACGAGTACCTGCCCGACGTGGCGCTCCCGGCCGAGCTGGTCGCGACCGCCGACGCCGACGAGGCGCTCGAGGGGGCGGAAGCCGTCGTCCTGGCCCTGCCCGCGCAGCGCCTACGGGAGAACCTCGAGCGCTGGACCCCGCACCTGCCCGCCGGGGTGACGCTGGTCAGCCTCGCCAAGGGCGTCGAGCGGGGCTCGCTGCTGCGGATGAGCGAGGTGATCCGCGAGGTGACCGGTGCGTCGACCGACGACGTCGCGGTGGTGACGGGCCCGAACCTCGCCGGGGAGATCGCGAACGAGCAGCCGACCGCGACCGTCGTCGCGTGCTCCGACCACGACCGCGCCGTCGCGGTCCAGCACGCCTGCTCGACCGGCTACTTCAAGCCCTACACCAACCCCGACGTCGTCGGGTGCGAGCTCGGAGGGGCGTGCAAGAACGTCATCGCCCTGGCCTGCGGCACCGCGTCGGGCCTGGGCTACGGCGACAACACCACCGCGTCGCTGATCACCCGCGGGCTCGCCGAGATCTCCCGCCTGGCCGTGGCGCTGGGCGCGGAGCCGCTGACCCTCGCCGGGCTGGCGGGGATGGGCGACCTGGTCGCGACCTGCTCCTCGCCGCTGTCGCGCAACCGGCGCTTCGGCGAGTCCCTGGGCCGCGGCCTGTCGATGGCCGAGGCCGAGGAGGCCAACCACGGGCAGGTGGCCGAGGGCGTGAAGTCGTGCGACGCCATCGGTGAGCTCGCCCGCCGCCACGACGTCGATACCCCGATCGTCGACGCGGTGCGCCGGGTCTGCGCCGGTGAGGTGTCGGCCAAGGAGGTCGGCGACGAGCTGATCACCCGTGAGCTGAAGGTGGAGTGACCCCGGCCTGAACGTGGCGTGAGCCATCCTCACCGGGGTGCCACGTTTGTGCCGGAGGGGCCGGGGAACACTGGCCGCGATGGACGTGCTGCAGCGGATGGGGCCGAGGACGGCACCGCGGACGGCGGTGGCGCCCCTCGAGCTCTGCTCGCTCGCCACCACCGAGAACGCCGCCACGCTGCGCCGCCGCTTCCGGCACTGGGTCGGCGGGCTCACCGACGCCGACACCGCTGACGACCTCGCGCTCGCGGTGTACGAGGCGCTGGCGAACGTCGTCGACCACGCCTATGCCGAGCGCTCCACACCCGGGCTCATGACCCTGTGGTCGGCCGTCTCCTGCCCCCTGCTCACCGGCCGGGACCTCGTCGTCACCGTGCTCGACGAGGGCTCCTGGCGCACGAGCGACGGCCCCGGCTGGCGGGGGCGCGGCCTGCCGCTGATGCGGGAGCTCATGCACGCGACGGCCGTGCTGCCCGGCGCCACCGGCACCACGGTGCAGCTGCGCCGCCGGATCGCGCCCGCGCCCGTGCGCGACCGCGCGTCCGTGATGGCCTGAGGCCTACTCCGCCCGGGGCACGTGCGCGGGCACCGGCGTGTCGGCCGGCAGGGCCGGGCACGTCGTGACGGCCGCGACCCGGGTCTCCAGCGCCACCACGCCGGCCCAGCGGTCGTCGCCGGCCGCGACGGCGTCGCCGTCGCCCGGCCCCCCGGTGCGCGCCTTGACGCTGGCCTCGGTGAGGTCGACCGCGATCACCGCCGTCGCGGCCAGCTCCTTACGGGTCGGCGCCTCGGCGTAGTCCTCCTGGCCGGGGGCGATCTGCGCGACGAACGCGCGCAGCGCGGCGAGGTGCTCGTCGGGGTCGGTGACCCGCCGGGCGTGCCCGCGGACCACGGCGCTGCGGTAGTTCGCGGAGTGGGTGAACCAGCGGCGCGCGTACACGAGCCCGTCGACGAGCGTGACCGTGACGCAGACGGGCTCGCCGCCGCGCAGGCTCGCCGCGCCCGACGACCCGTGGAGGTAGAGCGTCTCGCCGATCCGGGCGTGCAGCGTCGGCAGCACGGCGGGCTCGCCGTCGACGACGAGACCGAGGTGGGCGACGAGGGCCTCGTCGAGCACGGCGTGCAGCTCGGCGCGGTCGTCGCGCTGCCGGTCGCGGTGGCGGCGGACCCGCGAGCGGTCGGTGGGGGAGAGCGGTGGTGCGGTCACGCGGTCCATCGTGGGCCGCGAAGTGGCATCATCGAACGGCCACTTCCGTGCGATCTCGGGAGGCCACTCGTGCGCGGACCCACGCCCGAGGCGGCGATCCCGCTCGATCGCGACGCCGCGACCCCGCTCGCGGTGCAGGTGGCCGACGGCCTGCGGGCGGCGATGGCCGACGGCTCGCTGCGGGTCGGCGACCGCGTGCCCTCGACCCGCGCCCTGGCCACCGAGCTCGGTGTGAGCCGGACGGTCACCGCCGCCGCGTACGACCAGCTCGTCGCCGAGGGCTGGCTCGGCTCCCGCCACGGCGCCGGCACCTACGTGCTGGCCACGGCCTACGTGAGCGAACTTCCGGGCTATAGCCCGGAAGTTCGCTCACGTACGTCCGAGCTCCTCGACCTCCGGCCCGGGGCGCCGTGCCTGGCGGTGCTCGACCGGCGGGCGTGGCGGCGGGCCTGGCGCCACGCGGGCGACCTCGAGCCCGCCACCCGCCCCGAGCACGCCGGGGTGCCCGCCTACCGGGAGGTCGTCGCCCGCCTGCTCCTGCACCACCGGGGCCTCGCCGCGGGCCCCGACGACGTGCTGGCGACGGCCGGCACCACCGACGGGCTCGCCGAGCTGGTGGCCGTCCTGCGCGCCCACCGCGGGCGCGCCCCGCGGGTCGCCGTCGAGGACCCCGGCTACGGGCGGGCCACCGCCCTGCTGCGCGACGCGGGCGCCACGGTGCCCGGGGTCGGGGTCGACGACGAGGGTCTGCGGGTCGACGCGGTCCCGCCGGGCGTCGACGCCGTCTACCTCACGCCCGCGCACCAGTACCCGCTCGGCGCCCGCCTGCCGGTCGCCCGCCGGTCGGCGCTGGTGGCGCGGGCGCGCGACGAGGGCGTGCTGCTGATCGAGGACGACTACGACGGCGAGCTGCGCTACGACGTCGCGCCGCTGCCGCTGCTCGCCGGGCTCGCGCCGGACGTCACCGTCCACCTCGGCACCACCAGCAAGATCCTCTCTCCGGTGCTCGGCGCGGGCTGGATGGTGGCGCCGCCGCCGGTGCGGTCCGCGGTGCTCGAGCGCCGCCGCGCCACGGGCGTGCGGCCCGGGCCGGCCGGGCAGCACGTCGTCGCCGCCCTGCAGGCCGACGGCGCGCTCGCCCGCCACCTCGCCCGGCTGCGCCGCGAGCTCGCCGCCCGCCGTGCGCGCGTCGTCGACACCGTCACCGCGGCGGGTCACGCCCCGCGCGGCGACCGGGCCGGCGCGCACCTCGCGATCGACCTGCCCGACCGCGCCACCGAGCGCGCCGTCGTGGACGCCGGGGCGCGCGCGGGCCTGCAGCTGACCGGGCTCGCCGAGTACCACCTCGACCCCGACGCCCGAGGGTCGTGGTGTGGCGTGCTGGTCGGCTGGGCGGGGCCGGGCGCGGCGACGTTCGACGCCGCCCTGGCCCGCCTCGGGGCGGTGCTCGCCGAGACCGTCACCGGGCCCCGGCCGGGTGCCGCGTAGGCTCCGCCGGCATGACGGGCCAGCCGGAGGGCCAGGGGGAGGACCGCCCGCGGGTGGTCGTCCTGTTCGGGGGACGCAGCAGCGAGCACAAGATTTCCTGCCTGTCCGCCGGCAGCGTCCTCGCGCACCTCGACCCGGCCCGCTACGACGTGCTGTCGGTCGGCATCACGCCGGCCGGTGCGTGGGTGCTCGGCCCCACCGACCCCGCGGCACTGCGCCTGCACGGCCGGGAGCTGCCGGAGGTCACCGACGGGCGGCCGGTCGCGCTGCCCGCCGACCCCACCCGCCGCGAGCTGATCGCCCTGGACGACGGCTCGTCGCTGGGTCGCGTCGACGTCGTCGTGCCCGTCCTGCACGGACCGGGCGGCGAGGACGGCACCGTGCAGGGCCTGCTCGAGATGGCCGGCGTGCCCTACGTGGGCGCCGGGGTGTGCGCGAGCGCCGCGTCGATGGACAAGGACGTCACCAAGCGCCTGCTGCGCGACGCGGGCCTCGCCGTCGGCGACGTCGTGGTGCTCCACCGCGACCGCGGCGAGCTGACCGCCGACGAGCAGGCCCGGCTCGGCCTGCCGGTGTTCGTCAAGCCCGCGCGCGCCGGGTCGTCGGTCGGCATCACCCGCGTCGCCGACTGGGCCGAGCTCCCCGCCGCGGTGGCCACCGCGCGCGCCGAGGACCCGAAGGTGCTCGTCGAGGCCGCGATCGTCGGCCGCGAGATCGAGTGCGGCGTGCTCGAGCGGCCCGACGGGCGCGTCGAGGCCAGCGTGCCGGCGGAGATCCGCGTCGTGGGCGGTGACGCCGGCTGGTACGACTTCGACACCAAGTACCTCGACGACGCCTGCGAGCTCGACGTGCCCGCGAAGCTCGACGACGACGTCGCCGAGGCCGTGCGCGCCGCCGCGGTCGCCGTGTTCCGCGCGATGGACGTCGAGGGCCTCGCGCGCGTCGACTTCTTCCTCACCGCGGACGGGCGGGAGACGGAGCGCAGCGGAGCTCGACCCGGGTGGAAGTTGCTGGTCAACGAGCTCAACACGATGCCCGGGTTCACCGCCACGTCGCTCTACCCGCGCATGTGGGCCACGGCGGGCGTCGACTACCCGGCGCTGCTGACGACCCTCGTCGAGACGGCCCTCGCGCGCGGGGTCGGCCCGCGCTGAGCTCAGCGACTGACCAGCGCGATCTTCACGCCGCGGGAGATGTCCTGGACCGGCCCGGTGCCGACGCCGTCGGGCACCGTCAGGCCCACGTAGACCGCGCGGTCGGTGGTCACCCAGGTCGTCGCGCCCGGCACGCCGTCCTCGGCCGCGACCCAGTCGACGCCGTCGACCACGAGCAGCGACGCGCCCGGCGCCAGCTCGTCGGGCCGGGGCAGCCCGCACCGCATCACGACCGGCGCGGTGCCGTTCTCCCCGCCCCACGCGACGGTGCCCGGCGGCACCGGGTCGGCGATGATCCGGCGCGCGAGCATGCCGCGTTCGGTGACCATCTCGCCGGGCAGGCCGGACAGCAGCCGGGAGCAGTCGGCGCTCGCCGCCGCCGGGGTCGCGACGGGGGCGACGGGGATGCGGACGGTGTCCGCGTCGGGGATCGGCTCGCGCACGAGCACAGCGGACGCGACCAGGACGCCGACCACCACGAGGACGGGCACCGTCAGGGCGATCGCGACGAGCACACGGGGGAGCCGGCGCACCAGCGCGGGCGCGCGCGAGCCGATCACGGGTCAGTCGGCGGACACGACGGGACAGGTGAGCGTCCGGGTGATGCCCGGCACCTTCTGCACGGCACCGACCACATCACGCCCGAGCGAGTCCACGTCGGCGGCCTCGACGCTGACGATGACGTCGTAGGGTCCGGTGACGTCCTGGGCCCGGGTGACCCCGTCGATCCCGGCCACGTCCGAGGCGACCGCAGCGGCACGACCCACCTCGGTCTGGATCAGGATGTAGGCCTGGACCACGGACGTGCCTCCTGGGGGACGGACCGGCGGGGGACATCGGCAAGGGTGGCAGGGAAGGTACCGCAGGGAGACGAGGGGTGAGCCGGACGGCGAACGGGCGCGGGGGACACGGGCGATCCGAGGGGTCCGTCCGGCGTAGTTTCGGCGCGCCGGACGGGGGAGGACGCCACCGGGGTACACCCGGCGACGCGGACACCGCGGCGGAGCTCGGCGAGTTCGGGCTGATCGACCGGATCACCGCCGACCGCTTCCAGCCCGAGCCCACGCTGCTCGGGCCGGGCGACGACGCGGCGGTCGTCGCCGCGCCCGACGGCCGGGTCGTCGCGACCGTGGACACCCTGGTCGAGGGCGTGCACTTCCGCCTGGACTGGTCGGCGCCCGAGCAGGTGGGGCGCAAGGCCGTCGCGGCGAACCTCGCCGACGTCGCCGCGATGGGCGCGGTGCCCACGGCGCTGCTGCTCTCGCTCGCCTGCCCCGGCACCACGAGCACCGAGGTGCTCGACGGCCTCGCCTCCGGGGTGTGGGACGCCGCCGCCGACGCGGGCATCGGCGTGGTCGGCGGGGACACCGTGTCGTCCGACACGATCGTGGTCTCGATCACGGCGCTCGGCAGCCTGGAGGGCCGCGAGGCCGTCACGCGCTCGGGCGCGCGGCCCGGCGACGTCGTCGCGGTCACCGGCGTCCTCGGCTGGTCGGCGGCCGGCATGGCCGTGCTGCGGCGGGGCTTCCGCTCGCCGGTCGCCATGGTCGCCGCGCACCGCACGCCCCGTCCGCCGTGGCACGAGGGACCGGTGGCGGCCCGCGCCGGCGCGACGTCGATGATCGACACCTCGGACGGCCTGCTCGCGGACCTCGGTCACGTCGCCGCCGCCTCGGGCGTGCACGTCGACCTGTCCTCGCGGCTGGTGCCCGTGGCCGACAAGCTGCGCGACGTCGCGTCGGCCCTCGGCGGCGACCCCCTGAACTGGGCGCTGACCGGCGGCGAGGACCACGCCCTCGTCGCGACGTTCCCGAGCGAGGACGTCGTGCCGGCCGGCTGGACCGTGTGTGGCGAGATCCGCGCCGGCGGCGGCGTCACCGTCGACGCCGACCGCTGGGGCGGCGCCGGCGACCCCGGCTACCTGCACTGGCGCTGAGTCCCATGTGAGCAGTTGGCGCCCCTGTGGGGGCGCCAACTGCTCACGCACACCGGGGGCAGCTGGTCGAGGGGTCGGTCCACCCGATCATCCGCAGCACGGCCTCGACCTCCCGAGCGGTGCGGCAGGGCAACTTCGTGACCTCGGTCCAGCCGTAGGGGATCGGGGTCGACGAGCTCAGGGCGGCCGCGACGGTCCGCCGCCGGTCGATGAGAGCCGTGAGCTTGTCGGAGTGGGAGTCCCAGCCGTCGAGGCGCACGATCGCCCGGCCTCCGGGCAGGTCGTAGACGACGTCCTCCTGCCGGTACACCCCGTCCACGAGCACCGGCTCCTGACGCCTCCCGATCGGGAGGCCGTGAGCCTGCTCGACGTCCTCGCGGTAGCGCAGTTCGAGCAGCGACTCGATGCCCTCGAGCAGCAACGCGACCGCGTCGCCGATGGCACGGCGATGACGGACCGGCCGGCGGACCTCGACGGCCCGGGCGAGGAGGAGCGGCGGGACGCGGTGGGCCACCGCGACCTCGTGGACGAGGCGGGTGGCGTCCTGTGGCCCCGGGGTGGCCCCGGCGAGGTCGAGGAGCGTGTGCACCCGATCGGTGCGGGGCGGGACGAGACCCTCGGCGCCGATGTGCGCGAAGGCGCGCGAGCGGTGGAGACGCAACCCGTCGGTCCGCACCGCCGCACTCCCGTAGGCGACCGTGACGTGGATCGGCGCGGTCGGGTCGGCGGGCGGCACCATGCCCCACAGCTCGCCGGCGGTCTGGTGGCTCAGCAGCGCCCCGCTCCGGCACGCGAGGACCGCCGCCATCTGCAGCGCCTCGGGCGAGAGCGGCCCGTTGTGCAGCGCGTACACGCCGCGGTGCACCGGCTGCCACCGGCCTGCCCACACCTGTGCCTCGACGCCGCGCTTGGTGAAGCCGCGGCGGTAGAGCTGTTCGATCGTCACGATGTCGTGCTGCTCACGGCGGAGCGTCTGCCAGGCGTCCAGGTCGAGGTCATCCATGCCTGGTTCGACGCAGCCGCCACCTCACCGGATCCGTGTCCCTCGGCTCGTGAGCAGTTGGCGCCCTGATGAGGGCGCCAACTGCTCACATGGGTCAGGACGAGACCGCCACGTCCATGACCCACGTGACGCCGAAGCGGTCGGTGAGCATGGCGTAGAGCGGGGACCAGGGCGCCGGGCCGAGCGGGGTCCGCACCTCGGCACCCTGGGCGAGGCCCTCGTACAGCGCCGTGACCTCCTCCGCGCTCTGCGCGCGCACCGACACGAAGAACGACTCGGTGCCCCCGTCGAACGCCCGCGCCGACGGGACGTCGAACGCCATGACGTGGAACCCGCCCGGCGCGGCGACCTCGCCCCACATCACCTGCTTCGCCTCGGCCGGGTCGCCGACCGCGCCGAGAGCCTCGTAGGTGACGATCGTCGGCTCCGCCCCGGCCACGCCCGCGTAGAACTCGAGTGCCTCCCGGGCCTCGCCGCGGAAGTTCAGGTGGACGACGGTCTGCACGCTCATGTCTGGCTCCTCTTCTCCGGCTGTGGAACCAGTCTCGGCGGTGAAGAGGTCAGTTACTGGCCTCTTCTCGAGGAGGATCGGGGACGTGCACGAGACCTCCGCCCGCCTGCTCGCGCTCCTGTCGTTGCTGCAGGCCCGCCGTGACTGGCCCGGCGGGCTGCTGGCCGAGCGCCTGGACGTCAGCCCGCGCACCGTCCGCCGCGACGTCGACCGCCTGCGCGAGCTCGGTTATCCGATCCGGGCCACGAAAGGCCCCGACGGCGGCTACCGCCTCGACGCGGGCACCGACCTGCCCCCGCTGCTGTTCGACGACGAGCAGGCCGTGGCGCTCGCCGTCGGCTTGCGGATCGTGGCGACGAGCGGTGTCGGCGTCGAGGAGGCGGCCGCCCGTGCCCTGGGCACCGTGCGACAGGTGATGCCGGCGCGGCTGCGGCACCGGATCGACGGCCTGTCGGTCACGGCGATGGGGCCGTCCACCACCGTCGACCCGGCCGTCCTCACGGCGGTCGGCGACGCCGTGCGGGCCCGCGAGGTGCTGCGGTTCGGGTACGGGAACGACGCACCGCCGAGGCGCGCCGAGCCCCACCACCTCGTGACCCGCGGCGGGCGGTGGTACCTCGTCGCGTGGGATCTCGACCGCGCCGACTGGCGCACGTTCCGCGTCGACCGCATCGACCCGCGCGTCCCGACCGGCCCGCGGTTCGCGCCGCGCGAGGTCCCCGGCGGGGACGTCGCGGCGTTCGTGGCGGGGCGCTTCCGCGGCAACGCGGGCGCCGGCGACTGGCCCTGCCGCGGCGAGGCGGTCGTCGCGCTGCCCGCGGCCGAGCTCGTCCCGTACGTCCGCGACGAGCTGGTCGAGGAGGTCGACGCCGGCCACTGCCGGATGGTGGCCGGGGCGTGGTCGTGGGTGGCCCTGGCCGCGCGCTTCGGCGCCCTCGGCGCGGACCTCTCCGCCGTCGCCCCCGCTGAGCTCCGCGACGCCTGCGCCACCCTCGCCGACCGTTACGCCCGCGCCGCCGGCACCACGTGAGCAGTTGGCGCCCCCATGGGGGTGCCAACTGCTCACATGGGGACGGTCAGCCCATCTCCGGCGGCCGGACGCCGCGGATGGAGGCGTCGACCAGCTGGATCGGGTGGAGCATCGGGAGCTCGCCGCCCAGGTACTTCCGGATCTGCAGCAGGCAGCCGGGGTTGGCGGTGACGAGCGCGTCGGCGCCGGTGCCGCGGATGTTGTCGGCCTTGCGCTCCCCGAGCGCGCCCGCGGCCTCCGGCTGGAGCATGTTGTAGATCCCCGCCGACCCGCAGCAGATCTCCGCCTCGGGCAGCTCGACCAGCTCGACACCCGGGATCGCGCGCAGCACCCGCCGGGGCTCCGACCGGATCTTCTGCGCGTGCCCCAGGTGGCAGGCGTCGTGGTAGACGACGGTCGCCTCGAGGGGGTGCCGGCGTGCCCGCGGGTCGGCGAGGGTCTCGTCGACCACCTCGGAGATGTCCCGGACCTTCGCCGCGAACGCCTGCGCCCGCGCCGCCCACGCCGGATCGTCGGCGAGCAGCTCGCCGTACTCCTTCATCGACGAGCCGCAGCCGGCCACGTTCGTGGCGATCGTGTCCACGTCCGCCCGCTCGAAGGTCGCGATGAGCTTCTTGGCGCGCTCGATCGCCTCGGACTCCCGGCCGGCGTGCAGCCCGAGCGCGCCGCAGCACGTCTGCTCGCGCGGCGCGATGACGTCCCAGCCCTCGGCGGCGAGCACCCGCACGGTCGCCTCGTTGACCGGGTGGAAGAACACGTCCTGCACGCAGCCCGTGAGCAGGCCGACGCGGCCCCGGCGCGGGCCGACCGCCGGCGTCCGGGCGGGGATGCGGGCGAAGGCGTCCCGCACCCGCACCGGCGGCAGCAGCGACTCCATCGCGACGAGCCGCTCCAGCCGCTGCGGCAGCCGGGCCATCAGCGCGTCCATCTTCTTCGGCCGCAGCTTCTGGTAGAGCGCGCCGCCGAGCGACGCCGCGCGCAGCCGCCGCTTGTAGGGGAACAGCGCGAAGATCGCCTCGCGGAACAGCCGGTCGGCCCGCGACCGCGTCACGTTCCGCTCGATCTGCGGGCGCGTGGCCTCGAGCAGCCGGTCGTACTGCACGCCCGACGGGCACGCCGTCACGCACGCCATGCAGCCCAGACAGCGGTCGATGTGGGTGGTGAACGCCCCCTCGAGCGGGATCTCGCCCTTCTCCGCCATCTCCATGAGGTAGATGCGCCCCCGCGGGGAGTCCATCTCCTCGCCCCACAGCGCGTACGTGGGGCAGGTGGGCAGGCAGAAGCCGCAGTGCACGCAGTCGTCGAGCAGCTCCTGCGCCGGCGGGTGGTGGTCGTCGAAGGACCCGAACCCGCCGCCGAGCACGTCGGCGCGCTCCGGTGCGGCCTTCTCGCCGCGCTCGGAGGAGAAGTCGGGGGTGGGGCCGCTGGTGGGGTGGGTGGTCATGCGCTCACTCCGGTGGTCTCGGGCAGCGGCACCCAGGGGGCCAGGCGTCCGCGCCCGAAGCGCTGGTCGGGGTCGAGGGACGTGACGACGTGGCGCAGCAGGGCGGCCGACGCGGGCGCGGGCCCGAACGCGGGCAGCTCGGCCCCCGCGGGCCGCTGCCGCAGCGAGGACGTCCCGCCGGCGTCGGCGACCCGGCGGTGCGCGGCGGCGACGACGTCGGGGTCGGCGGGCAGGGCGACGGTCGCGACGCCGGTGCGCGGGGAGACGGTGACCTCGGCGGCGTCCCCGAGCCCGTCGAGCACGCCCGGCAGGGCCGCGGGGATCACGCCGAACCGCAGCACCGCGCGGCCCTCGGGGCGCGCGCGGACCGCGGCGGCGTGCGCGTCCCACGCCGCGGTCGCGTCGTCGGGGGCCAGGAGCTCGCCGCCGACGGCGTCGACCAGCCGCTGCGCCCGCGAGACGGCGCCGCGCTCGGAGCCCTCGACGAGCGTGAGCAGGCGGTCGGCGTGCCACTGGATCGCGGTCGGCTCGACCGGGGTGTCGGCCACCCGGCGGGCGAGGTCGGCCATCGCCGCGCGGTCGCACGGCACGGCGACCGTGGCCGTCGCCTGGGGGGTCGGGTGCAGGCGCAGGACCAGCTGCGCGAGCACGCCCATCGTCCCGTGCGCACCGTGCAGGATCTTGGTGAGGTCGTAGCCCGCGACGTTCTTGATGACGTGGCCGCCGGAGCGGGCGACCGTGCCGTCGGCGAGCACGATCGTCGCGCCGATGACGAGGTCGCGCAGCGAGCCGTACTGCAGCGCGCGGGGTCCGGAGTCGGCGGTCGCGAAGAGCCCCGCGAGCGTGGCGCCCTCGGCGGCGCGGGCGGGGTCGACGGCGACGCGCTGGCCGTGCTCGCGCAGCTCGTCCCGGAGGTCGGCGAACGGCGTGCCGGCGCGCACCTCCACGGTCATGTCACCGGGGTTGTGGGTGACGATCCCGGTCAGGCCGGCGGTGGAGAGCAGCGTGTCGGCCGGGGCCGGCGTGCCGGCCCAGTCGGCGGCCGTGCCCGCACCGGTGATCCGGATCGGGCCGGGGCGGTCGAGGACGGCGTCGCGGAGCTCGTCGAGCGAGCCCGGGGTCAGGGTGGTCACAGCCGCTCGATCACTCCGGCCTCCTCGAGGGGGTGCGGTCGGTACGGGCCGGGCTTCTCGCCGCAGAGCCGCGGCGTGGGGAAGACCTTCCCGGGGTTGCACCGCGAGTCCGGGTCGAACCCCAGACGCACCCGGTGCATCACGGCGAGGTCGTCCTCGGAGAACATCCGCGGCATCGAGCACGCCTTGTCGGTGCCGATGCCGTGCTCGCCCGACAGCGACCCGCCCAGCTCGACGCACAGCTCCGCGATCTGCGTGGACAGCTCCTCGGCGGCGTGGTGCTCGCCGGCGGCCTCCGAGTACAGGACCAGCGGGTGCAGGTTGCCGTCGCCGGCGTGGAAGACGTTGGCCACGCGCAGCCCGGCGTCGCGGCCCATCTCGGCGATCCGGGTGAGCACCTCGGCCAACCGGGTCCGCGGGACGACGCCGTCCTGGACGATGTAGTCGGGGCTGATCCGCCCGACCGCGGCGAACGCGGCCTTGCGCCCCTTCCACACCTTCTGGCGCTCCTCGAGCTCGGTCGGCACGTGCAGCCGCGTCGCGCCGTGGCGCTCGCAGATCGCGGTGAGGTGCTCGAACTCCGCGTCGACCTCGTCCGCGGGACCGTCCAGCTCGATGATCAGCGCGGCCGGGGCGTCCACCGTGAGCCCGGCGCCGGTGGCGGCCTCCGAGGCCTCCATCGACAGCGAGTCCATCATCTCGACGGCGGCCGGGATGATCGCCGCGTCGACGATGTCGCCGACGGTGTCGCCCGCGGCCTCGATCGACGGGAAGTCGGCGAGCACCGTGCGCACGGTCTCGGGCGTCTGCAGCAGCCGCACCGTGACCTTGGTGCAGATGCCGAGCGTGCCCTCGGAGCCGATGAACAGCCCCCGCAGGTCCGGCCCCGCCTGCTCGCCGGTCGGCCCGCCGAGGGTGACCATCGACCCGTCGGCGAGCACGACCTCCATCTCCAGCACGTGGTTGGTGGTGAACCCGTACTTCAGGCAGTGCGCGCCGCCGGAGTTCTCCGCGACGTTGCCGCCGATGGTGCAGACCTGCTGGCTCGACGGGTCGGGCGCGTAGTACAGCCGGTGGGGCTTGGCCGCGGTGGAGATGTCCAGGTTGAACACCCCGGGCTCGAGCACCGCGCGCCGGTTCTCGACGTCGATCTCCAGGATCCGCCGCAGCCGCTGCAGGGAGATCACGACACCGTCCGCGACGGGCATCGCGCCCCCGGAGAGCCCGGTGCCCGCCCCGCGCGCGACGAACGGCATGCCGTACTTCGCGCACAGCTTCACCGCCCCGGCGACCTCCTCGGCGTCGCGGGGGAGGACGACGAGCGCGGGCACCTGCCGGAAGCCGGTCAGGCCGTCGCACTCGTAGCTGCGCAGGCCCACCTCGTCGGTGATCACCCCGTTGTCGGACAGGAGATCGGTGAACTCCCGGACCATCGCGGCGTCGAGCATCGCGCTACCTCCCCGTTCCGCTGCGTGACCGATCCTCGCCCGTGGAGCGCACGACCGCCACCAGGCGGCCGGGGTCGGCGAGGTCGGCGAAGACGTGCTCGGCGCCCGTCGCGTGCAGCTCCTCGACGCTCGAGCGCCCCGTCGCGACGGCCACCGCGACCGCCCCGGCCCGGTGGGCGGCCTCGACGTCCCGCGGGGTGTCGCCGATGACGACCATCGGCGGGGCGGCGCCGTAGCGCGCGGCGAGGGCGTCACGGGCCTGCTCCACCACGCGGACGCGCTCGCCCGGGCCCTCGCCGTACCCGCCGAGGTCGAGGTCGATGGGGCCATCGGCGAGGCCCACCGCCGCGAGCTTGGCGGTGGCGCCCACCCGGACGTTGCCGGTGGTCAGGGTCTGCACGACGCCGGGCAGACCGGCGAGTGCCGCGACGGTGTCGTCGACACCGGGCAGCGTGTGCGCGACGGCGGGGAGGTCCTCGGCGCGGCGGTGCCAGCCCTCGGCGACCGCGGCGATCATGTCGTGACCGAACGCGTCGCCCCGCGCGGTGACCGCGGCGGCGTCCGCGGCGTCGAGGGCGTCGCGCAGCGCCTCGCCGATGAGCCAGTCGGTGTGCCCGCCCATCCGGATCGCGTCGAACCTGGCGGGGTGGCCGGTGACCTGCGTGAACGCGGCGCCGAGCACCTCGGTGCCGATCGTCCCGCCGAGCAGCAGCGTGCCGTCGACGTCCCAGCAGACCGCGACGTGCGGGATCGGGCGCGGCGTCACCGCCACACCTCAACATCTCCGCGCCGGGGCCGCAGGAGGTCGCGGTGCGGAGCGACGCCGTCGCACGGTGGGAAGGTCCTCGCGCCCGGGCCGACGAGCTGATCGACGGGGCGGCGTGGCGGACACCGACGGCGGAGCGAGGGCGTCCCTCGCTGCCTCCCGCGCAGCGAGGGACGCCCTCGCTCCCACCTCGACGCCGACGTTCCGGGTCGCCGCCTACGACGACCCCGACAGCGTCCGGTTCGTCGACGCCGTGCAGGCCTTCTCCGTCGAGCGCTACGGCGGCGCCGACCGCACGCCCGTCGACCCCGCCGAGTTCGCCCCGCCGCGCGGGCTGTTCCTGCTCGGCAGCCTGCCGGGCACCGGGCCCGTCTGCTGCGGGGGCTGGCGGCGGCACGACGCGGCGACGATCACGGCGGAGGACCGCGCGGTCCTGCGCCCCGGCGACGCGGAGATCCAGCGCATGTGGTTCGGGTGGGGTGCGGCGACGACGGGGGCGCGCGCTAGCGTCGCCGGGTCCGTCAGCGCGTCCCAGCGGAGGCTTGCACCGTGGCCCGTCCCCTCAGCGAGTCGATGGAGGCCGGCTGGGCCGAGGCGCTCGAGCCGGTCGCGGACACCGTCGCGGCGATGGGCGACTTCCTGCGCGGCGAGGTCGCCGAGGGACGCACGTACCTCCCGGCCGGCGCCAACGTGCTGCGCGCGTTCCAGCAGCCGTTCGAGCAGGTCCGTGTGCTGATCATGGGCCAGGACCCCTACCCGACGCCGGGGCACGCGGTCGGGCTGTCCTTCTCCGTGGCCCCGGACGTACGCCCGCTGCCCAAGAGCCTGATCAACATCTTCCGCGAGTACTCCAGCGACCTGGGCCACCCGCCGCCGAGCTCCGGCGACCTCTCGCCGTGGGCCGGGAACGGGGTGCTGCTGCTCAACAGGGTGCTCACCGTCGCGCCGGGAGCGCCGGGCTCCCACCGCAACAAGGGCTGGGAGAAGGTCACCGAGGCCGCCGTGGCGGCGCTGGTCGCGCGGCCGGACCAGCCGCTGGTGGCGGTGCTGTGGGGCCGGGACGCGCAGACGGTCAAGCCGCTGCTCGGCGAGGACGTCCCGACGGTGGAGACGGCGCACCCGAGCCCGATGTCGGCCGACCGCGGGTTCTTCGGCTCGCGCGCGTTCAGCCGCGTCGACGAGCACCTGACCGAGCTCGGGGACGACCCGGTCGACTGGCGCCTGCCCTAGCAGGGTCTAGCGCCGACCCCAGCGGGACCGGCGGCGGCGCTGCGGGGCGAACATGCTCCAGCTCGCCGGCGGGGTGGTCTCCGGACGGTGCCGTCCCGCGCGGCGCCGGGCGAACACGAGGCGCCAGAGGTCGGAGACCCGGCGGCGCGGCCGCGGCGCCACGACCGGCAGCGACGGGCGCGCGAGCACGGGCGCGGACGAGGGGACGGCGGGCACGTCGGCCGGTGGCCAGGGGCCCCAGCCGTCGCCGCCGCGCGCGGCGGGCAGCGGCCCGGTGGGGGCGACGACCCCGGCCGGCGTGGGCGGCACGGCCGTGGCGACCGGGGCGGCGGGGGAGGGCGCCGCGGCGGCGCGCGCCTCGTCCTCGGTGAGCCGCTGGGAGGACACGCGGAGCGGCGCGGGAGCGCGTCCCGGAGCTCCTGGTCGTCCCGGCTGGCTCACGTGGACCTCCGTTCGTCGCTCTCCCCGACGTCGGCGACGGGTCCGATCCTGACCGACGTAGTGTGCAGATGCAAGAACATCTGCACCGCCTGAGAGCCGTTGCACGACCGGGGGGAGGTCGCATGCACGAGACGACGGAGGACGGCATCCCGACCGCGGACGCCGTGCGGTGGCGCAAGAGTCGCCGCAGCAACCCCAAAGGCAACTGTGTCGAGGTCGCCCCGCTCCCCGACGGCGGGGTGGCCGTGCGCAACTCGCGCCACCGTGACGGGCCCGTCCTCGTCTACACGCGCGCGGAGATGACGGCCTTCCTCCTGGGGGCCAAGGACGGCGACTTCGACGATCTCCTGGCGGAGGGCGCCTGACCGCACACCACCCGCGCCACCACGGGCACCGCCGGGTCGACTGTTAGGGTCGTCACCTGGACGGGCGCGCCCGTGTGCGCCGTGGAGCGAGGTCGGTGGAGGTTCCGGCGTGGTCCCACCCGGGCAACGCACGGGGACGGATGCCGCAGTGGCGGCGGTCGGTACGGCGGAACCGGTGCCCGAGCGGCCCCGCGACATCCGCGACGTCCCCGGTGGCGGTCCGACGGTCCTGCGGATGATGCTCGGCGCGCAGCTGCGCGGCCTGCGCGAGCGCGCCGGCGTCACGCGCGAGGCCGCGGGCGACCGCATCCGCGGATCCCACGCGAAGATCAGCCGGCTCGAGAACGGGCGCACCGGGTTCAAGGAGCGCGACGTCGTCGACCTCCTGACGCTCTACGGCGTCGACGACGGCGACGAGCGGGAGACGCTGATCGCGCTCGCGCGCCGGGCGAACGCGCCGGGCTGGTGGCACCAGTACTCCGACCTGCTGCCGCCCTGGTTCGAGACCTACGTCGGGCTCGAGCAGGCCGCGACCCAGATCCGCACCTACGAGCCCCAGTTCGTGCCCGGCCTGCTGCAGACCGCGGCGATGGCCCGCCACGTCACGGCGCTCGGCCACGGCTCGATGTCCGATGACGAGCGGGAACGGCGCGTCGAGTTCCGGCTGCGGCGTCAGCGCGTCCTCGACACCGACGAGCCGCCGACGCTGTGGGCGGTGGTCGACGAGGCGGCCCTGCGCCGGCTGACCGGCGGCGCGGAGGTCATGCGCGAGCAGATCGACCACCTGATCGAGGCCGCCGACCAGCGGCACGTGGTGATCCAGATGGTGCCGTTCCAGCTCGGCGGGCACGCCGGGGCGGGCGGGCCGTTCAGCATCCTGCGGTTCACGCGGGAGTCCGAGGTGCCGGACGTGGTCTACCTGGAGCAGCTGACCAGCGCGCTCTACCTGGACAAGCGCTCGGACGTGGACGACTACCTCGCCACGATGGAGCTGCTCTGCGTCCAGGCGCTCGCGCCGGCGGAGACCCGGACCGCGCTGGAGGCGATCCGGGCGGACCTGGCCGGGGTCGGCTAGCGGGCGACCTTGCCGGCCTTCAGGCAGGACGTGCAGACGTGCATCCGCTTGCGGTTGCCGTTGGCCAGGCGGGTGTGCACGACCTGCACGTTCGGGTTCCAGCGGCGGTTCGTGCGCACGTGCGAGTGCGACACCGACTTCCCGAAACCCGGGCCCTTCGCGCACACGTCACAGACGGCACTCACGGCTGAACTCCTCGACTTGCTGGTGATGTCCGCTCGCGCACCCACGCCGACAGGCGGTGCGCACCGGCCACCAGCGTAACGGAGCCCCGGTGCCGCCCCGGGTGCCGGGGTCGTGAGCGGGTCGCGCACGGCCGCTGTCGGTGCGGGATGACATCCTCGACCGCGTGGTCGGCATGGACACCTCGCTGCTCACGGCCCTGGGCGACAAGACCGCGCGGCCGCTCGCGCGCCAGCTCGAGCTGCACACGGTGGGCGACCTCCTGCGCCACTACCCGCGCCGCTACATCGAGCACGCCACGCTCACCCACAACTCCGACCGGGAGGACTCCCGGTTCCGTCCCGGCGAGCACGTCACGCTGCTCGGCACCGTCGAGAAGGTCACGGGACGGCGGATGCGCCATCGCAAGGGCCACGTCGTCGAGGCGACGGTCGCGATGGGCGCCCAGCGGTTCACGTGCACGTTCTTCAACCAGCCCTACCGCGAGCGCGACCTGGGGGCGGGCACGAAGGCGCTGTTCTCCGGCGACCTGAGCCGTTACAAGGGCGGCTGGCAGCTCGCCGCACCGGAGTTCATCGTGCTCGGTCCGGGGGCCAGCGCCCAGCTGCCGGGCCTCATCCCCGTCTATCCCGCCACCCGCAAGCTGCGGTCCTGGGCGATCATGATGGCGGTCCGCCAGGTCCTCGACGTGTTCGACGATCCCGGGGACCCGCTGCCCGAGGTGCTGCGCGCCTCCCACGGCCTCATGTCGCTCGGCGACGCCCTGCGCCGCGTGCACCTGCCCGACACACGCGAGGAGCAGGTGGCAGCCCGGCGGCGGCTGGTGTGGGACGAGGCGTTCGGTCTGCAGCTGGCGATGGCCGGGCGCCGGGCGAGCGCCACCACCCGCCCGGCGGCGCCCTGCCCCCGGCGCGACGACGGCCTGGCCGCGGCGTTCGACGCGCGCCTGCCGTTCGCGCTCACCACCTCCCAGCAGGCGGTGGGGGAGTCGCTGGCCGAAGCCCTCGCGGGCACCGAGCCGCTGAACCGCCTGCTGCAGGGCGACGTCGGCTCGGGCAAGACCGTAGTGGCGCTGCGGGCGATGCTGCAGGTCGTCGACGCGGGACGGCAGGCCGTGCTGCTCGCGCCCACCGAGGTCCTCGCCGCGCAGCACGCCCGCTCGCTGCAGGCGATGCTCGGTCCGCTGGGCCGAGCGGGCGAGCTGGGCGCCGACCCGGACGGCAGGGCCACGCGGGTCACGCTGCTCACCGGGTCGCTGGGGGCGAAGTCCCGGCGGGAGGCCCTGCTCGACGCCCAGTCCGGGGCGGCGGGCATCGTCGTCGGGACCCACGCGGTCATCCAGCAGGGCGTCGCGTTCGCCGACCTCGGCCTCGTCGTCGTCGACGAGCAGCACCGCTTCGGGGTCCACCAGCGCGACGAGCTGCGGTCGCGCCCGGGCCCCACCACGCCGCACGTCCTCGTCATGACGGCCACGCCGATCCCGCGCACGGTGGCGCTGACGCTCTACGGCGACCTCGACACCTCCGCGCTCGACGAGCTCCCCGCCGGGCGGCAGCCGATCGCCACCACGGCGGTGCCCGCACGGGTCAAGCCGCGCTGGCTCGAGCGGGCCTGGGAGCGCGTGCACGAGGAGGTCGCCGCGGGCCACCAGGTGTACGTCGTCTGCCCGCGCATCGGCGAGGAGGGCGGCGACGAGGGTGCCGAGCCCGCGGAGCCGCTGCCCCAGCACCTCGCCGGCGACCTGCTCGACCCCGAGGCGCCCGTCGAGGAGGACGAGGACGAGGCGGCCGACCCGACCGAGCGCCCGCCGCTGGCGGTCAGCGAGGTCGCGCCCCAGCTGGCGGGAGGGCCGTTGTCCGGGCTACGCCTCGAGATGCTGCACGGCCGGATGCCGGCCGACGAGAAGGACGCGGTGATGCGGGCGTTCGGGGAGGGCCGGGTGGACGTGCTGGTCGCCACCACGGTCATCGAGGTGGGGGTGGACGTCCCCAACGCCACCATGATGATCATCCTGGACGCCGACCGGTTCGGTGTCTCCCAGCTGCACCAGCTGCGCGGGCGGGTGGGCCGCGGGGCGGCGGCGTCGTCGTGCCTGTTCGTCACCGACGCCGCGGAGGGCTCGCCCGCGCTGACGCGCCTCGAACGGCTCGCGGCGACGCCCGACGGCTTCGAGGTCTCGCGGCTCGACCTCGAGGTGCGCGACGAGGGCGACGTGCTCGGGGCCCAGCAGTCGGGTCGGCAGTCGGGGCTGCACATGCTCTCCGTGCTCAAGCACGAGGAGCTGGTGGCCGAGGCGCGCGACGAGGCGCGCACCGTGCTGGCCGACGACCCGTCGCTGGCCCGTCACCCGGGTCTCGCCGCGCTCGTGCGCTCGGTGGTGGGCGACGAGCGGGCCGACTTCCTCGAACGGCTGTAGCGGCGCGGACCAGGCCCCTCGTCCGGACGCAGGACCGCGACGGATGGTGAACGCGGCCGCTCGTCGTCACCGATTCGGGCCATCGTTGCGGCGAGCGGTTCAGGTTTCGGCGGCGATGCCGATGAGCGCGGTGCGACGACCGGCGAGCGCGCTGGCGCGGCGTGGCGTGGCGTCCCGGGGTCACGGATCGGTTACGTTCTGGTGGTCGCCAGGCATCAATGCTTCGGCGGCGCGCTCGGCCGCTACGTCCGGTTCCCCGTCCGGCGGCCTCCCCGGAGCGCACCACCTCCCAGGACGGGGCGGGTGACCGACGTCGCGCCGCAGCTCCCCAGCGGCCCGCCGTCCCACGGACCCCGGCCGTCCCCACGGCCGTCGGTCCGTCGTGCGCCGCCCGGCGGGCGAGGAGATCGCGCATGACGGCTGTGCTTCCCGAGATCGGCGAGGCCCCGACCTCGCGTCCCATGGGACGTCACCGTGCCCCCGAGGACGCCACCACCGGTTCGATGGGCGTCGTCCCCGCGGAGTACCGCAACCAGGCCCGCCACGGCCACCAGGGCATGCAGGCCCCGGCCGGCCTCCCGCAGGGCGGCGCCGGGCGTCCGGAGAGCACCCACGCCCACCCGCTCTCGCGTGCCGCGCGCACCGCGGGCCTCTCGCTGGCCGCGCTCGGCGCCGTCGCGACGGCCGGTGGCATGGCGACCCACGGTCTGATCGGTGGCCAGGACGCGCCCGCCACGGGCGAGCACGCGATCTCCCCCCAGCTCGCGTCCGCGAACCTGGCGGTCGCGCCGGCCGCGCACGACACCTCGGCGGCCACCTCCTCGGTGATGCCGGTCGTGAACTCCGGCGGCGGTGCGGCGCAGTCGATCAAGCACGACTCGCCGGACTCCCGCGCCGCGGCCGCGCGCCAGACGCAGCAGCAGGAGCAGCCGCGCCAGTCCGCGCGCAGCACCCCGTCCTCGTCCTCCGACAGCCAGGCCTCCTCGGCCGGCTCGTCCGCGGCGCAGCAGGCCATCTCGGCGGCGCGCGCCCAGCTCGGCGTCCCGTACGTCTGGGGCGGCACGACCCCCGACGGGTTCGACTGCTCCGGCCTCACGCAGTGGGCCTTCGAGAAGGCCGGCATCGAGCTGCCGCGCACCTCCCGCGCCCAGGCGCAGGAGGGCCAGGAGGTCTCCCAGGACAGCATGAAGCCGGGCGACCTCATCTTCTTCAACAGCCCGGTCAGCCACGTCGGCATCTACATCGGCGGCGGCAAGATGATCGAGGCCCCGCGCTCCGGCGAGGACGTCAAGATCTCGGACACCGCGCGGCGCATGGACGACCTGAACACCATCCGCCGTCTCGGCTGAGGCGAGCTCCCCCACGCACGAGAAAGGCCCGGGCCCGTCGCCCCGAACGACGGGCCCGGGCCGTGTGGTGTGCGGAGGCTCCCCAGCTCCCACTCACCAAGCCTGAGCTACGCACCGGGTGCCCCACGGCGTTACCGCCAAACATCGACAGTGGGGTGATCGGTCGGTCTCGTACGGTGACCGGCATCCTCGGGGGGTGTCACGGACCGCCGGACGGCACCGACGGACCCCCGTCGGCGTGGTGAGGCGCCCGTTCGGCGCAGTGCTCTCGACCGTCCTGCTCGTTCTCGCGGCCGGGTGCGCCACGCCGGGGGCCGACCGGTGCCCGCCGGCGGTGCCGGTCGGGCAGACCGTGACCGTGCCCACGTCCGGGACGGCCCTGCACGTCACGCTCGCCGGCCCGCCCGGCGCGCCGGTCGTGGTGCTGCTGCACGGCTTCCCGGAGACCGCCGCGACGTGGCGACCCGTCGCCGCCGACCTCGCGCGGGACCACCGGGTCGTCGTCCCCGACCTGCGCGGGGCGGGCTGCTCGGGGTTCGCGCCGCCCGGGAGCGACGCCTACGCGACCCGGGACCTCGCCGCCGACCTGACCGAGCTCGCCGTCGCGCTGCGCCTGCCGCCCGCGACCGTCGTCGGCCACGACCTCGGCGCGATGACGGCCGTGGCCTGGGCCCGGCAGCGTCCGGAGCAGGTCGCGCGCCTCGTGCTCTCCGGTGGCGGTGTCCCGGGGTTCGGGCTCGCCGAGCTCGGTCCGCCGCATCTGGCGGCCTTCGGCCACGCGCCGCCGGGCGCCGTGGAGGCCGCACAGCGCGGCCGCGTGCGGGCGTTCCTCGCCGACTTCACCGGCACGCCGGCCTTCCCCCTCGACGAGGCGGTCGCCGCCTACGCGCCACCGGGACGCCTCGACGCGGCGATGGGCCGGTACCGGGCGCTCGACCGCGACGCCCTCGACAACCGCGCCGATCCGCGCCCGCTCGCGATGCCGGTGCTCGTCGTCACCGGGGGAGCGCCCGATCTCGCGGCCGCGACGGTCACGCCGCTCGCGCCCGGCCGTCGCGTCGTCGTGGTCCCGGGCGCGGAGCACTACGTGCTGGTGGAACGGCCGGCGGAGTTCGCCGCCGCCGTTCGTGGGTGATCAACGGGGACTTCGCGCGCGTAGAAGCAGCGAACCGCCCTTTCGCTGCGAAACGTGGGGTCAGGCGCGGAGGCGGTCGCGCAGGTCGCGGGCACCGCGGGCGGCGGCGCGGCGGACGGCCTCGGCGGCCTGGGTGTACTCCGAGCCCGGCGTCGCGACACGCGGCGGCGCGGGATCGACGGCGCGGGTCTCGCGCGCCGCGGCGGCGTCGCCCGGGTAGCCCTCGCGGCGGGCCTGGGCGAGCCCCTCGGCGACGCGCTGGGCGTCCTTCCACGCGGCGGCGGCCCGGTCGACCGCCGCAGAGAACTCGGCGCGCCGGGGGCCGCTCGGCTCGGTGTCGGTGGCGAGGAACTCGGCGTCGGAGAGCGCCTGCACGAATCGGGCGGTGGCCGGCACCGTCACGTCCGCGAGCGCCGGGCGGGCGGCCACGGCCATCCGGTCCGCCTCGAACGCGGCGTACTCGGCCTGGAGCGTGGCGAACCGCTTCTTCGCGAGGTGCCAGCGGGCCGTGTCGTGCTCGTCGAGGCGGCCCATCCGGCCCTGCGGGTGGCCGTGCACGACCGTGCGCACCCGGGTGATGCCGCGGCGCAGGGCGATCACCGTGGCGACGATCGCGGCGATGGCCGCCGCGACGAGGTCGGCGACCGCGGCCAGCAGCGCGGCGCCGAGGCCCTCGAGGTCGCCCGCCCCGACCCAGACCGCCAGGAACACCACGGGCGAGAGCAGGGCCAGCAGGATCGCGACACCGAACAACCAGGGGGCGGCGGAACGCTTCGGTCGGTCCACGGTGTCCTCCTGGGCAGGTGCGTCCTCTCCCTTGATACCGCACAGTCATGGCACGCGTCGCCTGTCGTGACGGTGCCGCGTCGATGGTCGAGCTCCGCTGCGCTGCGTCTCCCGGCCAGAACGATCAGCACGGTAGGTTGCGCCGGCCCGTGTCCCGGGTGGTGCCGGTAGGAGGGTGTCGATCGATGTTCCGCAAGGTGCTCGTCGCCAACCGTGGCGAGATCGCGATCCGGGCCTTCCGGGCCGCCTACGAGCTGGGGGCGGCCACCGTGGCCGTGTTCCCGCACGAGGACCGCAACTCCGAGCACCGGCTCAAGGCCGACGAGGCCTACCAGATCGGCGAGGTCGGCCACCCCGTCCGCGCCTACCTGTCGATCGAGGAGATCGTCGCGGCCGCGCAGCGCTCCGGAGCGGACGCCGTCTACCCCGGCTACGGCTTCCTCTCGGAGAACCCCGGGCTCGCCACGGCGTGCCAGGAGGCCGGCATCACCTTCATCGGCCCGCCGCCGCGTGTGCTGGCGATGGCGGGAAACAAGCACCGCGCCGTGGCCGCGGCGCGCGACGCCGGCGTCCCGGTGCTGGACTCCAGCGACCCCTCCGACGACCTCGAGACGCTGCTCGCGGCCGCCGGGTCCATGACGTACCCGGTGTTCGTCAAGGCCGTCGCGGGCGGTGGCGGGCGCGGCATGCGCCTGGTGCAGGAGCACGGCGGGATGCGCGACGCCCTCCAGGCCGCGATGAACGAGGCGTCCAGCGCGTTCGGCGACCCGACCGTGATCCTCGAGCAGGCCGTCGTCGACCCCCGCCACATCGAGGTGCAGATCCTCGCCGACGGTGACGGCCACGTCATGCACCTCTTCGAGCGCGACTGCTCGGTGCAGCGGCGTCACCAGAAGGTCGTCGAGATCGCCCCCGCGCCCCATCTCTCGAGCGAGACGCGCGAGCGGATCTGCGCGGACGCCGTCAAGTTCGCCGAGGCGATCGGCTACGTGAACGCCGGCACCGTCGAGTTCCTGCTCGACGGCGACGGCAACCACCACTTCATCGAGATGAACCCGCGCATCCAGGTGGAGCACACGGTCACCGAGGAGGTCGCCGACGTCGACCTCGTCGCCGCCCAGATGCGCATCGCGTCAGGGGAGACCCTCGTCGACCTCGAGCTCTCGCAGGACTCGGTCGCCCTGCACGGGTTCGCGGTGCAGTGCCGCATCACCACCGAGGATCCGGCCAACGAGTTCCGCCCCGACATCGGGATGATCTCGGCCTACCGCTCGGCGTCGGGTTCGGGCGTGCGGCTCGACGGCGGCACGGCCTACGCCGGCGCGGAGATCAGCGCGCACTTCGACTCGCTGCTGGTCAAGGTCACCTGCCGCGGGCGCGACTTCACGACCGCGGTCCGGCGGGCCCGCCGGGCGCTGGCCGAGTTCCGCGTGCGCGGCGTCGCCACGAACATCCCGTTCCTCATGGCCCTGCTCGACGAGCCGGACTTCCGCGAGGGCCGGGTCACGACGAGCTTCATCGCCGAGCACCCCGAGCTGCTCGCCGCCCGCGCGCCCGCCGACCGCGGCACGCGCCTCATGACCTACCTCGCCGACGTCACCGTCAACAAGCCCTACGGGGAGCCGCCGCGGCTCGCTGACCCGCGGGCCAAGCTGCCCGCCGCGGACCTGTCGGTCGCGCCGCCGGACGGGTCGCGCCAGCGCCTCGCGGAGCTCGGTCCGGAGGGCTTCGCGTCGTGGCTGCGGGCGCAGACGACGGTGCCGGTCACCGACACGACGTTCCGCGACGCGCACCAGTCGCTGCTGGCCACGCGCGTGCGCACCCGCGACCTGCTCGACGTCGCCCCGTCCGTCGCCCGCACCACGCCGGAGCTGCTCTCGCTCGAGTGCTGGGGCGGCGCGACGTACGACGTCGCCCTGCGCTTCCTCGCCGAGGACCCCTGGGAGCGCCTGGCCCGCCTGCGCGAGGCCGCGCCGAACCTGTGCCTGCAGATGCTGCTGCGCGGGCGCAACACCGTCGGCTACACGCCCTACCCGACCGAGGTGACCGACGCGTTCGTCGCCGAGGCCGCCCGCGTCGGCATCGACATCTTCCGGATCTTCGACGCCCTCAACGACGTCGGTCAGATGCGCCCGGCGATCGACGCGGTGCGGGCCTCCGGCGGCGCCGTCGCCGAGGTCGCCCTCTGCTACACGAGCGACCTGATGAACCCGGCCGAGGACCTCTACACCCTCGACTACTACCTGCGCCTCGCCGAGCAGATCGTCGAAGCCGGGGCGCACGTGCTCGCGATCAAGGACATGGCCGGCCTGCTGCGCCCGCCGGCCGCGCGCACGCTCGTCACCGCCCTGCGGGAGCGCTTCGACCTGCCGGTGCACCTGCACACCCACGACACCGCGGGCGGCCAGCTCGCGACGCTGACCGCCGCGATCGACGCCGGGGTGGACGCCGTCGACGCGGCCGTCGCCTCGATGGCCGGGACGACCTCGCAGCCCTCTCTGTCCGCGCTCGTGGCGGCCACGGACCACAGCGACCGCCCGACGGGGCTCTCGCTCGACGCGGTCAATGCGCTCGAGCCGTACTGGGAGCTGGTGCGCAAGGTCTACGCGCCGTTCGAGGCCGGCCTCGCGTCGCCGACCGGGCGCGTCTACACCCACGAGATCCCGGGCGGGCAGCTGTCGAACCTGCGCCAGCAGGCCGTCGCGCTCGGGCTCGGCGACCGGTTCGAGCAGGTCGAGGACGCCTACGCCGCGGCCGACCGGATGCTCGGGCACCTGGTGAAGGTGACGCCGTCGTCGAAGGTCGTCGGCGACCTCGCCCTGCACTTCGTCGGCGCCGGCGTCGACCCGGCGGCGTTCGAGGCGGAGCCCTCGAAGTTCGACATCCCCGACTCGGTGATCGGCTTCCTGCGCGGCGAGCTGGGCGACCCGCCCGGTGGCTGGCCCGAGCCGCTGCGCTCGCGGGCCCTGGAGGGCCGCACCGAGCGTCCGGGCCTCGCCGAGCTCTCCGACGACGACCGCAAGGGCCTCGAGTCCGACCGTGCCTCGACGCTGAACGACCTGCTCTTCCCCGGGCCGACCAAGGACTTCCGCGAGCACCGCCACGCCTACGGCGACACCTCGGTGCTGCGCAGCCAGGAGTTCTTCTACGGGCTGGAGTCCGAGCGGGAGTACGCCGTCGACATCGACACCGGCGTCCAGCTGCTCATCGAGCTGGAGGCGATCTCCGAGCCCGACGAGCGCGGCATGCGCACGGTGCTGATGTCGCTCAACGGCCAGCTGCGCCCGCTGCAGGTGCGCGACCGGGCCGTCGACACCGACGTCAAGGCCGCCGAGAAGGCCGACCGCAGCAACGCCGACCACGTCCCGGCGCCGTTCGCCGGTGTCGTGACGCTGCAGGTCGGCGAGGGTGACCGGGTCGAGGCGGGGGCGACCGTCGCCACGATCGAGGCCATGAAGATGGAGGCCTCGATCACCGCGCCGAAGGCCGGGACGGTCGAGCGGGTCGCCATCGGGTCGGTGCAGCAGGTCGAGGGCGGCGACCTGGTCGTGGTGCTGAGCTGATGACCCGGATCATCGGCGGCGCCGCCGGTGGCCGGACCATCGCGGTGCCGCCGACGGGCACGCGCCCGACCTCCGACCGGGTGCGCGAGGCGGTGTTCTCGGCCCTCGAGGCGCGCGGGGCGATCGAGGACGCGGAGGTGCTCGACCTCTTCGCCGGCTCCGGGGCGCTCGGCATCGAGGCGCTCTCGCGGGGGGCGTCGACGGCGATCCTCGTGGAGCGCGACCCGCGGGCGTGCGGGGTGATCCAGAGCAACATCGGCGTCGCGGGCGTCCACGGCGCGATGGTGCGCCGCAGCGCCGTCGAGGCCTTCCTGAAGAAGACCCCGGGCCCCGTCGACCTGGTCTTCGTCGACCCGCCCTACGGCGACCCCGTCGACGACGTCCTGGCGCGCCTGCCCCGCTGGCTGCGGAGCGGGGGTGTCGTGGTCCTCGAGCGCGACACGCGCTCCCCGGCCCCGGTGTGGCCCGACGGCCTCGAGCCCGAGGAACCGCGGACCTACGGCGAGACGACCGTGTACCTGGCGACCGCCGCCTGACGTCCGGGCGGCCGGGTGTTCGAGCGATGCGGCTTTCCTGGCGTGTGACGCCAGGATCGCCACATGCTCGCCGCGGCGACACGCCGGGGCGGGACTCTGGCGAAGCAAGATCCTCGGTTGTGGAGCGAACGCTCCGCTCAGCGGAACGATCGCTCCACAACTCCGGATCTTGCCGCCGTCGCGTCGCCCGGGGGCGGAACATCCCGGGGTGCGCCGAGCGTCCGAGCACCGTGACCGTCCAGCCCACCCCGCGGTGGCAGCCCCCGTACCAGGTCGTGCGCGCGGACCGCCGCGAGCGGGCCGTCCGGGCGCACTCGATCACCGCGCTCGGCGTGATCCTCGGGCTCGGCGGCGTCGGCGCGCTGCTCGCGATGATCGTGGGTCTGCTGATGGCCGACGACTGCACGCGCCACGGCTGGGCGTGGGGGTCGGGCTCCCCGGACTGCTCGGTGACGGCCTGGTGGCTGGACCTCGTCGTGTCGCCCGCGTCCGTCGCCCTCGGCGCGGCGCTGGCGATCACCGGGCTCGTCCTGGCCCGTCGCGGCGGCGGCCACGGCTGGGCGTTCGCGGCGTGGACGGTGTGGGGCGGGTCCTGCGCGGTGTGGTGGGCCTCCGTCCTCGTCGTCCTCACCTGATCGCGGACGGCGTCCGCGCCGGCCGCGACGGGGCCACGCGGCGGACGGACGGACGCAGGCGTGACGGTGGGCGGATCACGGTGCGCTGGTGGGGCGCACCGGATGGGCCGGTCGGAGCCACTTCGCCCCGAGGTCGGGATCCGCGGCGTCGAACGGCCGTGACCAGGGAATGTCGGGCTCCCACGCGGCGGGACGATCACCCGACCCGGACCGCGCACCGACCGGACGCCGGCGTCCGGATGCCCCGGGAAGGACCAGCAGCCATGACCGAACCGCTCGGCCTCGAGTCCATCGACCTTCACGGGACGATCGTCATCGGTGGCCGCACCGTGCGGATCGACATCACGACCGAGAGCGAGCCGCCGCGAGGCCGCGACGCGGGTGCGGGCGCGCCGCCCGCCGACGAGCTCGACGACGCGCTCGACGACGAGTTCGTGGACGAGGAGCGCGACGACGAGCCCCGGAACGAGGTCGCGGACGACGAACTCGCGGACGACGAGCTCGCGGACGAGGTCGCGGACGAGGTCGAGGACGAGGAACTCGAGGACGAGGAGTTCGAGGACGACGAGCTCGATGACGAGGTTGAGGACGACGAGCTCGAGGGCGAGCTCGAGGACGACGTCGAGGACGACGACGCCGAGGACGCCGAGGACGCCGAGGACGTCGAGGACGACGACGCCGAGGACGCCGAGGACGACGACGCCGAGGACGTCGAGCCCACGGACCGCGGGGCCGCGGAGGCCGGCCCGTCGGAGAAGCCGCGGCGGCGCGGGCGGCGGACGAAGGCCGGATCGCGCGGCTGATCCCTCCCGGCGGCCGGTGGGTCAGCGGCCGCCGGGCCGATCGGCGTTCTCCGACGGGTCGTCGGTCGCCTCGAGCCAGGACAGGATCGCCGCGTCGACCCGGATGTCCTCGTAGGTCACGTGGGCCGCCACCTCGTCGGGGAGGTTCGTCCGCCGGCTCCCGTGACGGGTGGCGTCGATGTGGACCCGCGGTTCGGCGTGGAAGCGCACGCGGCGGGCCCGCACCGCGGCGCGGACCTCGACGTCGGGCGTGCGGTCGTCGTTCACCCGGTCGCCCGCCGCGCCGGCCGGGGGCGGGTGGACGAGCCGCGGCGCGAGGCGCTCTTCGGCGCGGAGTCGCCGCTGGAGTCGCCGCTGGAGCCGCCGGTGGAGTCGCCAGCGCCCTCGTCAGCCCCGGAGGCCTTGCGGGGGGACCGCCGCCGGCGGGCGCCCTGCGGTGCCCCGTTCCCCGACGCGCCGCCGGACCCGTCCGACTCGTCGACCGGCTCGGACGCGGTGCCGGTCGACGCCACCGCCGAGCCCACTGCGGACGCCGTGTCGTCCGCCGTCCCGGCGACGTCAGCGGTCACGTCGCTCGCCGCGCTGCCCACCTCGTCGGCGACGTCCGACGCGGCTTCGCCGACGCTGCCGACGGCGTCGCCGGCAGCCTCACCGACGGAGCTGCCGAGCTCGCCGACCGCCGACCCGGCGTGTCCGCCGAGCTCCTCCACCGCGGAACCGGCCGCGCTCCCGACCTCGCCGACCGCCTCGCCGACGCCCGACCCGACCTCGCGGACGGCGTCCTGCGCGGTCCGCGCGATCGTCTCGAGGATCGCGGGGTTGCGGTCGATGGTGGTCAGGACCCGGTCGATGATCGCCGCGACCTCGTCGAGGCGGACCTTCAGCGTCGCCTCGGCCGAGACGCCGTCGATCTCCAGCTCCACGGAGCCCAGCTGGGCGTCGACACCGACGTTGAGCTTGAGCAGATCGAGCACCTCGGCCTGCAGGGAGACCTTCGCCCGCAGGTCCTCGACCTTCAGCCCGATGTGGTCGACCTCGAGCTTCGGAACGTCGAGGTAGACGTCCGGGCGCGAGGCGGCCTCGCCGCCGCGCTGCGCCGTGGCGCGCTGCTCGGGGGAGCGTCGGGCGCGGGGCGTCTCCCCGCCGTCCTCGGCTCGGCGCCGGGAGCCGCCCTCCTCGCCGTCCCCGGCGCGGCGTCGGGCTCCGCCCTCCGCGGCGTTCCGGACGTGGCCGCCGTTGCGGCGCCGGGCTTCTCCTGTGGCCATGGGGCCTCCTTCGCGGGATCGCAGGAGGATGGCCGCCCGGGCTCGGCCGGGAAACGGCTCCGGTCAGCCGCTCCCGACCCGCCTCCTGCCGCGCGTCGGCGCGTCCGACCGCGTCGGATCGGTGGGCGACACGGGGCAGGCTGCGCGCCGGCGTGTCGCGCCGCGAGGCTGTGGCGATCCTGGCGTCACACGCCAGGAAAGCCGCATTGCTCGAACAGCCTCAGCCGCCCTGCTCCAGCGCCGCCAGGAACGCGTCGACGCCCTCGACGTCGACGTCGGTCAGGCGGCGCTTCCGCCACGCCGCGGGGGTGATCGCCGCATGCACCTCGACGACGCCGTCGGCGCCGGTCTCCCGGTGGGTCTCCCGGTAGCCGCAACGGGCCGTCACGCGGCGGGAGGCGGCGTTGCCCTCGGCGGCGCCGGTCACCGCGCGGGTCGCGTGGAGGTGGCCGAACGCCAGCTCGAGCAGCATCAGACGGACGCGCCGCCCGATGCCGCGTCCCTGGTCGGCGCGGGCGAGCCAGGACGACGTGCGGACGGTGCCCGCCGGGTCGTCGAGCTCGTGGGCCAGGACCGCCAGCCCGAGCGCGCGGCCGCCGTCGAGGACCGCGAGCGGTGCCCGCCAGCGCGCCGCCGTGGGCGCCTCGCGCAGCCGCCAGGCCCATTCGACGAACCGCCGGGCCGCGTCGGCACCCGTGTCGGACGGCCACCCCAGCAGCTCGCCCTCGCGTCCCGGCTCGACGATCCCGCCGGGCTCACCGACGATCTCGGCGAGCTCCAGCAGCTCCTCGTCGGTGGGCGCGACGAGCACCGTGCCCGCGTGGGCCACCCGCAGCCCGAACTGCGGGTAGAGCGCGGCGAGGTCGGAGCGCAGGAGGTCGGCGTCCACGCCCGTGATGGTCCCGCTCTGGAATGATCAGGCGCCATGGCGATCGCGGTCTGCCCCGGCTCGTTCGACCCCGTCACGCTCGGGCACGTCGACGTCGTGACGCGGGCGGCCGCGCTGTTCGACGAGGTGGTCGTCGCCGTGGCCGTCAACCCGAACAAGCAGGGCCTGTTCACCGTCGACGAGCGCCGCGAGCTGCTGGCCACCGCGCTCGAGGGCGTCGACAACGTCCGCACCGACGCCTTCTCCGGCCTCGTCGTGGACTACTGCGCCTCGATCGGCGCCGCGACGCTGGTCAAGGGTCTGCGCACGGCCGTCGACTACGGGTTCGAGGAGCCCATGGCGCAGATGAACCGCCACCAGACCGGCGTCGACTCGACCTTCCTGATCACCGACCCGCGGTACTCCTTCGTGTCCAGCTCGCTGGTCAAGGAGGTCGCCCGCGGGGGCGGCGACGTCAGCGCGTTCCTGCACCCGGAGGTCCACCGGCGCCTGATGGCCCGCATCGGCTGAGTCCGGAGACGCGGGTCGGTCGCCCCCGACACGCCGACGGGGACGCGCAATCCGCGGGGCCCGCGCGCCGCGGCGGCACACTGATCGGCGTGTACCGCGTGTTCGAGGCGCTCGACGAGCTCGTGACCCTCTGCGAGGAGGCCCGCGGGCTGCCGATGACGACCAGCTGCGTCGTCCCGCGCGGCGACGTGCTCGAGCTGCTCGACGACGTTCGTGAGGCCATCCCCGGCGAGCTGGACGACGCCCAGGACGTCCTCGACCACCGCGACAAGCTGGTCGCCGACGCCACCGACGAGGCCGAGAAGGCCCGCGCCGACGCGCAGGCCGAGGCCGACCGCCTCCTGGCCGAGGCCCGCGAGCAGGCCCAGCAGATGATCGCCGAGGCCGAGCACGAGGCCGAGCGCACCGTGGGGCGCGGCCGCCGCGAGTACGCCGAGCTCACCGAGCGCGCCGAGGCCGAGTCCGAGCGGATGGTCGAGGCCGGACGCCAGCACTACGAGCGCTCCGTCGCCGACGGGCGCACCGAGCAGGCCCGCCTCGTCGAGGCCCACGAGGTCACCCGCGCCGCCCACACCGAGGCCGAGCGCATCGTCGACGCCGCCACCGACGAGGCCGAGCGGCGCCGGGCCGAGTGCGACCACTACGTCGACGGCACGCTCGCCGACTTCTCCGAGACCCTCGAGTCCGTGCTCGACACCGTCGGGCGCCACCGCCACCAGCTGCGGATGAGCGCGCCCGCCGGGCCGTCCGCGGCCGGGCCGCCGCGATCGCGGGAGGACGACGAGCCCGACCCGCGCGACGAGGGCCGCGAGGGGCGCCGGCCGCGCTGGGGCGAGCGACTGAGCGAGCGGCTCGGCGCCTGATCCTGCTCGCGTAGACTGGCCCGTCGGGCCGTGCTCTGCGGCCGCACCCCGTCACCGAGCGGCGAGATGAGCGAGAAGAAGAACCCCGAGTCCCAGGTCGACGCCACCAGCCCGTGGGTGGTCGACGTCGCGCGCGAGCTCCTGCGCCGTCCCGGCCAGATGAAGGCGCTGCGCCGCGACGTGCCCGCGCCCGAGGGCTTCGGCCTCGAGATGGTCGGCGTGCCCGTCGGGGCGCCGATCCACCTCGACCTGCGCCTGGAGTCCGTGATGGAGGGCGTGCTGGCGTCCGGCACCGTCGAGGCGGACGTCACCGGCGAGTGCTCCCGGTGCCTCGAGCCGTTCACCGACCACGTCGACGTCGACCTCACCGAGCTCTACGCCTACCCCGACTCGGTCACCGACGAGACGGCCGAGGAGGACGAGGTCAGCCGCATCGTCGACGAGCGCATCGACCTCGAGCCGGCCGTGCGGGACGCGGTGCTGCTGGAGCTCCCGGTGACCCCGCTGTGCCGCGAGGACTGCCCGGGTCCGGAGTCCCCCGACCCCGAGGCATGGGCCTTCGTCCCGGCCGGGGAGGCTCGTGAGACAATCGATCCTCGCTGGGCCGCGCTGCAGGAGAAGTACGGCGGCACCGGCCGCACCGAGAACTAGGGAGAAGGAAACACCGTGGCCGTCCCGAAGCGCCGGATGTCGCGCGCGAACACCCACGCCCGCCGCTCGCAGTGGAAGGCGTCCGTGCCGCAGCTGGTGGCGTGCCAGAACAAGGCCTGCGCGAAGCCGAAGCCGCCGCACGTCGCCTGCCCGCACTGCGGCCAGTACGCCGGCCGCCGGGCCGTCACCCCGGCCTGACGCCCCGTCCGGACGTGACGGTGGCATGACGGCGACGAGCGCCCAGCAGGCCCAGGAGCAGGCCGAGTCCCCCACCGAGCCGACGCTCGGGGACGTCCTGCAGGTCGATCTCGACCCCGAGCTGGTCGAGCTCGCCCTCACCCACCGCTCCTACGCGTACGAGCACGGCGGGCTGCCCACCAACGAGCGCCTGGAGTTCCTGGGCGACGCGGTGCTGGGCATCATCGTCACCGAGCGGCTCTACCGCGAGCACCCCGACCTGCCCGAGGGGCAGCTCGCGAAGCTGCGCGCGAGCGTCGTCAACATGCACGCCCTCGCCGGCGTCGCCCGCGAGCTCGGCCTCGGCGAACGCCTGCACCTGGGGCGCGGCGAGGAGCTCACCGGCGGGCGCGACAAGCCGAGCATCCTCGGCGACGCCGTCGAGGCCGTGCTCGGCGCGGTGCACCTGCAGCACGGCATCGAGACCTCGCGCTCGCTCGTCGAGCGCCTCTTCGGCGAGCTGCTGCGCACCGCGCCGCTCCTCGGCGCCGGGCTCGACTGGAAGACCAGCCTCCAGGAGCTCACGGCCGCCTCCGACCTCGGCGTGCCCGAGTACCGGATGGAGGAGGAGGGCCCGGACCACCTCAAGGAGTTCACGGCGACCGTCGTCGTCGCGGGCGAGGAACGCGGCACCGGGGTGGGGCGCACCAAGAAGGAGGCCGAGCAGAAGGCCGCGCGCTCGGCGTACCAGTACCTCGACGGCTCGGACGGCTCGGCCGCGGGCCAGGAGGCGCAGCGCACCGGAGCCGGACCCTCGGGTAGTGCCTGAGCTCCCCGAGGTCGAGGTCGTCCGGCGGGGGCTCGCCGACCACGTCGTCGGCCGGCGGGTGAAGTCGGTCGAGGTCCTGCACCCGCGGTCGGTGCGCCGACAGCCCGGTGGCGCCGCCGAGCTCGGGGAGCGCCTGTCCGGCCAGGTGCTGCGGGCGATGCGCCGGCGCGGCAAGTACCTGTGGGCCGAGCTGGGCGAGGACGCGCCCGAGGCCGCCCTGCTCGCGCACCTCGGCATGAGCGGGCAGCTGCTCGTCCAGCCCGCCGAGCGGCTCGACGAGCTCCACCTGCGCATCCGGATCCGGTTCGACGAATCAGACGAGCACGCCGATAGGGGACCCGAGCTGCGGTTCGTCGACCAACGCACGTTCGGCGGGCTGACGGTCGTCGACGTGACCGGCCCCGACGCGTTGCCGGTGCCCGTGGCGCACATCGGGCGCGACCCGATGGATCCCGCGTTCGACGCGGAGGCCGCGGTCGGTGGTCTGCGCCGGCGCCGCACCGGTGTGAAGCGCGCACTGTTGGACCAGACGCTGGTCTCGGGCATCGGCAACATCTACGCCGACGAGTCGCTGTGGCGCGCGAAGCTGCACTACGAGCGCCCGACCGCGACGCTGACCCGCCCCGAGGGCCGGCGGCTGCTGGCGGCGGCGGCCGAGGTCATGGGCGAGGCGCTGGCGGCCGGCGGCACGTCGTTCGACGCGCTCTACGTCGACGTCAACGGCGACGCGGGCTACTTCGATCGGGCGCTGGCGGTGTACGGGCAGGAGGACCGCCCGTGCCCCCGGTGCGGGACGCCGGTGCGGCGGGCCCCGTTCATGAACCGCTCGTCGTACTGGTGCCCGACCTGCCAGCCCCGCCCGCGCCGCCGCCACCCGTGACCGCCCTACGTGAGCGAACTTCGGGGCCATAGCCCCGAAGTTCGCTCACATACGGACTACGGCGTCTCGGCGCGGATGACGTCGAGGTTCCGGAAGGTGATCGGGCCGTCGCAGAGGGCCGTCATCTTGCCGGCGAAGGCGCTGGTCACGGGGCTGTCGGAGTTCTTCTGGGCGGCGTCGGGGCTGGGGAACTCGACGACCTCGAGGTAGGTGTCGGCGCGGTCGCGGTCGCGGCTCATGACCATCCACTGCGCCGTGCGGTCCGCGCCGATCTCGGACACCCAGCCGTCGATGAGCGCGTCCATCTCGTCGTAGGCCTGCGTGCGGAACTCGATGATCTGGACGAACGAGCCCGGTCCCGTCGCCTGGGGTGCGTCGCGCAGGGCCGCGCGGAGCCCGTCGCGCAGCTCCGTACCGTCGGTGTGCCCGTGCACCGCCACGGCGTGGGCGGCACCGGCGTCGAGGACCTCGTCCTCCTCGCCGGTCAGGGTGAGCGAGCAGTTCGCCTCGCTCGGGACCTCGCGGCAGTCCAGCATCTTGCGCGGCACGGCGGCCTCCTCGGTATCGGGGGTGTCAGGCGGATCGCAATGCTCCAGTGAAGGCCCGTGCGACCTCCGTGTTCGATACGGAGGACTCCGTAGACCGTCCGGGTGACAACAGTCCGGTCGGCGCTGGTCAGCGAGGCCGCGGAGGTCGACACTCGGTGACCCGCTGGTCCTCCGAGGAGGAGCGCGTGCCCCTGACCGCCGACCGTGCCCTCACCGTGGCGCTCGACCTCGCCGCGGCGGCGGCCGCCGTGCGCACGGCCGCCGACCTCGACCGCGGCGTCTGGCCGGGCCTCGCGTCCCTGGTCGGCGGCGACAGCCTCGCGGCCACCGGCTTCGACGGCCGGCCGCTGGCGTGGGCGCGGCGCGGGGCGTCGGGAGCGGGACACCGCGCGACGCTGGTCATCCACCGCGAGGGAGCCGAGGCGTGCGTCGCGCTGCGTCGGGGCGACCGCGAGTTCGGCGACCGCGACCTCGCCCTCCTGCGGCTCGTCCGCCCCCACCTCGCCGACGCGCTCTGGCGCGCCGCGCACCGACCGGCCCCGCGGCGTCTGACGACCCGCGAGCTGGCGGTGGTCGCCCGTGTCGCCCGGGGCGCCACCGACGCGGCGATCGCCCACGAGCTGGGCATCAGCCGCCGGACCGTGGGCAAGCACCTCGAGAACGCCTACGCCGCCCTCGGTGTGCACGACCGCACGTCGGCCGTGGTGCGGCTGTCGTCGAGCTAGCCGTCGAGCTGGTCGTCGAGCTAGCCGTCGCCGCGGACCGAGCGGCGGATCTCCTCGAGCTTGTCCCGCGCGGCGGCGTCGTGCTTCGCCTCGCGCTCGGCGCGGGCCTGCCCCGCCGCGCTCTCGTTCGCCAGCTCCTCGGCGCCCATCGCCGTCGACGCCCGGCGCTCGATGGTCTCCCGGACGTGCTCGAAGGTCGGCACGCCGTCCTCGGTCCAGCCGCTCGGGTCCTCCGGCTCGGTCATGTCGTCAGGTTACGGCCGTGGTGGCGGCCCCGGGAACACGTCGGGCCCCGCACCGCGGAGGGTGCGGGGCCCGACGGGGCGCACGATCAGTTGCGCTGCGCGGACTCCATGAGGCCCTTGAACTCCTGGAGCGCCTTCTCGATCTTCTTCTGCGGGTCGGCGAAGAGCTTCGCCACCGCGTCGCCTGCCGACCCACCGGGGGTCTCCACGTGGAGGCTGACCTCGACGCCGGTGGAGTCGCCGTGCGGGTCGAAGCGCACTGCGCCGCCGGTCTCGACGGTGTTGTTGCTCTCTTCGAGCGACTTCCACGCGATCTTGCGGTCGGTCTCCTCGTCGATGATCTTCGCGTCCCACTCCACCGGCTTGCCGAGCGGGCCGTCGACCACCCAGTGCGTGATGCCGGCCTGGCCGCTCTTCGGCTCGACCGACTGCACGTCGTCGAGGATCTGCGGCAGGTGGGTCAGCGGCCGCCACCACTGGTAGCACTGCGCGGCCGGGGCGTTGACCTCGAGGTAATGGGTCGCTGTAGCCATGGGGCCGGGTTGACGGTCCGACCCGTGCCCGAAACCGGCGTGTCGGGGGTCTCGCGTAGCGTCTCGGGACACCCGGGGCGGGGGAGGAGGACCGGGCGTGCACCTGAAGAGCCTCACGCTGAAGGGCTTCAAGTCCTTCGCGTCGTCGACGACGCTGCGCTTCGAGCCGGGCATCACCTGCGTGGTCGGCCCCAACGGCTCCGGCAAGTCCAACGTCGTCGACGCCATCAGCTGGGTGCTCGGCGAGCAGGGGGCCAAGGCGCTGCGCGGCGGCAAGATGGAGGACGTCATCTTCGCCGGCACGTCGGGGCGCGCCCCGCTGGGCCGGGCCGAGGTCACGCTGACCATCGACAACGCCGACGGCGCCCTGCCGATCGAGTACGCCGAGGTGTCCATCACCCGGCGGGTGTTCCGCTCCGGCGCCGGCGAGTACGAGATCAACGGCAGCAGCTGCCGGCTGCTCGACGTCCAGGAGCTGCTCTCCGACTCGGGCATCGGCCGCGAGCTGCACGTCCTCGTCGGCCAGGGCCAGCTCGACACGATCCTGCAGTCGCGCCCCGAGGAGCGGCGGGCGTTCATCGAGGAGGCCGCCGGGGTCCTCAAGCACCGCAAGCGCAAGGAGAAGGCGCTGCGCAAGCTCGAGGCGATGCAGGCCAACCTCACGCGCCTGTCCGACCTCACCAGCGAGCTGCGGCGCCAGCTCAAGCCCCTCGGACGCCAGGCCGAGATCGCCCGCCGGGCGCAGACCATCCAGGCCGACCTGCGGGACGCCCGCCTGCGCCTCGCCGCCGACGACCTGGTGACGCTGCGGTCGACGATCTCCCGCGAGCAGGCCGACGAGGACGAGGCGCGGCGGCGCCGCGACGAGACCGAGCGCGCGCTGGCCGAGGTCGGGGCGCAGGTGACGTCGCTGGAGGCGGCGGTCGAGGCCGCGACGCCGGCGCACACCCGCGCCCAGGAGGGCTGGTACCGGCTCTCCGCCCTGCAGGAGCGCCTGCGGGGCACCGTCGCGCTCGCCGCCGAGCGGCACCGCCACGTCGCGACGCCCGAGGAGGCGCCCACCGGCCCGGACCCCGCAGACCTCCTGCGGCAGGCCGACGAGGCCGAAGGGCACGAGGCCACGCTGGACACCGAGGTCGCCGAGGCCCGCGCCGTGCTCGAGGGGCACGCCGAGACCCGGGAGGCGGCCGAGGACGCGCTGACCACCGCCGAGCGGCGTCTCGCGGCCGCGACGCGCGCCGCGGCCGACCGCCGCGAGGGCGTGGCCCGCCTCGCCGGGCAGGTCGAGACGCTGCGCGGACGGCTCGCGTCGTCGACCGAGGAGCTCGAGCAGATCGACGCCTCGCTCACCGAGGCCCGCGAGCGTGCCACCACCGCGCGCGAGGAGCTCGCGGCCGAGGAGGAGGAGAACGGGCCGGTCGAGGCCGCGGCGGTGGCGGCACCGGAGGAGGAGCACGCCTCCGGCGACGGCGACATCGACCCCGAGGCCGCCCTCGACGCCGCCGTCGAACGCCACGAGGCCGCCCGCAGCGCGGTCGACACGGCGGGCGCCGCGCACCGCGACGCCGAGCGCGACCGCGCGCACTGGCAGGCGCGCACCGACGCCCTCGCCCTCGGGCTCACGCGCCGCGACGGCGCCGGCGCGCTGCTCGCGGCCACCGACCGCGTGCCGGGGATCCTGGGTTCGGTCACCGCCCTGGTACGGGTCACGCCGGGCGACGAGGACGCCGTGACCGCGGCGCTCGGCCCCGCGGCCGACGCGGTCGCCGTCCGCGGCCCGGACGACGCCGCCGACGCGCTGGCCGAGCTGCACGCCTCCGAGGGCGGGCGCGCCGGGCTGCTGGTGGGCGGGGGAGCCGACGCCGAGGCGCCGCCGGACGCGCCCCCGCCCGGCGCGCGCTGGGCCGCCGACCTCGTGCAGGCGCCCGCAGGCCTCGCAGGGGCGGTGGCCCGGGTGCTCGCCGGGGTCGTCGTCGTCGACGACCTCGACGCCGCCCGCGCCGTGGTCGGCGAGCACCCGCACCTGCGGGCGGTCACCCGCGCCGGGGACCTCCTCGGCGCCGACTGGGCGTCCGGGGGCCCCTCGGGCAACCAGAGCTTCCTCGAGATGCAGGCCGCCGCCGACGAGGCCGGCGACCGGCTGGCCGCCGCCGAGCGGCACCTCCGCGAGGCCGACGCCGCCCTCGAGACCGCGCGCGAGGCCGAGTCCGCCGCCCGCGCCGAGGTCGGGGTCGCCCGCCAGGTCCGTGACGACCGCCGCCGGGCCGACGCCGAGGCGCGCCGGGCCGCCGACGCGCGTCGGGCCGCCGACGACGCGGCCCGTGCCGAGGCCGCCCGGCGGCTCGGGCGCCTCGGGGAGACCGTGCGGGGCGCCGAGGCCGAGGCCGAGCGGCTCACGGCGCGCCGCGCCGCCGTCGAGCAGACCCGCGACGAGCGCCGCGCCGAGCTCGACGACCTCACCGAGCGCCTGGCCATGGCCCAGGACCAGGCCGCCGACGACGCCGCGGGCGACGACACCGACGAGCAGGCCGCCGCCCGCGACCAGGCGTCGGCGGCCCTGACCGCGGCGCGCGCCGCGGAGGTCGACGCCCGCCTCGCCCTGCGCACCGCCGAGGAGCGGCTGCGTGCGGTCGCCGGGCGCGCCGAGGGTCTGCGGCGCCGGGCCGAGGGCGAACGCGAGGCGCGTGCCCGCGCCGAGGAGCGCGCGGCGGAGCGGGCCCGGGCGGCGACGCTCACCGAGGAGGCGGTCCGCCACGGTCGCGACGCCCTCTCGCGACTCGAGGGCTCCCTGGCCCGTGCCGCCGAGGCCCGCGACGCAGCGGCGGCGGTGCGCACGGCCCGGGCCGGCGAGCTCGACACCGCCCGGGAGCGGCAGCGCGAGCTCCAGGCCTCGCTGGAGCGGCTCACCGACACGGTGCACCGCGACGAGGTCGTGCGCGCCGAGCAGCGCACCCGGCTCCAGCAGTTGGAGGCGGGGATCGGCGAGCGCTTCGGCATCGGGCTGGAGGACCTCGTCACCGAGTACGGCCCGGACGTCGGCATCCCGCCGCCGGCCGGCGAGGTGGCCGAGGTCGAGGCGGCCCGCGAGCGTGGCGAGCAGGTCGTCATGCCGCCGCCCGAGGCCTACGACCGCGCCACGCAGGAGCGCCGGGCCGCCCGGGCGGAGAAGGAGCTCGGGACCCTCGGCAAGGTCAACCCCCTCGCGCTCGAGGAGTACGCCGCGCTCGAGGAGCGCTACCGGTTCCTCTCCACCCAGCTCGAGGACGTGAAGAACAGCCGCAAGGACCTCCTCGAGGTCGTCTCGCAGGTCGACGCGACGATCCTCGAGGTCTTCGCGACGGCGTTCACCGACGTGGCCCGCGAGTTCGAGGCCGTGTTCCCGGTGCTCTTCCCCGGCGGCGACGGACGGCTCGTGCTCACCGATCCCGACGACCTGCTGGCCACCGGCGTGGAGGTCGAGGCCCGCCCGCCCGGCAAGAAGGTCAAGCGTCTCTCGCTGCTCTCGGGCGGGGAGAAGTCCCTGACGGCCGTGGCGATGCTCGTGGCGATCTTCCGGGCCCGCCCGTCGCCGTTCTACGTGCTCGACGAGGTCGAGGCCGCCCTCGACGACGCCAACCTCCGGCGCCTCATCAGCCTGCTCGCCGACCTGCGGCGCAGCTCGCAGCTCGTCATCATCACGCACCAGAAGCCGACGATGGAGATCGCCGACGCCCTCTACGGCGTGAGCATGCGCGGCGACGGCATCACCGCTGTCATATCGCAGCGCCTCCGGGGCGCCGACGCGCCGGGACCCTTCGCGGAGACCACCCCAACGTGATCACTCTGCGTACTGCTACGTTGCGCTGAGTATCACGACGGCCCGGATCGGGGGGCCAGGACGACGCTGTCGTGGCCTCCCGAGCCGTTGGCGGCCGCTCTACCGTGCTGGTCAGAGCGCTGCGAGGGACCGGGGGGAGCAGACATGACGGCGGTGCGACACGGACCGGCCCACGCCGCCCCGTCCCACGCCTCCCCGGGCGACGCGGTCCGCACCGTGGAGACGTCGTCGAGCGCACTGAACGCCGCGGCCGGGTCGACCGGCCGGCACGCCCGCGTCGGCTCCGGGACCCCGTCCGGGCCCCTCGTCGCGCTGACCGTCAGCCCGCCCCGGACCGCGATCCGGCAGCGGTCGGTGGTGCCGCAGCGCGCCGCGGTGCCCGCGCTCGCCGAGCCGGACGCCGGACGCCTCGTCATCGACAGCTCCTACTGCCGCCTCACGCCGTACCTCGGCGCGCGGAAGGTCGCGGTGAGCGTCGACGGGCTGCCCTGGCGCTTCGCCTGGGGCCGGACCCCGATCGACCTGCCCGCCGGACGCCACCTCGTGGAGATCGAGGTCGAGCACGGCCGCACCGGCCGTCGCTCCTGGGGACACGTCGCCGACGCGGTCCCGGTCTGCGCGGGCAACACCGTCGAGGTCTTCTACCGCGCGCCCGCCCTGCCCCGCCTCGCCGGCTCGCTGGGCCCCGACCGCCAGCGGACCGCGGGCTTCTCCCTCTGCGCCCTGCTCCTGGCGCTGGGCGGCGCGGCGGCGCTGGCGCTCGTCGTCCTGGCGGTCGTCCTGCTCGTGGCCTGACGTCCGTCGCCGGTCCGCGCCCCTTGGCCGTGATCAGGGGCGCGTGGTGCACGCGGGTCGTGCTCCTCGGGTGGACAGCGCTCTCCTGATCTCCGGGACGCGGCGATCACCCCGGCGGCGCGCGTGATCAGGGGCGCGTCATGCACCGGGGTCGTCCTGCTCGGGTGGACGGCGCTCTCCTGATCTCCGAGGTCCGGCGCCTGCCCCCGGCCGCGCGCCCGGGCCTCGCCCTGCTGGGACACTGGCCGCCGTGTCCCGGAGCTCCCTGCTGACCTCCCCGCTCGACCTCCCCGCCACGGACGCCCCGCTCGCGGCGGCCGGGTCGGGCACCCTCTCGACCGGGCTGATCGCCACGATCGTCGTGGTCGCGGTGATCGTCGTCCTGCTCATCGTGCTGGGCGTCGGGCTCTACCTGCGCCGACGCCGGCAGGTCTCGCTCGCCGAGCCCGAGCCGGAGGAGCCGGCCAAGCCGGCGAAGGGCTCCTACCAGGCCGGCGGCGGGTTCAACTTCAGCGCGGGCACGGGCGGTGCGACGGCCGCGCCGCCCCGGCGCCCGGATCCGGGACCGGAGCCCGAGACCCCCGCGGAGCGCCCGGAGATCGCCGGGCCCCAGGGCACCGCGCCGCCCGGAGCCGCCGACGCGCCCCCGACCAGCGCCCCCGCCGAACCCACACCGGCGCCGGAGCCCACTCCCGAGCCGACGCCGGAGCCGGAGCCGGAGCCGGAGCCGGAGCCGGACACTGCGGGCCCGGGCACGACCGCCGAGCCCCAGGTCGCCGCCGGCCCCCAGGCCACGGCACCGCCGGAGGCCGCGGGCGAGCCCGCCGCCGACGCCAGCGCGACGGCCGAGACGACGACGGCCGAGACGACGACGGCCGGCACGACGACGGCCGGCACGAGCAGCACCACCGACACGACGGCCGACACCACTACCACCGCACCGGTCGCCGAGCCCGACACCACGACCCCCGCCACGACCCCCGCCGCCCCGGAGTCCGCCACCACGGAGTCCCCCGCCACGGTGACCGACACGCCCGCGGCGCCCGGCGCGCCGGCGGAGGAGATCGCGCCGACCGAGGGCCGTCTGGAGCGTCTCCGCAGCCGGCTGGGTCGCTCGCGCTCGACACTCGGCCAGGGCCTGCTCGGTCTCCTCGGCGCCGGCGACCTCGACGAGGACTCGTGGGAGGAGGTCGAGGACACGCTGCTCATGGCCGACCTCGGCTCGTCGACGACCCAGCAGGTCGTCGGCAAGCTCCGCGAGCGGATCGCGTCGCGCGGGATCCGCACCCCGGAGCAGGCGCGGGATCTGCTCCGCGAGGTACTGGTCGAGGAGCTCGGGCCGCAGATGGAGCGCTCGGTGCGGGCGCTGTCGCACGACGGCCGGCCCGCGGTGGTGCTGGTGGCCGGGGTCAACGGCACCGGCAAGACCACGACCACCGGCAAGCTCGCCCGGGTCCTCGTCGCCGACGGCTTCGTGGTGCTCCTCGGCGCCGCCGACACGTTCCGGGCCGCCGCGGCCGAGCAGCTCTCGACCTGGGGTGAGCGCGCGGGCGCGGAGACCGTGCGCGGCAAGGAGGGCGCCGACCCCGCGAGCGTCGCGTTCGACGCCGTGAAGCGCGGCACCGACGCCGGGGTCGACGCGGTCCTGCTCGACACCGCAGGCCGGCTGCACACCAAGACCGGGCTGATGGACGAGCTCGGCAAGGTCAAGCGGGTCGTCGAGCGCCAGGCCGAGGTCGACGAGGTCCTCCTCGTCCTCGACGCCACCACCGGGCAGAACGGGCTGACCCAGGCCCGGGTCTTCAGCGAGGTCGTCGACGTCACCGGCGTCGTGCTCACCAAGCTCGACGGGACGGCCAAGGGCGGCATCGTGTTCCAGGTGCAGCGCGAGCTCGGCGTGCCGGTCAAGCTCGTCGGGCTCGGCGAGGGCCCCGACGACCTCGCGCCGTTCGAGCCCGGGGCCTTCGTCGACGCGCTGCTCAAGTAGGGCTGTCGGGGAGCGGCCCTAGCCTGCGCCCATGACCGGCATCGCCCGCCTGCAGCTGACCGCCATCGACACCCCCGACCCGCTTGCGCTGGCGCGCTTCTACGCCGAGATCCTCGGCGTGGCGGTGGGGTCGACGGAGCCCGACTGGGTCGAGCTCGAGGGGGACGGCGGCCCGACGCTGGCGTTCCAGCTCGCGCGGGCCCGCCGTGCGCCGGCGTGGCCGGACGAGGGCGCGCTCCAGATGCACCTGGACCTCGAGGTCGACGATCTCGACGCCGGCGAGGCGGCCGTCCTCGCCGCCGGCGCGCGGAAGACCGAGCACCAGCCGGGGGAGACGTTCCGGGTCTTCCTCGACCCCGACGGCAACCCCTTCTGCCTCGTGCGGGCCACGGGTCCCGGTGTGGGTTCCGCGTGAGAGGGTGTGCTCCGAACGTGGCCTGGCGAGCTCGTTCGGGACGCCTCTGATCGCGCAGAGTCATGACGCACGTCTCTCGCGGACCGGTAACGCTCCTGAATGTCCGCCTGGGAAACACAACCGTCACATGGATCGGCAGGCTGTTAACTGCCGTGAAACGGTCAGCGCGGCTGCGCGAAACACGACGTCTTCATTCTCTCCTCGCAGTGAGCACGACAGGAGCAGGAGGGACGAGCGAACGTGCCCGAACTCAACGCAGGTAGCACCGCGTGGGTCCTCACCAGCGCTGCGCTGGTGATGCTGATGACCCCCGGGCTGGCCTTCTTCTACGGCGGCATGGTCCGCTCTCGCAGCGTTCTCAACATGCTCATGATGAACTTCATGTGCCTGGCGATCGTGGGGGTGCTCTGGTGCCTCTACGGCTTCTCCCTGGCGTTCGGTAACGACGCCTTCGGGGGCCTCGTCGGCAACCTCCAGTTCATCGGGCTGGGCGGCATGGGCAGCGCCGACGCGCCGACCCTCATCGGGACCGCCCCGGACACGATCCCGATCTGGGCGTTCGCGATGTTCCAGCTGATGTTCGCCGTCATCACGCCGGCGCTCATCTCGGGCGCGCTGCCCGACCGCGTGAAGTTCTGGGGCTGGACGCTGTTCGTCGCCCTCTGGGTCACGATCGTCTACTTCCCGGTCGCGCACTGGGTGTTCGCCTTCGACGGCAGCACCGCCGAGACCGGCGGATGGATCGCCAACCAGCTCGGTGGCTGGATCACCACCGACGGCGCGACGCTCGACTTCGCCGGTGGTACCGCGGTCCACATCAACGCCGGTGCCGCGGGCCTCGCGATCGCCCTGGTGGTCGGCAAGCGCCGCGGCTGGCCGCGTGACCCGGGCCGTCCACACAGCCTGCCGTTCGTGCTCCTCGGTGCTGCTCTGCTGTGGTTCGGCTGGTTCGGCTTCAACGCCGGTTCGGCCCTGGGCGCCAACGTCAACGCCGGCATCGCGTTCACCAACACGATGCTCGCCACCTGCGCGGCCCTCATCGGCTGGCTGATCGTCGAGCAGATCCGCGACGGCAAGCCCACCACGCTGGGTGCCGCGTCCGGTGCGGTCGCCGGCCTCGTCGCGATCACCCCGGCCTGTGCGTTCGTCAACCCGATCGGCGCGCTGGCGGTCGGCATCATCGCCGGCATCCTCTGCGCCCTCGCGGTGTCGCTGAAGTTCAAGCTCGGCTTCGACGACTCCCTCGACGTGGTCGCCGTCCACCTCGTCGGCGGCCTCTGGGGCACGCTGTCGCTGGGCTTCTTCGCCACGACGTCGCTGAACTCCAGCAGCGCCGACGGCCTGTTCTACGGCGGCGGCTTCAGCCAGCTGATCATCCAGCTCATCGCCGCCCTCGCGGTGCTGGTCTACTCGTTCGTGGTCACGCTGATCCTTGCCACGATCGTCAAGGCCACGGTCGGTCTGCGAGTCTCTGACGAGGACGAGAGCACCGGCATCGACGAGTCCCAGCACGCGGAGTCCGGGTACGACTACTCCGGTCTGCGCATCGGCGGCGGCTCCGGCTCGCTCTTCGAGCACACGACCGCCAGTGACCGCGTCCCCGCTACCCCGAGGGAGGGCTCGACGCCGTGAAGATGGTGACCGCGATCATCAAGCCGTTCGTGCTGGAGGACGTCAAGGGCGCCCTCGAGCAGCTCGGGGTCCTGGGCATGACCGTGAGCGAGGTCCAGGGCTACGGCCGCCAGAAGGGCCACACCGAGGTCTACCGGGGTGCGGAGTACTCCGTGGACTTCGTGCCGAAGGTCCGCATCGAGGTCGTCACCGACGACACCGCGGCGGAGAAGGTCGTCGACGCGATCGCCGAGACCGCCCGCACCGGCAAGATCGGTGACGGCAAGGTCTGGGTGACGCCCGTCGAGACCGTGGTGCGCGTGCGCACCGGTGAGCGCGGGGCCGACGCCCTGTAGTCACCGCGACGACGACGGCGCCGGGTTCCCTCGGGAGCCCGGCGCCGTCGTCACACCGGGCCGGGAGCAGGCCGTCGTCGTGACGTGCCGGAGAGGACGTGGGGGACGGATGGCCACGGAGGCGAGCGCGGCGCCGGGGGAGGGGCCGGTGGGCCCGGGCGACGAGCGGGGCGGCGCCCACGGCGACGCGGCCGACCTCGTCCGCGCGCGGGGTGCGCTGCTCGACCCGCCGGCGGGGGCGCGCCGGCTCGGGCCGGCCGCGCTGCGTGAGGCGCTGGTCGAGCTGCACGACTTCTGGTTGTCGTCGCGCGCCGCCGCGGTCGGCGTCGGCGAGGGCTCGGCCCTGGTCGCCGTCGGCGCGCTGGGCCGTCGCGAGCTGGCCCCGCACTCCGACCTGGACCTGGTCCTGATCCACGACGGGCGCAGCCGCCGGGGCGGACGCGAGCAGATCTCCCGCATGGCCGACGCGCTCTGGTACCCGCTGTGGGACGCCGGGGTCGGGCTCGACCACTCGGTCCGGACGGTCGGCGAGGCGATCGAGGTGGCCACCACCGACCTCCGCGTGGCCCTGGGCCTGCTCGAGGTCCGGTTCCTGGCCGGCGACCCCGAGCTGGCCGAACGCCTGGCCGCGACCGCCCGCCAGGCGTGGCGCGCCGGCATCCGCAACCGCTTCGACGATCTCGTCGCCGCCACCGAGGCCCGGTGGGAGCGGTCCGGCGAGGTCGCCCACCGCATCGAACCGGACCTCAAGAACGGCCACGGGGGCCTGCGCGACATCCAGCTGCTCGACGCGCTGTCCGCGGCGCAGCTGGTCGACCGCCCGACCGTCGACGTCCAGGACGCCCGCCGCCTCATGCTCGACCTGCGCGTCGAGCTGCACCGCCGCGCCGGCCGCGCCCGCGACGTGCTGCAGGCCGAGGACGCGCACGAGGTGGTCGCCGCGGCCGCGGGCGAGCTCGGTGTCACCGACCGTTTCGACCTCGCGCGCGCCCTCTCCGGCGCCGCGCGCACCGTCGTCTTCGCCACCGACACCGCCCTGCGCTCGGCGCGGGCCGCGCTGCCCCGCCGGGGCCTGGCCGCGCTGCGCCGCACCCCGGCGCGCCGGCCCCTCGACGACGGCGTCGTCGAGCACGCCGGCGAGGTCGTGCTCGCCCGCGAGGCGCAGGTCTCGCGGGACCCGGCGCTGGTGCTGCGCCTCGCCGCCGCGGCGGCGCGCACCCGGCTGCCGATCTCCGCCAGCACCCTGCACCGGCTGGCCGAGGCGGCGCCCGAGCTGCGCGAGCCGTGGCCGCGGGCGGCGCTGTCCGAGCTGCTCGCCCTCCTGGGCGCCGGGGAGGGCATGGTCGACGTGGTCGAGTCCCTCGACCGCACCGGCCTGTGGGGGCGGCTCTTCCCCGAGTGGGGCGCGGTCCGCGACCTGCCGCCCCGCGACCGCCAGCACGTCTGGACCGTCGACCGCCACCTCATCGAGGTCACCCGCCGCGCCGCCGAGCTGACCACCCGCGTCGCCCGGCCCGACCTCCTGCTGCTCGGCGCACTGGTGCACGACATCGGCAAGGGGCGCGAGGAGGACCACTCCGTGGTGGGCGAGCGCCTCGCCGGCAACATCGGCCGGCGCCTCGGGCTCTGGCCCGCGGACGTCGACCTCCTCGCCGCGATGGTGCGTCACCACCTGCTGCTGCCCCACACCGCGTCCCGCCGCGACCCGGAGGACCCCGCGACCGTGGAGCGCGTCGTCGACACGCTCGACGCCGACCCGGTGCTGCTCGAGCTGCTGGCTGCGCTCGCCGAGGCCGACTCCCTGGGCACCGGGCCGGGTGTCTGGACGCCGTGGCGGGCGACGCTCATGGGCGACCTGGTGCGCCGCTGCCGCGTCGTCATGTCCGGCGGCCCGGTCCCGGGACCGTCGCCCCTGTCCGAGGACGCGCTCGCGCTCGCGAAGGCCGTCGCCGAGAGCGGGCGGCCCGAGGTGTCGATCCACGGCGAGGGCGAGCTGACGACGATCACCATGACGGTCGCGGCCCCCGACCGGCCCGGACTGCTCTCCCGCGCGGCCGGGGTGCTGGCGCTGCACTCGCTGCAGGTCCACACCGCCGACCTCGGCGAGCACGACGGCGTCGCCGTCGACGCGTTCACGGTGTCCCCGCGCTTCGGGCGCCTGCCCGAGGCGTCCCTGCTGCGCGAGGATCTCGTCCGGGTGCTGCGCGGGTCGCTCGACCTGCCCGCACGCCTGGAGGCGAAGGAGCGCGACTACGACCGGCCGGGCCCGCCGCCCGCGCCCAGCCGCGTGGTGTGGTTCGACGACGAGGCCACCGGGGCCGTCGTCCTCGAGCTGCGCACCACCGACCGGATCGGCCTCCTGCACCGCGTGGCCGCTGCGCTCGAGGGCGAGGGGCTGGACGTCCGCTGGGCGCGGGTGTCGACCCTGGGCAGCTCGGTGCTCGACGCCTTCTGCCTGGAGACCGCCGAGCACTCCGGGCCCGACCCGGAGCGCCGCCGGGAGGTCGAGGAGGTCGTGCTGGCCGCGGCCGCGGGCGGCTACGCCGCGCCGGAGCCCACCGCGCCGAGCTGACACCGGGCCGACACGGGCTGACGCCGGGGCCGCCCGGACGCGCCCGTTAGGCTGGGGGTTCGTCCCCGACGGTGCCGACCCGCAGCGTCGAGGCTTCCCAGCGCCGCCAGCGAGACCCGAGGAGTGCGAGCGCCGTGTTCGACACCCTGTCCGACCGCCTCACGTCGGTCCTCTCCGACCTGCGCGGCAAGGGGCGACTCTCCGAGACCGACATCGACACGACGTGTCGCGAGATCCGGATCGCGCTGCTCGAGGCCGACGTCGCGCTGCCCGTGGTGCGGGGGTTCGTCAGGCAGGTCAAGGAGCGCGCCCGCGGCGCCGAGGTCTCCGAGGCGCTGAACCCGGCGCAGCAGGTCGTCAAGATCGTCAACGAGGAGCTCGTCGGCATCCTCGGCGGCGAGACCCGCCGGCTGCGCTTCGCCAAGAACCCGCCGACGGTGATCATGCTCGCGGGCCTGCAGGGCTCCGGGAAGACGACGCTGGCCGGCAAGCTCGCGCACTGGCTCAAGGGCCAGGGGCACACGCCCATGCTCGCGGCCTGCGACCTCCAGCGTCCGAACGCCGTCAACCAGCTCCAGATCGTCGGCGAGCGCGCCGGTGTCGAGGTCTTCGCCCCCGAGCCCGGCAACGGTGTCGGCGACCCGGTCGACGTCGCCCGCCGTGCGGTCGCCGACGCGAAGTCCCGCCAGTACGACGTGCTCGTCGTCGACACCGCCGGCCGTCTCGGCGTGGACGAGGAGCTGATGCGCCAGGCCGCGGACATCCGCGACGCGGTCACGCCGGACGAGACGCTGTTCGTCCTCGACGCCATGGTCGGCCAGGACGCCGTCACCACGGCCGAGGCGTTCCGCGACGGCGTCGGCTTCTCCGGCGTGGTGCTCACCAAGCTCGACGGCGACGCGCGCGGCGGCGCGGCGCTCTCGGTCCGCGAGGTCACCGGCGAGCCGATCCTCTTCGCCTCCAACGGCGAGAAGCTCGACGAGTTCGACGTCTTCCACCCCGACCGGATGGCCTCGCGCATCCTCGGCATGGGCGACGTGCTCACCCTCATCGAGCAGGCCGAGCAGGCCTTCGAGGAGGGGCAGGCCGAGAAGGCCGCCCAGAAGATGTCCGAGGGCGAGCTGACCCTCGAGGACTTCCTCGAGCAGATGATGGCCGTCCGCAAGATGGGCCCGATCGCCAACGTGCTCGGCATGCTGCCGGGCGCCGCGCAGATGAAGGACCAGCTCGCGGGCCTCGACGAGAAGCACCTCGACCGCGTCCAGGCGATCATCCGCGGCATGACCCCCGCCGAGCGCGACGACCCGAAGATCATCAACGGGTCCCGCAGGCTGCGGATCGCGAACGGGTCCGGCGTCGGCGTCTCCGACGTCAACCAGCTGGTCGAGCGGTTCTTCGAGGCCCGCAAGATGATGAAGTCGATGGCCGGCCAGTTCGGGCTGCCGGGCATGGGCGGGGGCCGCAAGGGCAAGCGCCAGGCCGCGAAGGCCGCCACCAAGGGGCGCAAGGGGCCCAAGCAGATGCCGGCGATCGCGGGCATCGCCCAGGAGAGCACCGGCGCCGACCGCGGCGAGCGGTCCGTCGGCAGCTACCAGACCCCGGGGCTCAACCAGCTCCCGCCGGCGCTCGCGGGCATGAACGAGCTCCCGGCGGGCTTCGACGCGGGCGCGCTGACCTTCCCGGGCAACAGCGGCGGCGGTGGCTCCCGCGGCAACGGCGGCGGCAAGAAGGGCAACAAGAAGAAGCGCAAGTAGCTAGCGGTCCAGCCACTTCGCCCGGCGGCGGTGCGACGCCCGCGCCAGCCAGGCGTCCTGCACGATCTCGGTCAGTTCCTCGTGGCTGATCCGGTCGAGGTGCGCGGCCCGGAGCAGCACCGAGAGGTGTCCGTCGAAGTGCGACGTCGTGAAGAACGGCGTGGACGTGTCGCGCACCAGCGCGTCCTTGTCCTCCTCCGACTCGACCCAGAACATGATCACGTCGGAGTACTTCTCGCCGGTGTCGGGGTCGCGCGCGTCGGGCCGTGGCGTCCGGAAGAACACGAACGACTTGCCACCGACCTGGTAGACGGTGTTGCCCTTCGGGCCCTCGAGGCTCGTCACGTGCGGCATCGCCGCGGCGAGCGCGTGGACGTCCTCGACGGTCGCGGGCCGGCCCGTCACGGCTCGCCCTCCCGGGCGGCCAGGCGCGCGGTGAGCTCGTCGACGAGGCGGCCCAGCAGGCGGCCCAGCTCCCGGCGGTCGTCGTCGGGCCAGTCCGCGAGCACCTCGGTGAACCACCGCAGGACCGTCTGGACGTAGCGGTCCGCGGCGGCCGCGCCCTCGTCGGTCAGCTCGACGAGGCGGGCGCGGTGATCGCCGGGGTCGGCGGCCCGCCGGACCAGTCCGCGCTGCTCGAGCCCGGTGACGGTGCGGGTGACGTGGGGACCGGCCACCTGCTGGCGCTCGGCGATCTCCCCGATCCGCAGGGGGGCGCCGGCCATCCGCAGCGCGGACAGGACGCCGATCGCCGGGCGTTCGAGGTCGGCCCCCGCCGCGCGCTGGGCCTCCTCGACCACCCGGCTGCGGTTGAGCATGGCGCCGAGCTGCGTCAGCCGCGGGAGGACCTGGCCGACCAGGTCGGACTCGGCGGTCACCGCCACCTCCTGGTCAGATACCTAAGTTAGGTATATGGTTGTCCCGTGCGATCGCGCAACCAATACCGGGGTCGTCGGTCGCGGAAAAGATACCAAAGGTAGGTAAACGAGGAGGTCGCCATGCCGGGAACCGTGCTCATCTCGGGCGCGAGCATCGCCGGGCCGACGCTCGCCTTCTGGCTCGCCCGCCGGGGCTTCGCCGTCACCGTCGTCGAGCGGGCCGACGCCGTCCGGGGCGGCGGCTACCCGATCGACGTCCGCGGGACCGCGCTCGGGGTCGTCGAGCAGATGGGGGTGCTGCCGGCGGTCCGCGCCGCCCACGTCGACTCGCAGCGGATCACGTTCCTCGACGCCGACGGATCGGCCGTGGGCGCCGTGTCGCCCGAGTCGGTGTCGGGCGGCACCGGCGGGAACGTCGAGCTGCCCCGGGGCGCCCTCACCGAGGTGCTCCACGCCGCCGTGCGCGACGACGTCGAGTTCCGCTTCGGCGACACGATCGCGACGCTCCACGACGACGGCGACGGGGTCGACGTGGCGTTCGCGAGCGGGGAGCGACGCCGCTTCGACCTCGTCGTCGGGGCCGACGGGCTGCACTCGCACACCCGCGCGCTCGCCTTCGGTCCGGAGGAGCAGTTCCACCGCTACCTCGGCTACTGCTTCGCCGGGTGGACCATGCCGAACGAGTTCGGGCTCGACCACGAGGGCGTGATCTGGAGCGTGCCCGGGCGGGCGGCGGTGATCTACGCGGTGGGCGGCGCCGACCAGGTGCACGGGTTCCTCAGCTTCACCCGCGACGACCCGCCGTTCGACGCGTTCCGCGACCCCCGCGCGCAGCGCGAGCTGGTGGCCGCGCGGTTCGCCGGCGACGACGTGTGGGAGGTGCCGCGTCTCGTCGCCGCGATGCAGGAGGCCGACGACGTGTTCTTCGACGTCGTCAGCCAGATCCGCATGCCGCGGTGGTCGACCGGCCGGGTCGGGCTGGTCGGCGACGCGGCGCACGCGCCGTCGTTCCTGTCCGGCCAGGGCTCGAGCCTGGCGCTGGTGGGCGGGTACATGCTCGCGGGCGAGCTGGCCACGGCGCCGACGTACCGCGAGGGCTTCGCGCGCTACGAGCACCGCCTGCGCGACTTCGTGGCGCAGAACCAGGCGCTGGCCGACGGCGGGCGCAGCGTGATCGTCCCGCGCACGGAGTCCGACGTCGCCCGTCGCGACGCGGCGCTGCGGGAGCCCGACCGGACCCGGATCCCCACCGGCGACGCGGTCGACCGGGCCGCGACCGCTCTCGAGCTGCCGGTGTACCCCGGAGCCGTCGACGGCGCGGCCTGAGGCCAGCGGCGACGCGGGCGGGTCGTCGCTACCCTCCGCAGCATGTCGCAACCCCCGCTGCACCTGCGCGGCGTGCTGCTCGACGGCACCGCCGAGGGCGAGCACGCCGGCGAGCTGTGGGTCACCGCGGACGGGCGGATCAGCCTCGACCCGGTGCCCGACGCGCAGACCGTCGCCGACGGCGCCTGGATCCTCCCCGGGCTCGTCGACGCGCACTGCCACGTCGGCATCGGGGCGGACGGGCCGGTGGATCTCGAGACCGCCCGCGAGCAGGGGCACGTCGACGCCGCGGCCGGCGCGCTGTTGCTGCGCGACTGCGGCAGCCCGATCGACACGCGCCCGCTCGACGACGACCCGCGGATGCCCGAGATCGTCCGCGCCGGGCGCCACCTCGCGCGCCCGAAGCGCTACATCCGCGGCCTGCCGGTCGACGTCGAGCCCGACGAGCTGCCGGCCGCGGTCGCCGAGCAGGCGCGGGCGAACCCGTGGGTGAAGCTCGTCGGCGACTGGATCGAGCGCGAGGCCGGCGACCTCGCCCCGCTCTGGCCCGACGACGTGCTGCGCGCCGCGATCGACGCGGCGCACGCGGAGGGGGCGCGGGTCACCGCCCACGTCTTCGGCGAGGACGCCCTGCCCGGGCTCATCGGCGCCGGGATCGACGGGATCGAGCACGGCACCGGCCTGACCGACGACACGATCGCGATGATGGTCGAGCGCGGCACGGTTCTCGTCCCGACACTGATCAACGTCGAGAACTTCCCGCTGTTCGCCGAGGCGGCCGGCGACAAGTTCCCGCGCTACGGCACGCACATGCGCGAGCTCTACGCGCGGGCGCCGCGGAGGATCGCCGCGGCGATCGAGGCCGGCGTCCCGGTCTTCGCGGGCACCGACGCCGGCGGGGGCATCGAGCACGGGCTCATCGTCGACGAGATCGCGGCCCTGGCGGCGGTGGGGCTCGGGCCCGCGCGCGCCCTGGCCGCGGCCTGCGGTGCGGCCCGGGACTGGCTGCGCCGGCCGGGACTCACCGACGGAGCGCCCGCCGACCTGATCGTGACCGACGGCGACCCGCGGACCGACGTCGACCTGCTGCGGCGCCCGCTGCTGGTCCTGCGGGCGGGCACCGCGCTGTCGTAGCTCAGGTCCGCGCGGGCAGGCGGCGCGAGAGCAGGACGGCGACGACGAGCACCCCGGCGACCACCAGCAGGGCATCGGAGAACGCGGCCCCGGCGCCGTCGTGCAGCGGGTTCCACGAGCCGGCACCGGCCGCGGTCCGGGCGGCGAGCACGGTCCCGAGCACGGCCGCCCCGGTGCCGCCGCCGAGGAAGAACGCGCCCTGGTAGAGCCCGAGGCCGACGCCGGCGTGCTCGGCGGGCACCGCGGCGGCGACCGCGTTGATCAGTGGTGAGGTGATCGACGCGAGGGCCACGCCGACCACGAACGTCACCGCGCTGAGCAGGACCGCCGACCCGCCCGCCGCCGTCGAGAGCGTCACCACGGCGACGGCCAGCAGGCCCAGCCCGATCCCGACGAGGCGGCGCGGTCCGAGGCGGTCGGAGAGCCGGCCCGCGGGGGACGAGAGCGCGGCGACCGCGACCGCGCCGGGCAGCAGCACGAGGCCGACCTGGCCGACCCCGAGCCCGTTCACCGTCGCGACGAGCAGCGGCACCAGCAGGATCGTGGCGAGGTAGCAGAACATCGCCAGGAACCCGACGCCGACGGCGGTGACGAACGGGCCGTGCGTGAGCAGCGCCGGCGGCACGAACGGCCGCGGCGCCCGGCGGATGCGCAGCGCGAAGGCGCCCGCGAGCACGAGCGCGCCGAGGACCGCGCCCCACGACGACGGCGCCACGCCGACCTGCTGGGCGCGGGTGAGCCCGAAGAGCCCGAGGCCCACGGCGCCGCCGAGCAGGACGCCGCCGATGAGGTCGATCTGCCGCCACGACGGGTCGGCGCTCTGCCGGCCGTCGGGGAGGACCCGCGGCGCGATCACCAGCAGCGGGGCGACGAGCAGGGCCGCGCCCAGGAAGGGCCAGCGCCACCCGGCGACCTCCGCGACGAACCCCGCCAACGGCGGCCCCAGCGCCTGGCCCGCCCCGACGCCGGTGCCGACGATCCCGAAGCCGAACCCGCGGCGGCCCGGCGGCAGCGAGCGTGCCACCGCGACCGACCCGAGCGCGGGCACCGCGGCGCTCCCGAGGCCCTGCAGGACCCGCCCGGCGAGGTGCAGGCCGATGCCCGGTGCCAGGCCCGCGAGGACCGAGCCGACGAGGAAGATCGCGATCCCGGCGGCGAACACCCGTCGCACGCCGAACACGTCGGCAATCCGCCCGTAGAGGGGTGTGGCGACCGCGAAGCTCAGCGAGAACGCCGTCACCACCCAGGCCAGCCCGCCCGGCGAGGCGGCGAAGTCCCGGCCGATCTCGGGCACGAGGACGAGCACCATGCTGTTGGCCAGCACCGCGACCGCGACGGCGACCAGCAGCACGCCGAGCAGCAGGCCGACGCGGACGGGCGGTGCCTCGGTCCCGGACGGCGCGGACGGCGCGGACGGCCGGAGATCGGTCACGGGGGACAGACTGCGCCCTCGAGTGCGCTCGAGGTCAAGGAGCGGCCGGTCCTAGGCTGGGGCGCCGTGCCGACCCTCGACCTCAACGCCGACCTCGCCGAGGGCTTCGGCATCTGGGCGCTCACCGACGACGACGCCCTGCTCGACGTCGTGACCTCGGCGAACGTGGCGTGCGGCTTCCACGCCGGAGACCCCGCGACCATGCGCCGGGTCTGCGAGCGCGCGGTGGAGCGCGGGGTGACGATCGGCGCCCAGGTGTCCTACCGCGACCTCGCCGGGTTCGGTCGCCGCTTCGTCGATGTCGACCCGGCCGAGCTCGCCGCGGACCTGCTCTACCAGGTCGGCGCGCTGCGCGAGTTCGCCCGCGCGGCCGGGGGAGAGGTCGCGTACCTCAAGCCCCACGGCGCCCTCTACAACGCCGTCGTGCACCACGACGCCCAGGCAGGCGCCGTCGTCGAGGCGGCGGATCGCGCGGGGCTGCCGGTGCTCGGGCTTCCGGGCTCGCGGTTCCTCGCCCGGGCGCTGGAGGCCGGGCTCACCACCCACGCCGAGGCGTTCGGCGACCGCGGCTACACCCCCGAGGGGACCCTCGTGCCGCGCCGCGAGCCCGGGGCGCTGCTCCCGGACGCCGACGCCGTCGTCGAGCGCGCCCGCCGCCTCGCCACCGACGGCGTCGTCGTGGCGGTCGACGGCACCGAGATCCCCACCCGGGCGGCCTCGCTGTGCCTGCACGGCGACAGCCCCGGCGCGGTGGCCTCGGCGCGCCGCGTGGCCGAGGCCCTGCGCGCCGCGGGCGTCACCCTGGCGCCGTTCGCCTGACCTGCCGTCTGGCACAATCGTCGCGTTGCCGTGGTCACGTGAGGCCACGGACGAGCACGAGCGGGCACGCCGTCCCGGAGGTCCTCCTCGGCAGGGCGGCCCCGAACGCATCGACCGAGGAGTTCCCCAGCAGTGGCTGTCAAGATCAAGCTCGCCCGCATCGGCAAGATTCGCGAGCCGCACTACCGCGTCGTCGTCGCGGACGCCAAGAACCGCCGCGACGGTCGCGTCATCGAGACGATCGGCGAGTACCACCCGAAGAGCGACCCGAGCGTCATCAAGATCGACTCGGAGCGCGCGCAGTACTGGCTGGGGGTCGGCGCGATCCCCACCGAGCCGGTCCACGGCCTGCTCAAGGTCACGGGCGACTGGCAGAAGTTCAAGGGCCTCCCGGGCGCCGAGGGCAAGCTGAAGCCGCAGCCGGAGAAGGTCGACAAGCAGGCCCGCTTCAACGAGGAGCTGGCCAAGGTTTCCGGCTCCGCGGAGTGAGCGAGCTCGCCGAGGCGCTCGAGCACCTCGTGCGCGGCATCGTCGCCCACCCCGACGAGGTCGCCGTCGATCTCGTCACCAACCGCCGCGGCCGCACGCTCGAGGTCCGGGTGCACCCCGACGACCTCGGGAAGGTGATCGGCCGCAACGGCCGCACGGCCACCGCCCTGCGCACCGTCGTGGGCGGCATCGGCGGGCGCGGCGTGCGTGTCGACGTGGTCGACACCGACCGCTGAGACCGTGACGACCCCTCCCGACGAGCGTGTCGTCGGCCGGGTGGTCAAGGCCCACGGCCTGCGCGGAGAGCTCGTCGTCGAGCCCCGTACCGACAACGTCGAGGCCCGGTTCGCTCCGGGCACGGTGCTGTCGGTGCGGGGCTCGCGCCTTCCCGCGCTGACGATCCGGGCGGCCCGCCGTCACGGTGACCGCCTGCTCGTGACCGTCGAGGAGGTCGGCGACCGCGACGGTGCCGAGGCCCTGCGCAGCGCCGAGCTCACCGCCCCCGCGCTGGACGGCGTCCCCGACGACCCCGACGAGTTCCACGACCACCAGCTCGAGGGGCTCACGGCGGTGCTCGCCGACGGCACGGTCGTCGGCACCGTCACCGCGGTCCTGCACGGCGCCGGCGGGGAACTGCTCGCGATCGAGCGCCCCGGTGCCGACGAGGCGCTCGTGCCGTTCGTGGCCGCGATCGTCACCCAGGTCGACGTCCCCGGCGGCCGGCTCGTCCTCGACCCGCCCGAGGGGCTCCTCGAGGGCTCCGGGGAGGACGGGTAGGGCTCACTCCTCCTCGGCAGGCACGCCCACCGCGAGAACGCCGGGCAGCTCGGAGAGCTCGCCGGACAGCGTGTCCAGCCCGCCGCGCCCGGTCAACGAGAGCGTCACCGAGGCGGTGCGCGTCCCGGTCGGGTCGTCCGGCGCGCCACCGTCCTCGCGGTCGACGTGCATGCCGGCGACGGCGAACCCGCGCTCGGTGCACACCGTGAGCACGGCGCGGAGCACACCCCGGCCGTCGTGGTAGGAGATGGTGACGTCCCGCGGCACCGTCGAGGACTCCGTGACCAGGCGCGCGAGCGGGCGGTACCCGCGGGTGACGAGGTAGTGCACGGCGGTCCCGGCCACGGCGAGCAACGGCAGGCCGGCACCGCACGCCGTGCCGACCGCGGCGGCCGCCCAGACCGTCGCCGCCGTGGTGAGCCCGCGGACGGCGTCGCGGCGCACGAAGATCAGCCCGCCGCCGATGAACCCGATCCCGGACACGATCTGGGCCGCGACGCGGGAGGGGTCGAGGGCGATGTGCTCCATCCCGAGCAGGTCGGAGAAGCCGTACTTCGAGATCAGCATGAAGGCCGCCGACCCCACGCCGACCAGGGTGTGGGTGCGCAGGCCCGCGCTCTTCGCGGCGCGTTCGCGCTCGAGGCCGATGAGGGTGCACAGCACGAGCGCGAGGCCCAGGGGCGCGAGCAGGCGCCACTCCTGCGGGTAGGAGACGAACTGCTCCACCCTCGCCACCCCCTTCGCGTCCGGCCGGGGCAGGATCGTGCCCGATGCGCATCGACGTCGTCACGATCTTCCCGGGCTACCTCGCCCCGCTCGACGAGGCCCTCGTCGGCCGGGCGCGGCGGGCGGGCCTGCTCGACGTGCGTGTGCACGACCTGCGGCGATGGGCCGGTGGCGTGCACAAGGCCGTCGACGACGCACCCTACGGCGGCGGCCCGGGGATGCTCATGACGGCGCCGGTGTGGGGGGCAGCGCTCGACGAGGTCGCCGGGTCGGGGGAGGGCTCCCCGCGGCTGCTCGTGCCGACCCCGGCGGGCGCGCCGCTGACCCAGGCGCGCGTCGCCGGGTGGGCGGGAGAGCCGTGGCTGGTGGTCGCGTGCGGGCGCTACGAGGGCATCGACGCCCGGGTGCTCGACGACGCCGCGACCCGGATGCCCGTCGAGGAGGTCTCGCTCGGCGACTACGTGCTCGCGGGCGGGGAGGTGGCCGCGCTCGTCGTCGTCGAGGCCGTGTCCCGGCTCGTGCCCGGCGTGCTCGGGAACCCGGAGTCGGCGGAGCTGGACAGCTTCGCTGTCGGTACTGACGGCCTGCTGGAGGCGCCCGCGTACACCCGCCCCGAGACCTGGCGCGAGCGCGACGTCCCCGAGGTGCTCCGGGGCGGCAACCACGCCGCCGTGGCGCGGTGGCGCCGGGACCGCTCGCTGGAGCGCACCGCCGCCGTGCGACCCGACCTCCTCGACACGCTGCTCGCCCGCCACGGCCCGCGCGCGTTCGACGCCCGCGACCGCGAGGTGCTCACGGCGTGCGGGTACGACCCGGCCTGAGGAGCGCGACGGGCGGCATGGCAGACTGGGGAGGTTGCCGCGGACGGCGCACGGCCCGATCGGGGTCGGTGAGCGCCGGTCCGCTGCCCGAGAAGCCATCCCGGTCGGCAGCACACGGACGCCCGCCCCGTGGGGTCCGTCGCGCCGGCCCGTGAGACCGCGAGGACGCTGACGATGAACGCCCTGGACGAGCTCGACGCCAAGTCGCTGCGCTCCGACATCCCGGACTTCCGTGCCGGGGACACCGTGAAGGTGCACGTCCGGGTCATCGAGGGTTCACGCTCTCGTGTACAGGTCTTCCAGGGTGTCGTGATCCGCCGCCACGGTGGCGGCCTGCGCGAGACGTTCACCGTCCGCAAGGTCTCCTTCGGCGTCGGGGTGGAGCGCACCTTCCCGGTGCACTCCCCGAACATCGCCGAGATCGAGGTCGTCACGCGCGGTGACGTCCGGCGCGCGAAGCTCTACTACCTCCGTGAGCGCCGGGGCAAGGCCGCGAAGATTCGCGAGAAGCGCGAGACCACGCCGGCTTCCTGAGCCGACGGCCCCGGTCTCCTAACCTGAAGCGCGTGCGCCCCCAGGAGCCCTCCGTGCCCCCGTACCGGAGTCCCGGCGCGGGCACCGATCCGAGCCGTGACGGCCGGTCGGGCCCGGTCGGTGGCGACGGCTACGGCGGACGTGCGCCGGCCCACGCGCGACCGGACGACGACCAGGGGCCGGACGACCCCTACGGCGACGTCCCGGCGCCCGCACGCGGCGGGCAGGCGCCCTACGGCGCCTCCGGCTGGTCGGGATCGGACGTGCCGGGCGACGGCTACGGCACCCCCGACCTGCCCTCGTACGGCGCGGGCCCGAGCTACGAGACGTCGGGGCTGTCGGGGACCGGGTACTCCGGCGGCTCGTCCCTCCCCGGGAGCAACGGCTACGGCGGCGCCGGGTACTCGGGCGGCTCGTCCCTCCCCGAGAGCAGCGGCTACGGCGGCAACGGCACCGGCGGCGGCTACGGATCGGGTCACGGGAACGGCCAGGGCGGCTACGGCAGCCACGACCTGGGCCACGGCGGTGGCCACGGTCCGGGCAACGGGCACGGCGGCGGTCCGGACGACGGGCGCCGAGCCGCCCCCGGCGCACCGGGGCCGCGCTACGGCGCTCCCGAGCCGGGCGCTCCGGCGGACGGACCCGGGCGGCCCGACGAGCCCTCGCGGGCTCCGTCCGGCCCGTCGTGGGGGGCGCCCGGCGGCGTCGCGGCGGCCCCGGGTCAGGGCGGCGTCGCGGCGGCCCCGGGTCAGGGCGGCGTCGCGGCGGTGCCGGGTCAGGGCGGCCCCCGGCCGCCCGGCCCACCGGCGGGTGGGCCGTACCCGCCTCCGCAGGGCTCGCCTCCCCACGGTGGAGCGGCGAACGGTGCGGGGCCCGGTGGCGTGAACGGCGCCAACGGTGCGGCGCCCCACGGCCCCGGTGGTCCGGGCGGTTCCGCTGGTCCCGGCGGTCCGGGTCACGCGGCGCCCGGGCGCCCGTCCGGCCCCGCGGGGCCGGCGGCAGCGGCCGGTCCCGCGCCCGGCGGAGACGCCGAGTCGACCTCGTCCGCCACTCCCGGCGCGTCCGACAGCGGCCTCGCGGGCGCCGACGGCTTCGCCTCCCGGCCCCCCAAGCCGCGGGATCCCGCGACCACCGGCAGCACGGCCACGACGACCGTCACGCAGACCGCCGGGGCGAGCCCGGGGCGGCACCGGCGGGGTCTGGCGGACGCCGGTCGCGACGAGGAGGGCCCCGAGGACGGCGACGAGCCCGAGAGCGGACCGGGTCGGTCCGGGCGCCACGGGAGCACCGGCCCCGGGCGGACGACCAAGAAGAAGAAGCGCAAGGGCTCGTTCTGGCGCGAGCTGCCGTTGCTCATCGTCGTCGCGGTGGTGCTGACGTTCGTCATCCAGACGTTCCTGGCGCGGATCTACGTGATCCCGTCGGCGTCGATGGAGCGCACGCTGCACGGCTGCAACGGCTGCGCCAACGACCGCGTCGCCGTCGACAAGATCACCTACCGGTTCGCGGACCCGTCGCCGGGCGACGTCGTCGTGTTCCGCGGTCCGCCCTCGTGGGGAGCGAACGACGAGGTGTCGGGCGGCGAGCCGTCGGGCAACGCGCTGGTCCGCGGCCTGCAGAGCGGGCTCTCGCTCGTCGGTCTCGCGCCGCCGAACGAGAAGGACTTCGTCAAGCGCGTCATCGCCACCGGCGGGCAGACCGTCGCCTGCTGCGACGCCCAGAACCGCGTCACCGTGGACGGCCGTCCGCTCAACGAGCCCTACATCTACTACCAGCCCAACCTGGGCCGGACGCAGGCCGACTTCGCGCCCGTGCGGGTGCCCGACGGCCAGCTGTGGGTCATGGGCGACAACCGCAACAACTCCGCGGACGCCCGCGTGCACGGCCCGATCGGGGTCACCGACGTCATCGGCAAGGCGCGCGTCATCGTGCTGCCCGTCGGCCGGTGGGGCGGTGTCCCCGACACCGATCCGCAGGCCCAGGCCTCCGCGCTCGGCGCCCCGACGTGGACCTCCGGTGCCCCGCTGGCGGCGGGCGTGCTCGTCGGGGTGCCGCTCGTCGGGGTGTCCCGACGTCTGCGACGGCGCTGGTCGGCCTACCACGGCGGCCCGCGGGCGCCGGACGACCCGGATCCGCTCGGCCCCGGTGATCGCGGCGGTCCGCCACCACCCGGCCAGACCGGCCGGTGACGGCCGGACACGACGCGGGTCGTCGGCGCGGCACCGGCCGGCCGGCGGGGCGGCGCCCCGCTCGCCGGCGGGCCCCGCTGCCGCCGCGCACCGGCGTACAGCCGCCCCGGGCGATCGTCCGCCGCAGCACCGAGAGCTGGGCGCTGCAGTCGGCCCTGGAGCGGCACGGTCTCGGCCCGGTCGTCGGCGTCGACGAGGCCGGACGCGGGGCGTGCGCCGGCCCGCTGGCGGTCGCGGCCTGCATCCTGCGGCCGGGGGACGCCAAGCGTCTCGAGGGCCTGACCGACTCGAAGCTGCTCACCCACGACGAGCGGGAACGGTTCGCGACGATCATCCGGCGGCGCGCGCTCGACTGGCACGTCGTGCTCGTCGACCCGCCCGAGATCGACCGCCGCGGCGTGCACGCCGCCAACATCGACGGGATGCGCCGGGCCGTCGCCCGCCTCGACGTGCGGCCCGGCTATGTCCTCACCGACGGGTTCCCGGTGTCGGGCTTCGGCGTGCCGGCCCTGGCGGTGCCCAAGGGCGACCTCGCCGCGGCGTGCGTGGCGGCGGCCTCGGTGCTGGCGAAGACCACCCGCGACCGCCTGATGGCCGACCTCCACCAGAAGCGTCCGGAGTACGGCTTCGACCTCCACAAGGGCTACTGCACACCGACGCACAACGCAGCGCTCACCGAGCACGGGCCCAGCGAGGACCACCGCTTCAGCTTCGTCAACGTCGCCGCGGCGGCACGGGGCCGGAGCCTGGACGGGGCGATGGCCGGCGTGCGCCACAATGGAGCCGTGACCGTCGACGAGGCGTCCGCGGAGAGCGGGGAGGCCGACGAGCTGGTGGACCTGGAGGCGGCGCTCGGCCCCGAGGAGTACCCGGGGGACGCGCCGGAGGGGGGAGAGCGATGAGCGCGGAGGATCTCGAGAAGTACGAGACCGACATGGAGCTGTCGCTCTACCGCGAGTACCGCGACATCGTCGCCCAGTTCTCCTACGTCGTGGAGACCGAGCGGCGCTTCTACCTGGCGAACTCGGTGGACGTCGCGGTGCGCAACGCCGACGGCGAGGTCTACTTCGAGGTCACCATGGCCGACGCCTGGGTCTGGGACATGTACCGGCCCGCGCGCTTCGTCAAGAACGTCCGCGTCGTGACGTTCAAGGACGTCAACGTCGAGGAGCTGGAGAAGCCCGACCTCCGCCTCGACGAGGGCCCGTTCAGCGGCTGACGCTGCCCCGGCCGGCTGATCGCGGCCGCCACCACGGCCTCGCTCCGTCCCCAGCCCTCCCGGTTGTCCCCAGACGCGACATCGCTGCTGGAGCCCCGGTCCCCGTCCCGGCCACGCTCGGAGCCGCCGCCGGACCCTCCGGCGGCGGGGACGAGGGGGCTGGGCATGGTCACCACGCGCGACACACCGGGACGGCCGCCGGACGATCGGCGCCTGCTCGGGCAGCGCGGCGAGGACGTGGCCGCCGCGCACCTCACGGCGCGCGGCCTGCTGGTGCTCGACCGCAACTGGCGCTGCCGCGAGGGCGAGCTCGACCTCGTCGCCGCCGACGGCGAGCGCCTCGTGGTCGTGGAGGTCAAGACCCGCTCGGGCACCGGGTTCGGCGTCCCGGCCGAGGCGGTCACCCGCGAGAAGGCCGCCCGGATCCGGCGCCTCGCGCAGCGCTGGCTCGCCGAGCGGCACGCCGCCGGCGGGTCGGGGTTCGACGAGGTGCGCTTCGACGTCGTCGCCGTGCTCCTCGTCCGCGGCGCCGAGGCCCGGGTCGAGCACTACGAGGGGGCGTTCTGACGTGGCCCTCGCGTGCGCGTGGTCGATCGGGCTGCGCGGGGTCGACGGCGAGGTCGTCGAGATCGAGGCGGACATCGGGCAGGGCCTGCCCGCCGTCTCGCTGGTCGGGCTGCCCGACGCCGCGCTCGCCGAGTCGCGCGACCGGGTCCGCGCCGCCGTGGTCAACTCCGGCGAGACGTGGCCGGCGCGGCGGATCACGCTCGCGCTCTCCCCGGCGACCCTGCCCAAGCAGGGCAGCGGGTACGACGTCGCGCTCGCGTGCTCGGTGCTGGCCGCGGCGAAGTCGGTGCCCGTGGCCGCCCTGCGGGACGTCGTGCTGCTGGGCGAGCTCGCGCTCGACGGCCGGGTGCGGGCGGTCCGCGGCGTGCTGCCGGCGCTGCTCGCGGCGCGCCGGCTCGGCGTCGAACGCGCGATCGTCCCCGCCGGGGCGGCGGTCGAGGCTGGTCTGGTCGAGGGGATGGAGGTCCTGGGCGCCGAGCACCTCGCGGACGTGCTGGCGTGGTTGCGGGGCGAGCGCGGGCGGCTGCTCGGCGTGCCGTCCGCGGCGCGCCCGTCGGGCGGCGGCCCGCGCGAGGACCTCGCCGACGTCGTGGGCCAGCAGGCGGCGCGGCGGGCGGTCGAGGTGGCCGCGGCGGGCGGGCACCACCTGCTGATGGTCGGGCCGCCGGGCTCGGGCAAGACGATGCTGGCCCGGCGGATGACCGGCCTGCTGCCCGACCTCGACGTCGACGCCGCACTCCAGGTGGCGGCCGTGCGCTCGCTGGCCGGGGTCATCGACCCGCAGGAGGCGCTGCCCGCCGCGCCGCCGTTCGTCGCGCCGCACCACTCGGTGTCGTCGGCCGCGCTCGTCGGCGGCGGCAGCGGGCTGGCCCGGCCGGGCGCGGTGTCGCTGGCCCACCGCGGGGTGCTCTTCCTGGACGAGATCTACGAGTTCGGCCCGCACGTGCTCGAGATGCTGCGCACGCCGCTCGAGGAGGGTGAGGTCCGGCTGGCGCGCACCGACGGCGTCGTGCGCTACCCGGCGCGCTTCCAGCTGGTGATGGCGGCGAACCCCTGCCCCTGCGCCCCGCCGCGGCCCACCGACTGCGCCTGTTCGAGCCTCGAGAAGCGGCGCTACACGAACCGGCTGTCGGGGCCGATGCTCGACCGCGTCGACCTGCAGGTGTCGCTGCAGGCGGTCGAGGCGCTCTCGTGGGACGCCGGATCCGGCGAGAGCGTCGAGGAGGTCCCGGAGGACACGGCGTCGGTCCGGGCGCGTGTCCTCGCGGCGCGGGCGGCGGCGCGGGACCGCTGGCGCGAGGCGGGGTGGCGCACCAACGCCGAGGTCCCGGGCCCGGAGCTGCGCCGCCGGGGTCGCCTTCCCCGCGACGCCAGGGAGGTGCTCGAGCGCCAGCTGCGCACCGGGGCGATGACGGCCCGGGGTGCCGACCGCGCGCTGCGCGTCGCGTGGACCATCGCCGACCTCCGGGGCGCGGTCGGGCCCGAACGCGCCGACATCGTCGAGGCCGTCGGGTTCAAGGGATTCGTGTCCGCCGATGACCCCGACGGCTCCGGCGGTCCCGACGAGGAGGCGGCGTGAGCGCGGTCCGCCCACCCGTGGACGACTCGCCGGTCGACCCCGAGGTCCTGCTGGCCCGCGCCTACCTGTCGCGGGTCGCCGAGCCGCCCGCCGCGGCCCTCGCGGCCTGGGTCGCCGAGGTCGGGCCGGTCACCGCGGCACGGCGGGTGCGGGCGGGCGTGACGGCCGGGCCGGGTGCCCTCCCGCCGGCGGTCGCTCGCGAGACCGCGGCCCGGCGCGACACCGACCGCGCCGAGGCCGACCTGACGCTCCTCGGGGCCCGCGGCGGGCGGCTGATCGTCCCCGAAGGCCCGGAATGGCCCGTCGTCGCGCTCGCGGGCCTGGGGCTCGTCGCGGGGCCGGACGACGGGGGCGGGATGGAGGGCGCGCCGGCGCGTGAGGGCCCCGCCGAGCCGCTGGCGCTGTGGGCGCGCGGGCCGTTGCGGCTCGACGACGCCCCGCGCGGCCGGGTCGCGCTCGTCGGGGCCCGCGCGGCGAGCGAGTACGGGCTGTGGGTCGCCCGCGACTGGGCCGCGGACTTCGCCGACCGGGGACGGACGGTGGTGTCCGGCGCGGCGCTCGGGATCGACGGGGCCGCGCACCGGGGCGCGCTGGCGGTCGGCGGAGCCACCGTGGCCGTCCTGGCGTGCGGGATCGACCGTGCCTACCCGCCCACCCACGCGACGCTGCTCGACCACATCGCCCACCGGGGTCTCGTCGTCACCGAGTACCCGCCGGGCTCGACGCCCGCCCGCCACCGGTTCCTCGTCCGGAACCGGCTCATCGCCGCGCTCACCGCGGGCACGGTGGTGGTCGAGGCGGCCGCGCGCTCCGGGGCCATGCGCACGGCGCTGGTCGCGGGCGGTCTCGGGCGGGCGGTGATGGTGGTGCCCGGGCCGGTCACCTCGGCGCTCTCACTGGGCTGCCACGAGCTCGCCCGCCGCCCGTGGGTGTCGGTGGTCGGGCGGGTGGCGCACGTCCTCGAGGAGGTGGCACCTGTGGGGGACGACATCGCCACCCCACCGGGGACCCCGGACCGTCCGACGGACGGTCTTGACCCCGGGGCGCTCCGTGTGTTCGACGCCCTGCCCCTCCACGCGGCGCGCACAGAGGTACGTCTGGCCCACGACGCAGGTGTCGACCCGGCCGACCTGGCCACCCACCTGGGTGGACTCGAAGCGCGCGGGCTGGTCGAAGGCGCCGACGGGCGGTGGCGTCGCCGACCCGGGTGAACAGGCACAGAGCGACGAACGGTTGCAGAGCGCGACGAGTGGAACCGCTCCCCGACGGTGGCCCACGGTCACCGCACGAGTCGTGGCGGTGCTTGACCGAGGCCGGTCTGCCCGAGAGTCTTCACGGCGATGACCGGCACGTTTCCTACCGACGGGTCGACCGGACGCCCTCACGGGGCCTCCCGGTCACCCGGTCGAGGGCGCTCTCGTGAGTTCCCCTTCGACCCGGTCACGTCGTCACGCTCCGCGTTCACCGGGACGGACGATGCGAGCGGCCCCACCGCTGCTCACCAGCGGGTTCCGGCGGTCCCGACGCCCCGCGCGCCCCGGAGCGGGACGACGCCGGCGGAGGCCTCCTCGCCGGTCGTGGGGCCCGCCGGTCCGGCCTCCGTGGCGGCGCACCTCGACGCCTTCGCCGCCCACCTGCGCTACGAGCGGGCGCTTTCTCCGCACACGGTCCGCGCCTACCTCGGCGACGTCGCGTCGCTGCTCGACCACGTGCGCGGACGCGATGCCGATTCCGGCGCGGCAGCCGGCACCGACCCCGACGCGGCCACCGGCCCCGACGCGCGGAGCGAGGTGCCCGTCGACCTCGCCGATCTCGATCTCGCGGGCCTGCGCTCCTGGCTGGCCGAGGGCCGCGCGCGCGGCGCGAGCCGCACCACGCTGGCGCGCCGGGCCGCGGCCGCGCGCACGTTCACCGCGTGGGCGGCCCGCACCGGACGTGCCCCGACCGACGCGGGCGCCCGTCTCGCGTCGCCGAAGGCGCACCGGCGCCTGCCGGAGGTCCTGCGGGCCGACCAGGCCGCGGCCGCGCTGCAGGCGGCGGCCGCGGGCGCCGCCGAGGGCGACCCGGTGGCGCTGCGCGACCACCTGCTGCTCGAACTGCTCTACGCCACCGGCGTCCGGGTCTCGGAGCTCTGCGGCCTGGACGTCGACGACGTGGACGACGGCCGGCGCACCCTGCGGGTGCTCGGCAAGGGCGCCAAGGAGCGCACCGTCGTCTACGGACAGCCGGCGGCCGCGGCACTCGAGGCCTGGCGGCGTGAGGGCCGCCCGGCGCTCGCCGTCGCGACCTCGCCTCCGGCCCTGTTGCTCGGCGCCCGCGGCGGGCGCCTGGACCCCCGGATCGCCCGCGCGGTGGTGCACGACGCCGCCGGCGCCGTTCCGGGGGCGCCCGACATCGCGCCGCACGGCCTCCGACACTCGGCGGCCACACATTTGCTCGAGGGGGGAGCGGATCTGAGGAGCGTCCAGGAACTGCTGGGGCACGCGTCACCGGCGACGACCCAGCTGTACACGCACGTGTCCGCCGAGCGCCTGAGGGCCATCCATGACACCGCCCACCCCCGCGCCTGACCCGCGGCGCGAGGGCCCGCCGGTGGCCACCGTGTCACCGGACGCCCCGCCGACCGGTCCGCTGCCCGCCCTGCCGGGGCCCAACTCGGAGTCCGCCGTGCGCGCGGCCGGGGCCGCCGGTGCCGCCGACCGCGCCGCGCGCCGCCCGTCACCGACCCGCCGTGAGCCGTCGGGTCCGGCCACCGAGGGCGCCACCGCGCTCGCGGCCGTGCCGGCACCCACCGACGGGTCACGCGACACCGCGGCCCTCGGGGCCGAGGCCGGCACCCACGCCCTGCCGGCCACGCTCGGCGGGGCCGCGCCGGGCACCGTCGACGAGGAAGGTCTCGTCGAGGCCGGCATCGCCGAGCTCTGGGCCGCGTACACCGAGGACCCGCGCAAGTCCCGCAAGGACCGGCTGGTGCTGCACTACGCGCCGCTGGTCAAGTACGTGGCCGGCCGGGTGGGCACGGGCCTGCCCTCGCACGTCGACGTCGCCGACCTCATCCAGTGCGGCATCTTCGGGCTGGTCGACGCCATCGAGCGGTTCGAGCCCGACCGCGGGCGCAAGTTCGAGGTCTACGCGATGCAGCGCATCCGCGGGGCGATCCTCGACGAGCTGCGGTCTCAGGACTGGGTGCCGCGGTCGGTGCGTTCACGGGCCCGCGAGATCGAGCGTGCGATCGAGCGGCTCGAAGGGCGTGAGCAGCGCTCCTGCAGCGACGCCGAGCTGGCCAGCGAGCTCGACACCTCGACCGAGGACCTGCGCTCGACGTTCGGGCAGATCGCCATGACGAGCGTCGCCGCGCTCGACGAGCTCGTCGCCGCCGGGCGCGGCGGGGGTGCGGGCGACGGGGCGGCGGCGCCGTCGCTGGCGGACTCGCTGCCCGACACCGGCGCGGAGGACCCGCTCGCGGCCATGGAGGACCGCGAGACGCGGCGCCTGTTGGCCGAGGCGGTGGGTCAGCTCGCGGAGAGGGACCGCACGGTCGTCGGCCTGTACTACTTCGAGAACCTGACGCTCGCCGAGATCGGCCGGGTCCTCGGGGTCACGGAGTCGCGCGTGTGCCAGCTGCACACCCGTGCGGTCATGCGCCTGCGGGCGCGGCTGGCCGAGCTCCAGCACGCCTGAGGGGTTCACGGGTCGGTCGGCAGCAGCCGCACCGACCCCAGCCCCAGGAGCAGCAGCGGGTCGAGGTACTCGAGGCCGCCTGCGCCGGTCGCGGTCGCCGGCCGGCGCAGGCCCCAGTGCAGGCACGCCGCCACGGGACACCCGCGGTGCCCGGACGCGAGGGTGCCGAGGGCGTCGCCGCGGCGGACCCGCGCACCGGGTGCCACGCCGACCACCAGTGGCTCGTAGGTCGTGCGCAGCCCGCCCGCGTGCTCGACGGACACCACCCCGCGCCCGGCCAGCGCGCCCGCGAACACCACGACCCCGTCGCCGGCGGTCACGACCGCCAGGCCCGGCCGGCCCGCGAGGTCGGCGCCCCGGTGCCCGCGCCCGTAGAAGTGCGGCGGCGGGTCGAACGGTCGCGTCACCGCCCCGGGCTGGCCGGATCGCGCGGGTGCGCCGGCGGGGTCCACCCCGGCCAACGGCCACCCGTACGCCCCCACCGGGACCACCGGCGGGGGAGCGGGCGCCGTGCTCGCGGGAGCGGGGACGGCGAGCAGCACAGCGGCCAGCACGGCGGCCAGCACAGCGGTCAGGGCCGCGATCGGTCCGGAACACCTCACACCCGGTTGGACGCAGCAGGACCCCCGCCGGATCCATCGGCCGCCCACACAGAGATCAGGAGTGCACCACGCACCTCCGCAGCCCGCCGCGGGTGCGTGGTGCACTCCTGATCTCCACGACCGGCCCCGCGGCTCCGCCGTGTCGCTGCACTCCGCGAACGCGCGGGCGGCGCAGCCGTCCGACGCCGCCGCGCACCGCCGACGGGCGCCGTCGCCGCCCTGCCGACGTCGCTGCACTCCACGAGCTGGTGGCTTTCCTGTCGTCGAACGCCAGCCTGGACGCCAGGCTGACACACCCCGTGCCTCGCCAGGCCACCATCGGCGTGTCGCGAGGCGAGGCTGTGGCGATCCTGGCGTCACACGCCAGGAAAGCCGCATTGCTCGCACACCCCGTGTGCGCCACTCGCACTCCCGTGTGCGCCGCCCGTGTGCGCCGGGCGCCGGACCCCGAGGGCGCGGGGGAGGGCGCGGGGGTGCGCGGGTACACTCGTGACCAGCGGTCCGCCGTGTCCTCGCGCCGTCGGGGTCGGGCGGGCCGACTTCGCGTGCCCTCTCAAGCGCCGCCACGCGCAGCGCTGCCAGAGCCGCATCCGGGCGGTCCCGCGAGAGCGGGTTCCGGATCGGCCACGAGGGCACCAGGGCGGCGGCCCGACCGGGACCGTCGCGACAACCGCCAGGTCCGGCGCACGCGCCGGGCCGCAGAGAGAAGGTAGTTCCACCGCATGGCCGTCGTCACGATGCGCCAGCTGCTGGACTCCGGTGTCCACTTCGGCCACCAGACCCGCCGCTGGAACCCCAAGATGCGCCGCTTCATCTTCACCGAGCGCAACGGCATCTACATCATCGACCTGCAGCAGACGCTGTCCTACGTCGATCGCGCCTACGAGTTCGTCAAGCAGACCGTCGCCCACGGCGGCACGGTGCTCTTCGTCGGCACGAAGAAGCAGGCCCAGGAGGCCATCGACGAGCAGGCGCGCCGCGTCGGCATGCCGTTCGTGAACCAGCGCTGGCTGGGCGGCATGCTCACCAACTTCACCACCGTGCACAAGCGCCTCCAGCGCCTCAAGGAGCTGGAGGCCATGGAGCAGAGCGGGGGTTTCGAGGGTCGCACCAAGAAGGAGATCCTCATGCTCACCCGCGAGCACGACAAGCTCGAGAAGACGCTCGGCGGTATCCGCGACATGGGCCGCGTGCCCAGCGCGGTGTGGGTGGTCGACACCAAGAAGGAGCACATCGCGGTCGGCGAGGCCCGGAAGCTCAACATCCCGGTCGTCGCCATCCTCGACACCAACTGCGACCCGGACGAGGTCGACTACCCGATCCCGGGCAACGACGACGCGATCCGCTCCGCGGCCCTGCTGACCCGCGTGGTCGCGCAGGCGTGCGCCGACGGCCTGCAGGCCCGCGGCCAGCGCGGCGACGGCGAGCGCGGCGAGGACGAGCCGCTGGCCGAGTGGGAGCAGGAGCTCATGGCCCAGGGCGGGGACGGCGCGAGCGCGCCGACCGGCCTGGAGCAGGGCAGCACCAGCTCCGCCGTCGACGCGCCCGGCGACGCGCCGGTCGCGACGCCCGCGGCCGAGGAGACGACCAACGCGATCGGCGACGACACCACGCCGGTCAGCCGCCCGGAGCGCACCGGCGGCACCGTCGACACCGACTCGGAGGGCGACGACAACGCGATCGCCGCCGCGCCCGAGGCCGGCCAGAACAACGGTGCCCCGACCCCGCAGGGCGGGGCCGGCTGACGGTCGGTCACCCGACCGCCAGCACCGAAACGACGACGAGGACGGACGAGAGCCGCACCATGGCGAACTACACCGCTGCGGACGTGAAGAAGCTCCGGGACCTCACCGGGTCCGGGATGATGGACTGCAAGAAGGCCCTCGAGCAGAACGAGGGCGACATGGACAAGGCCGTCGAGGCCCTGCGCATCAAGGGTGCGAAGGACGTCGGCAAGCGGGCCGGCCGCACCACCGCCAACGGCGTGGTGGCCGCCCGCGACGGCGCGATGATCGAGCTCAACTCCGAGACCGACTTCGTCGCCAAGAACGCCGACTTCGTCCAGCTCGCCGAGGACATCCTCGGCGTCGCGCTGAGCAGCGGCACCAAGGACCTCGAGTCGCTCAAGGCCGCGACCCTCGGCGAGGGCACGGTCGAGGACAAGGTGCAGGAGCTCTCGGCGCGCATCGGCGAGAAGCTCGAGCTGCGCCGCGTCGCGCTGCTCGACGGCCCGACGGCGACGTACCTGCACCGTCGGTCCTCGGACCTGCCGCCGGCCATCGGCGTCGTCGTCGCCTACACCGGTGACGGCGACGACGCGGCGGACGCGGCGCGCGGCGCGGCCATGCAGGTCGCGGCGGCGCGCCCGCTGTACACGACGCGCGACGAGGTCCCCGCCGACGTGGTGGAGAACGAGAAGCGCATCGCCGAGGCCACCGCCCGCGAGGAGGGCAAGCCCGAGAAGATCCTCGAGAAGATCGTCGAGGGCCGCCTCAACGGCTACTACAAGGACACCGTGCTCGTCGAGCAGGACTCGGTGTCGGTCGACAAGAAGACGGTCGGCAAGGTGCTGGAGGAGGCGGGCGTCGGCGTCCGCACCTTCGCGCGCTTCGAGGTCGGCCAGCCCTGACCCCGAACCCGTGAGGCCGGGGCCCGATCCGGGCCCCGGCCCCACGGGCCGGACGTCGAGCACCCCGCCGAGCAGCTGGAGGAGAGCGTGGCCAGTCCCCAGACCGTGACCGACGCCGGTGCGGACACGCGGTCCGGCCACAAGCGGGTCCTGCTCAAGCTCGGCGGCGAGATGTTCGGCGGCGGCGGCGTCGGTGTCGACCCCGTGGTCGTCCAGACCGTCGCGCGCCAGATCGCCGACGTCGTCAACTCCGGCATCCAGATCGCCGTCGTCATCGGCGGCGGCAACTTCTTCCGCGGCGAGGAGCTGCACCGCTACGGCATGCAGCGCCAGCGGGCGGACTACATGGGGATGCTCGGCACGGTCATGAACTGCCTGGCCCTGCAGGACTTCCTCGAGCGCGAGCACCACATCGACACCCGGGTGCAGACCGCGATCACCATGGGCCAGGTCGCCGAGTCGTACATCCCGCGCCGCGCCATGCGCCACCTCGAGAAGGGCCGCGTGGTCATCTTCGGCGCGGGCGTCGGCATGCCGTACTTCTCCACCGACACCACCGCCGCACAGCGCGCGCTGGAGATCGAGTGCGAGGTCGTGCTGCTCGCGAAGGGCGTCGACGGCGTCTACACCGCCGATCCCAAGCTCGACCCGACGGCGACCATGTACCACGAGATCTCCCACCGCGAGGTGCTGGAGAAGGGCCTCAAGGTCGCCGACGCGACGGCGTTCAGCCTCTGTATGGACAACAAGATGCCGATCATGGTGTTCAACCTGCTCGTCGAGGGGAACATCGCCCGCGCGGTGCGGGGTGAGAGGATCGGCACGCTGGTCCACACCCCTTCCGGCCCCTGAGGAGAGGCGACCATGATCGACGAAACGCTCCTCGACGCCGAGGAGAAGATGGAGAAGGCCGTCAGCGTCGCCAAGGAGGATCTCGGCGGCGTGCGCACCGGCCGTGCCAGCCCGGCGATGTTCAACCGCATCCAGGTCGAGTACTACGGCGCCTGGACCCCGCTCAACCAGCTCGCCGCCGTGCAGGTGCCCGAGGCCCGCATGGCCGTCATCAAGCCCTACGACGCGAGCCAGCTCCAGAGCATGGAGCGCGCGATCCGCGACTCCGACCTCGGCGTCAACCCCAGCAACGACGGCCAGATCATCCGCGTCGTGTTCCCGCAGCTCTCCGAGGAGCGCCGCAAGGACATGGTCAAGGTCGCGCGCGGCAAGGGCGAGGACGCCAAGGTGTCCATCCGCAGCGTGCGCCGCGGCGCGATGTCCGAGCTGCAGCGCATCGTCAAGGACGGTGAGGCCGGCGAGGACGAGACCGGGCGCGCCGAGAAGGAGCTCGAGAGCGTCACGGCCAGGTACGTGGCCCAGGTCGAGGAGCTCGTGAAGAACAAGGAAGCCGAGCTCCTCGAGGTCTGAGGCAGCCCACGTCCCATGCCCTCCTCCGCGTCGCGGCCCCGGCGGCCCGCCCCGACCGAGTCCCCGGCGTCCGCGCCGGGGGCGAACGCCGGCACGGGCGGGGGCACGAGCGAGGGCACGGAGGAGACCGCGGAGCCCGGCGCGGACCCGCCGAAGCGCACCTCCCGCGCCGGCCGCAACCTGCCGGTCGCCATCGGCGTCGGGCTCGCGATGGGCGCGGTCATCCTCGTCGCGCTGCTGACCGTCCGGCAGGCCTGGATCGGCATCGTGGCGATCTCCGCGGTGATCGGGACGTGGGAGCTGTTCGGCGCGCTGCACCGCGGCGCCGGCATCCGCCTGTCGCGTGTCCCGGTGCTGGTGGGCGGGCAGGCGATGATCTGGCTGGCCTGGCCGTTCGGCACCGAGGGCATCCTCGGCGCCCTGCTGGTGACGGTGCTCGGCTGCTTCCTGTGGCGCATGCGGCTCGGCGCCGCCGGGTTCGTGCGCGACGTCGGCGCCTCGATGCTCGTGCTGTGCTGGGTGCCGCTGTGCATGGCGTTCGGCTCGATGCTCGTCGTCCCGGCCGACGGCACGGCGCGCGTCCTGACGTTCCTCATCGTCGTCATCTGCTCCGACACCGGCGGGTACGCGCTGGGCGCGCTGTTCGGGAAGCACCCGATGGCGCCGAAGGTCAGCCCCAAGAAGTCGTGGGAAGGCCTCGCCGGGTCGCTCATCGCCGGGTCGACCGGCGCCTGCCTGTGCGTCGCGCTGCTGCTCGACGACCACTGGTGGTACGGCCTGATCATCGGGCCGCTGCTGGTGGCGACGGCCGTCACCGGTGACCTCGTCGAGTCGCTGATCAAGCGTGACCTCGGCATCAAGGACATGGGCAGCACCATCCCCGGCCACGGCGGGCTCATGGAGCGCCTCGACTCCCTGGTGACGTCGGCGCCGATGGCCTGGCTCCTGCTGCTCGTCCTCGTCCCGGTGCACGGCGTGTGACCCGCTCCCAGAAGGGGGACGTCGTCGAGTCCCCCAACATCTGGCGCTGGCCCGAGGTCTACGAGCGCGAGAACGAGGCCCAGGACGCCACCGGCGCGCTGTGGGACACGCTGGTCGAGCTCGCCCCGCACGACGGCCTCGACGTGGTCGACGTCGGGTGCGGCGACGGCTACCACCTGCCGTGGTTCGCGCGGCGGGCCCGCTCCGTGGTCGGCGTGGAGCCCCACGGACCGCTGGTGGCGCGGGCCCGCGAGCGGGTCGCCGGGCACCCCACCTGCCGGGTCGTCCCGGGCAGCGCGGCCGACCTGCCGCTGGACGACGACAGCGTCGACGTCGTCCACGCCCGCACCGCCTACTTCTTCGGCCCCGGCTGCGAACCCGGGCTCGCCGAGGCGTCGCGGGTCCTGCGGCCGGGCGGGATCGTCGTGATCGTCGACCTGGACGCCACCCGCCACTCCTACGGCGCCTGGATGCGGGCGTCCGCGCCGCGCTACGACCCGGGGGCCGCCGAGCGCTTCTTCGCCGACCGGGGTTTCGTGGTGCGCCGCGTCGACACGCTCTGGCGCTTCGCGGACCGCACGACGCTCGGCGACGTGCTGCGCATCGAGTTCACCCCGGCCGTCGCGCAGCGGGCGATCGACGGCACCCCCGGTCTCACGCTGTCGGTGGGCTACCGCGTGCACACCCGTCGTGAGCCCACCGGACTCGTACGCGTCTGACCCCGCACCGGATATATCAGTCCGCCTCGTCGGATCTCTTGACGTGATCTCGGTCACGGACGCATGCTCGTTGCGTCAAGGGAAACCGGTTGCGATCAACGCAACGCTCGTCCGATTGCCGGCTCGGGGGGCCGCCGGACGCACGATGAGGTGAGGTGCTGATGACGGACGTCCTGCCCACCCGGGCCGCGGTGGACCTCGTGCCGGAGCCGTCGTCGACGGTCGTGACGAACCCGGGGGTGCTGCTCTACCCGCGACTGCGCAAGTCGCCGTACTTCTGGAAGTCGCGGGCGCACGGCGTGGCGATGTACAGCGTCTACAACCACACGTACCACCCGCGGCACTACGGCGACCCGGTCGCCGAGTACTGGGCGCTGCTGGAGGACGTGACCCTCTGGGACGTCGGCGTCGAGCGCCAGATCGAGATCTCGGGCCCGGACGCCTTCGCGTTCACCAATTACCTGATCCCGCGCGACCTGACCAAGTGCGCGGTCGGGCAGTGCAAGTACGTCTTCGTCACCGCCCCCGACGGCGGGATCATCAACGACCCGGTGCTGCTGCGGGTCGAGGCGGACCGGTTCTGGCTCTCGCTGGCCGACTCCGACGTGGGGCTGTGGGCGACCGGCCTGGCGCACGCCGGCGGCTGGGACGTGCGGGTCCGCGAGATCGACGTGGCCCCGGTGCAGGTCCAGGGCCCGAAGGCCAAGGCCGTCGTCACCGACCTGTTCGGCACCGACGTCGCCGAGATGCCCTACTACCACCTGCGCCACGCGGTGATCGACGACATGGAGGTCGTCGTGAGCCGCACCGGCTACAGCGCGGAGATCGGCTATGAGATCTACCTGCGCGACGCCGTCCGGAACGCGGGCCGGCTCTGGGACCGGGTCTGGGAGGCGGGCCGGCCGCACGGCATGCGGCCCATCGGCCCGTGCCACATCCGGCGCATCGAGGGCGGCATGCTCGCCTACGGCTGCGACATCACCCTCGACACGAACCCGCTCGAGGTCGGCTACGACTACACGTGGATGGTCGACCTCGCCCAGGAGGCCGACTTCGTCGGCAAGGACGCCCTGATCCGGGCCAAGGAGCGGGGGCTCACGCGCTCGCTCGTCGGGCTCGAGATGGACGGCGCCCCGCTCGGCTCGTTCAACGACGGGTCGATGATCGAGCCGTTCACGGTCCGCGACGACAGCGGACGGGTCGTCGGCTCGGTGACCAGCGCGTGCTGGTCGCCGCGGCTCGAGCGCAACATCGGGCTGGCCATGGTCGCCGCCGAGCACACGTCCCTGGGGACCGAGCTGCACGTCGCCACCCTGGACGACGCGCGGGGCGCGGTGGTCGTGGAGAAGCCGTTCGTCGACCCGAGCAAGCAGACCCCCAAGGGCTGAGCGGTCATGGAAGGGCTGGACGCCGCCGGCGGTCCGGATGTCCGCGCCGCCGTCGCCGCGCTGCTCACCGACCCGCGCTTCGAGGTGGCGCCGACGGCCGGCGTGCTCGACGCGGTCGCGGACCTCCCGCCCGGGGCCACGGTGACCGTCACCGCCACCCCGAGCCGGGGGCCGGCCGCCACCGTTGCCGTGGCGGTGGAGCTGGCCGCGCGCGGCTTCGCGGCCGTGCCCCACCTCGCGGCGCGCAGCGTGCGCGGCCGCGGCGAGCTGACCGAGCACCTCGACCGTCTCGCCGAGGCCGGGGTGCGCGACGTGTTCGTCGTCGGCGGCGACGCGCGCGAGCCCGCCGGGGACCTGCCCGACGGGCTCGCGCTGCTGCGGGCGATGGAGGATCTCGGCCGGCGCCCGCCCCGGGTCGGCGTCCCGTCCTACCCGGACGGCCACCACCACATCGGCGACGACGTGCTGTGGGCCGACCTGCGGGTCAAGCAGTTCCACGCCGACTACACCGTCACGCAGCTCTGCTTCGACGCCGACCTCGTCCGCCGGTTCCCCGGCGAGGCGCGGGCGCGGGGGATCGACCTCCCGGTGGTCGCCGGCGTGCCCGGCGTCGTCGACGCCGCGCGGCTGCTGCGCCTGTCGGTGCGGATCGGGGTCGCCGACGCGGCCCGGTTCGCCCGCTCCCACCGCGCGACCGCCCGCTCGCTCCTGCGGCCCGGCCGCCACACCCCCGACGACCTCGTCCGGGGCCTCGCCGCGGGCGCCGGCGACCTCGCCGGGCTGCACCTCTTCACCTTCAACCAGATCGAGCCGACCGTGCGCTGGCTGTCGCAGGCCCGCCGCACGGCCGCCTGAGGAACCCCGAGGAGAAGCCGTGACACCGTTCCCCGACCGGGCCCAGGTCGTCGTCATCGGGGCCGGCATCGTCGGCAACGCCGTCGTGCACCACCTCGCGCGGCTGGGCTGGCGCGACATCGTGCTGGTGGACAAGGGCCCGCTGCCCGACCCCGGCGGCTCGACCGGCCACGCCTCGAACTTCATCTTCCCGGTCGACCACTCCCGCGAGATCACGCAGCTGACCGCGGACGCGGCGCGCCAGTACACCGAGCTGGGGACGCTGACGACGTGCGGCGGCATCGAGGTGGCCCGCACCCCCGAGCGGGTGCAGGAGCTGCACCGGCGGATGTCGTCGGCGCGGGCGTGGGGCATCGACGCCGAGCTGATCACCCCGGCGGAGGTGGTCGACAAGGTCCCGTTCCTCGACCCCGCGCCGGTGCTCGCCGGGTTCTGGACGCCGTCGGTGGCGGTCGTCGACCCGCTGCGGGCCGGCGAGCTGATGCGCGAGCGGGCCTCGGCCGCGGGCGCGCTGACCGTGTCGGCGATGACCGAGGTGCTCGGCATCGACACCGACGGCGGCCGGGTGCGGCGGGTGCGCACCGACCGCGGCGACGTCGAGACCGAGTACGTCGTCGTCGCGTGCGGCGTGTGGAGCCCGCGCATCGCGGCGCTGGCGGGCGCGACGATCCCGCTGACCCCCGCGGTCCACCAGATGATCGACGTCGGCCCGATCCCCGAGCTCGCGGCGACCGGGCGCGAGATCGCGTTCCCGATCATCCGCGACATGGACCCGCTGATGTACGAGCGGCAGAGCGGGGCGGACCTCGAGGTGGGCTCGTACGCCCACCGCCCGATCCTGGTCGACCCCGACGACATCCCGTCGCTGGCCGCGGCGGCGCTCTCGCCGACCCAGCTGCCGTTCACCCCCGACGACTTCGACCCGCAGATGGAGGCGGCGCTCGAGCTCTTCGCGAGCGTCCTCGACCGTCCCGACGCCGGCATCCGGCACGCGATCAACGGCCTGCTCTCGCTGACGCCCGACGGCCATCCGCTGCTCGGCGAGACCCCCGAGGTGCGGGGACTCTGGTCCGCGGCCGCGGTGTGGATCAAGGAGGGTCCCGGGGTCGGCCGCCTCATCGCCGAGTGGATGACCGAGGGCGCGCCGGAGATCGACCCGCAGCACTCGGACATCGCGCGGTTCGCCCCGCACGAGCGCACCCGGGCCCACGTCCGCGCCCGCGCCGCCGAGGGCTTCAACAAGACCTACGGGATCGTGCACCCCCGCGAGCAGTGGGGGTCCGACCGCGGCGCCCGCCGGTCGCCGTTCTTCGAGCGCGAGCAGGCTCTCGGCGCCGAGTTCTTCGAGGTGGCGGGCTGGGAGCGCCCGCAGTGGTACCGGTCGAACGCCCCCCTCGTCGAGGAGCTCGGCGTCGCCGACCGGCCGCACGAGTGGGACGCGCGCTGGTGGTCGCCGATCATCAACGCCGAGCACCTCGCGATGCGCCGCGGGGTCGCGATGATCGACCTGAGCGCGTTCACGTCGTTCGACGTGCGCGGGCCGGGCGCCCTCCCGTACCTCCAGCACCTCACGGTCGCCCAGATGGACCGGCCGGTCGGCCGCGTGATCTACACGCCGCTGCTGGGCCCCGACGGCGGCTTCCGCAGCGACCTGACCGTGGTCCGGCTCGGCGAGGAGCACTTCCGGGTGGTCACCGGGGGCGCGGACGGTGCCCGCGACCGGCACTGGTTCACCACCCACCTCCCGGCCGACGGGTCGGTGGCGCTGCACGACGTGACGTCGGCCGTGTGCACGCTCGGGCTGTGGGGGCCGCGGGCGCGCGACGTCCTCGCGGCGGTGACCGACGACGACGTCAGCGACGCCGCGTTCCCGTTCGGCACCGCCCGGACCGTCCACGTGGGCTCGACGCCGGTCCTCGCGCTGCGGCTGTCCTACGTCGGGGAGCTGGGCTGGGAGCTGCACGCGCCGACCGAGTCCGGCCCGCGGCTCTGGGACGCGCTGGTCGAGGCCGGCGCGCCGCACGGGCTCGTGCCCGCCGGCATCGGTGTCTACGGCACCACGGCCCGGATGGAGAAGGGCTACCGGCTCATGGGCCACGAGCTCGACGCCGAGCACGGGCCGGTGGAGGCGGGCCTCGCGCTGCCCGGGCTCAAGGCGGCGGACTTCGTCGGCAAGGCCGCGTACACCAAGGCGCGCGAGGGCGAGCCGGAGGCGACGCTGTGCACGCTCACGCTCGACGGCGCACGGGACAGCGCCGGCCTGCGGCGCTACCCGCAGGGCGGCGAGCCCGTCCTCACCCTCGACGGGGAGCGGATCGCCGACCGCCGCGGCCGGCCGTCGTCCGTCACGAGCGCGGGCGCGGCCCCGTCGCTCGGGACGCACCTGCTGATGGCCTACCTCCCGCCGTGGCACGCGGTCGAGGGCACCGGCCTGCTCGTCGAGTACCTGGGGGAGCGGTACCGGGTGACGGTGGCCCGGGCCGGGCGCCGGCCGCTGTTCGACCCCGACGACGCGCGGATGCGGGGCTGACGTGGACGTCCTGGTGTGCGTCAAGCGCGTCCCCGCGGTGGGCGCGGAGATCCTGCTGACCGCGGACGCGACGGCCGTCGACACCCGCCACCTCGGCTTCACGATCGGACCGCACGAGGAGTGCGCGGTCGAGGAGGCGGTCCGGATCGCGGGGCGCACCGGCGGCTCCGCCGGGGTGCTGACCGTCGGGCCGTCCGAGACCGAGGAACAGCTGCGGTACGCGCTGTCGATGGGCGCCGACCACGCGGTCCGGGTCGACGCGCCGGTCGCCGACCCGGAGCCGGAGATCACCGCCGCCGCGATCGCGCGCGCGCTGCAGGACCTGCCGCCCTACGACCTCGTGCTGTTCGGGGAGGCCTCCGCCGACGCGGGCCACGCCCAGGTCGCCTTCCGGGTGGCCTGCGCGCTGGGCCGCCCCGTGGTCGGCGGGGTGAAGGGCATCGAGCCCGGCTCCGGCACCGTCGCGGTGTGTCGCGAGGTCGGCGACGGGGTCGAGGTCCACGACGCGCCGCTGCCCGCCGTCGTCGCCGTGCTGGAGGGGCTCAACCTCCCGCGCTACCCGACGATCAAGGGCCGGTTGCGGGCGAAGAAGGCCCCGGTGCGGGTGCTGGACGCCCCGCCCGCGGCCGGTGGGCTGCGGACCCTGCGGCTGCGCCACCGCCCGGACGCCCGCGCGCAGACCGTCGTGCTGGGCCGCGGGGCCGCGGCGGCGCCCGCGGTGGTGGACGTCCTCGCCGACCTGGGGGTGGTGCGCTGATGGTGCTGGCCGTGATCGAGAGGGAGACCGACGGGACGCCGAGCGCCGCGTCGGCGGAGGTGCTCGCGGCCGCGCGGGACCTCGCCCACCGGCTGGACGTCCCCGTCGCCGCGGTGGCCGTCGGCGAGGCCGGCGACCTCCCGGAGGACCTCGTCAAGCAGGGGGTCTCGCGCCTGCACCTGCTCCGGCACGAGCTGCTGGCCGACGGCGGGCCGGCGTGCGCGGGGGAGGCCCTCGCGCAGCTGGTCGCGGCGCGGCGACCCGCCGCCGTGCTCGCCGCGAGCACCGCGGAGAGCACCGAGGCGATGGCGTGGGCCGCCGCCGCGCTGGAGGTGCCGCTCGCGACGGCGTGCACGGACATCCGGCCGAGGCCCGAGGGATGTGACGAGCTGTGGGAGGTCACCCGGGAACGCTCGGGCGGCATCCTGCTCGAGGACGCCGCGCTCGACGCCCCGGTGCGCCTCTGCACGCTGAGCGCGGGAGGTCGCCCCACCGGCGAGAGCGCCGCGGCCGCCGAGGTGACCGTCGACGTGTTCGTCCCCGATCTCGACGCGTCGGTGCCGCGCGCCCGCCGCGTCGAGCGGGCACCGCGGGCGGCCGGCATGACGCTGGCCACGGCGCCGGTGGTGGTCTCCGGCGGGCGGGGCGTGGGCAGCGCCGAGGGCTACGCCGTGCTCGAGGAGCTGGCCGGGCTCGTCGGCGGGGCGGTCGGCTGCTCGCGGGTCGCCACCAACAACGGGTGGCGCCCGCACGCCGACCAGGTCGGGCTCACCGGCACCCGCGTGCACCCCGACCTCTACGTCGCGTGCGGCATCAGCGGCGCCACGCAGCACTGGGTCGGGTGCATGGGCGCGCGGTCGATCCTCGCGGTCAACACCGATCCGGAGGCGCCGATGATGCGGCGCGCGACGTGGTCGGTGGTCGGCGACGTCCACGAGGTCCTCCCGGCGGTCATCGACGAGATCCGGCGCCGGTCCGGACGCTGACGAGCCGCCGGGCGGCCCCGGGGCTGGCGTCCCGGCCCGGTGACCGGCCGCGTTACCGTGGACGTCGTGTCCGCGTACCCGCCTCCCCGCCCACCCGGGCGTGGCTTCCAGGGCTCCCCGCCGCCGCGGCGCGGGCGGGCCGTCCGCGTCGACCCCGTGCTCGTCGAGCTGGGCGCCGGGCTGGTGTGGCTCGCGGCGGGCACCCTCGGCCTCGGGGCCGACGGCGTGGGCACGCTGATCCTCGCGGTGGGCATCGCGATCGCCATCGGCATCGGGGTGGAGAACCGCCGGCGCGGGCCGCGTCCGTTCGACACCTCGCGGTCCGCGGAGATGCTGCGCCTCGGCGGCGGCGTGATCGCGATCGTGATCATCGCGTCGATCGTGCTCGGCCTCATCAGCGCGTCGGCGTTCCTGCCGGGTCTCGCGCTGGTGCTCACCGGCGGAGCGTTCGTGCTGCTCAGCCGCTCGACGGGCCAGCAGCCGACCCGCTGGCTCGGCCTGGTCGTCGTGGCCGCCGGGGTGCTGTCGGCGCTGATCACCACCGCCACCGCGGGCGGGTTCGTCTCGCAGGGCCTGCTCGGGCTGCTCGCCGGGGTGCTCCTGCTGCTCTCGGCCGCCGACCGCGTCGGGCTCGTGGAGATGCTGCGGGACCGCGCGCGATGACCGAGCCCGCCCTCGATCCCGACGACGCCGCAGGACCCGTCCTCTCCCTCTCGCCGAAGGGCAGCCGGCGCACGAAGCCCGCGCGCCACCTGGCCGACCTCGACCCCGCCGCGCGTCGCGAGGCCGTGACCGAGCTGGGGCTGCCCGGCTTCCGTGCCGACCAGCTCTCGCGGCACTACTTCACGCGGCTGGAGAGCGACCCGGCGGCGATGACCGACCTGCCCGCGGCCGCCCGCGAGACGCTCGCGCCGGCGCTGCTGCCCGAGCTGCTCACGCCCACCTCGGTGCTCGACTGCGACGGCGGCGCCACCCGCAAGACGCTGTGGAAGGCGAACGACGGCGCGCTGGTCGAGAGCGTCCTCATGGGCTACCCGGACCGCGCGACGGTGTGCATCTCCAGCCAGGCGGGCTGCGGGATGGCGTGCCCGTTCTGCGCGACCGGGCAGAACGGCCTCGAGCGCAACCTGTCGACCGCCGAGATCGTCGAGCAGGTCCGCGTCGCGGCCGCCGCGGTGCGCGACGGCGAGCTCGGCGCCGACCTGTCCCGGCTGTCCAACGTCGTGTTCATGGGCATGGGCGAGCCGCTGGCCAACTACCGCCGCGTCGTCGACGCCGTGCACCGGCTCTGCGACGCGCCGCCCGCGGGGCTGGGGCTCTCGCAGCGCTCGGTGACGGTGTCGACGGTCGGTCTCGTGCCCGCCATCCACCGCCTCGCCGACGAGGACCTGCAGGTGACACTCGCGGTCTCGCTGCACACCCCCGACGACGAGCTGCGGAACAGCCTCGTGCCCGTCAACCAGCGCTGGCCGGTCGCCGAGGTCTTCGCCGCGGCCCGGCACTACGCCGACGTCACCGGACGCCGCGTCTCGATCGAGTACGCGCTGATCCGCGACGTCAACGACCAGCCGTGGCGCGCCGACCTGCTCGCGAAGCTGGCGTCGAAGCACCTCGGGCGCCTGGCGCACGTCAACCTCATCCCGCTGAACCCGACGCCGGGCAGCAAGTGGGACGCGAGCCCCGCGCCGGTGCAGGCCGAGTTCGTGGCGCGGGTGCGCGACGGCGGTGTCGCGTGCACCGTCCGCGACACCCGGGGCCGGGAGATCGCGGCCGCGTGCGGGCAGCTCGCGGCGACCGCCCGCTAGCGCGATGCCCGAGGTCCGCCGGCTCGTCCCGCACGTGGCCGAGGGCGTCGCCGACGCCGACACCGTCACCTGGGCCCGCGCGATGGCCGCGGCGTTCCTGCGCCCGCGCATGGACCCCGCCGACCTCGCCCGCGCCGCCGCCGACTACGCGGGCCAGCGGCTGCGCGGGGTGTACGAGACCGGCGACCCCGCACCCGTCGCGACGTTGCGGTCGTGGGACTCGCTGATGACGGTGCCCGGCGGGGAGGTGGCGGTCGACGCGATCACCTCGATCGGGGTCCGCAGCACCCACCGTCGCCGCGGCCTGCTGCGCGCCGTGCTCGTCGACGACCTCGCCGAGGCCGCCCGCGCCGGCACGCCGATGGCGGCGCTGACCTCCACCCAGGGCTCGCTCTACGAGCGGTTCGGGTTCGGCCTCGCGTTCTCGACGCGGTCGCTGCGGCTCGACACGCGCGCCGCGGTGTTCCGGGACCCCGGGCCCACCGGACGGCTGCGCACCCTCGACGTCGCGACGCTCCCGTCCGCGGCCGCGCCGGTGCACGACCGCGCCCGGCGCCGGCACCCGGGCTCGATGGCCCGGTCGACGCGGTCGTGGACCACGCTGATGACCGGGGAGAACCTCTTCTCCGGCATGCGGCCCGACCGCGAGCGACACGCGGTGCTGTGGTCGGACGCCACCGGCCGGCCGGGCGGCTACGTCGTCTACCGCGTGGCGCAGGACTGGCTGGGAGACAGCGCCGAGATCGCCGTGCTCGACCTGCAGGCCACGACGCCGGAGTCCTACCGCGAGCTGTGGCGCCACCTCGCCTCGCTCGACCTCGTCGGGGCCGTGAGCTGGTCCGACGCGTCGGTGGACGAGCCGCTGCCCTGGCTGCTCACCGACCTGCGCCCGGTCACCGCGGGGACGTCCCGCGAGATGCTCTGGCTGCGCGTGCTCGACGTCCCGGCCGCCCTGACCGCGCGGCGCTACCCGGTGACCGACCGGGTCGTCCTGCGCGTGCAGGACCCCGCCGGTCACGCTGCGGGCACGTGGCTGGTCGACACGAGCGACCCCACCGCCCCCGAGGTGGCGACCACGACCCGCGACGCCGACGTCGCCCTCGACGCCGCGACCCTCGGCTCGCTCTACCTCGGCGGGATCGATCCCCGGGTGCTGGCCCGCTGCGGGCGCCTCGAGGAGCTCACCCCCGGTGCGGCGGGCCGGCTGGCCCGGATGTTCGCCCCGCCGTCGGTGCCGTGGAACGGCACGCGGTTCTGAGTGGTCGGTCGCGGCGGCCGGGCTGGCTACGATCCCCTTCCGACGGCGATGACGAGGACACCGAGGGGGGCGCGTGGCGGAGGAACGCTTCGGGCCCTACCGCATCGAGGGCCTGATCGGCGCGGGGGCCATGGGCGAGGTGCACCGGGCCACCGACCTGCGCAAGGACCGCGCGGTGGCGCTCAAACGGCTCTCGTCGGCGCACAGCGGTGACGAGGGCTTCGCGACCCGGTTCCGGCGCGAGGCGGAGATGACCGCGCGGCTCAGCGAGCCGCACGTCATCCCGATCCACGACTACGGCGAGATCGACGGCCGGCTGTTCCTGGACATGCGGCTGGTGGAGGGCATCGACCTCGGGACCGCCCTCGGCAGCCAGGGCCCGATGGACCCGCTGCGGGCGGTCGCGATCGTCGAGCAGGTCGCGGCCGCGCTCGACGCCGCCCACCGCGCGCAGCTGATCCACCGGGACGTCAAGCCGTCGAACATCCTGCTCGCGGACCCCGAGTCACCCGAGACCGGTGCGCCCGGGTTCGCGTACCTCATCGACTTCGGGATCGCCTCGAGCCTGCGCGACTCCCGGCTCACGTCGCAGAGCACGCTGATCGGCACCGCCGGCTACATGGCCCCCGAGCGCTTCAAGCCCGGCCCGGGCGGCGACCACCGGGTCGACGTCTACGCCCTGGGCTGCGTGCTGCACGAGGCCGTCACCGGCGCCGCCCCGTTCCGCGGGACCATCGAGCAGCTGATGCACGCCCACCTCCACGCGGCGCCGCCCCGCCCGGGCGCGCTGCGCCACGACCTCCCGCACCAGCTCGACGACGTCGTGGCCACCGCCCTGGAGAAGGAGCCCGAGCACCGCTACCAGCGGGCCGGGGAGCTCGCCGCGGCCGCGCGGGCGGCGGTCTCGCGCGTCGCGCCGCCGGGCGCGAACGGCGCGGAGTCGGGGCGGACCGGGGTGCTGCCGTCCTCGTCCCGGGTGACGGGGCCGACCGGACAGCACGCACCGCCGCGACCGCCCGGCCCGACCGGGTCCCGCTCCAACGCGATGTGGGGGCCCGTCGCACCGCCCCCCACCAGGGCGCACGACGCCGGCGAGGCCGCCACGTCGACGACCCCGACCCACCCCGGTGCCACCAGCCCCGGGGCGACCGTCCCGCCCGGCTCGGGCACCCTGCCCGGGTCGACCGACGACCTGAAGCGACCTCCGTCGCCGACCCTCGGTGACGCCCCGACCCCGCCGCGCCGGCGCCGGGGGCTGCTGATCGGCGCCGTGGTGATCGTCCTGCTCGCCCTGCTCGCGGCCGGGGGCACGTACTGGTGGCGCACGCAGAACGCGGGCCCCGCACCGGCGGCCCTGCCCGCGGACCTCGTCGGCGGGTGGGCCGGCGAGCAGACCGAGCCCGGCACCGGGCGCACCTTCCCGATCCGCATCGACCTGCAGGCCGGGCAGGTCGGCGCGAAGGTCGGGCAGATGGCGTTCTCCGTCTACGACTGCCGCTTCGACCTCTACCTCACCGCCGTCGCGGAGACCACCGACCTCGACGCGCGGCCGGTGTCCGGGCCGTGCACCGAGGGCCTGGTGCGGATCAACCCGGAGGGGACGGACCGCTTCTCCTACGAGACGTCGGCGGCCGGAACCGTCGTCGCGCGGGGCACGATGAACCGGGCCTGAGGGCTCCGGCCCGGGGTGTCAGACCTCCGGCGGCTCGTCGGGGACGCCGTCGTCCCGGTCGGCCCACTCCAGCAGCGGGCGCAGGTCGAAGACCTCGTCGTCGATGGTCGCGTGGAGGTCGCCGATCTCGGCGTAGCGGGCGGGCATCGTCGCGATGGTGAAGTCGCCGGGCTCGGCGTCGTCGATCTCGGCCCAGCGCAGCGGGGCGGAGACCCGCCCTTCGGGTGTCCCGCGCACCGAGTAGGCCGAGGCGATCGTGTGGTCGCGGGTGTTCTGGTTCCAGTCGAGGAAGACGGTGCCGGGCTCGCGGTCCTTGCGCCACCAGGCGGTGGTGACGAGGTCGGGCGCACGCCGCTCGACCTCGCGGGCGAACGCCAGCGCCGCGCGCCGCACCTCGGTGAAGGAGTGCTCGGGGCGGATGCGGACGTAGACGTGCAGTCCCTTGCCGCCCGAGGTCTTCGGGAACCCGACGGCGCCCAGCTCGTCGAGCACCTCGTGCGCGACGGCCGCCACGCGCCGGATCGTCGGGAACTCGACCCCGGGCATCGGGTCGAAGTCGATGCGCCACTCGTCGGGGGTCTCGACGTCGGCGGCGCGGGTGTTCCACGGGTGGAACTCCACGGTCGACATCTGCACGGCCCAGACGACGTCGGCGGGGCTGGTGACGCACAGCTCGTCGGCGGTGCGGTTGAAGCGCGGGAAGGTGACGCGCACCGTGCGGACCCAGTCCGGCGCGCCCTTGGGCAGCCGCTTCTGGTGGACCTTCTCGCCGTCGACCCCGGTGGGGAAGCGGTGCATCATGCAGGGCCGCTCGTAGAGCGCCCGGACGATGCCGTCGGCGACCGACAGGTAGTAGCGGGCGAGATCGAGTTTGGTTTCTCCCCGGGCCGAGAAGTACACCCTGTCGGGATTCGTGAGCCGCACGGTCCGCCCGTCGACCTCGATCTCCGCGGCCTCGGTCACGGCGGCACGATACTCCCGGGAGGGACTCCAGACTCATGACCAAGCGCATCGTCGTCGTCGGTGGCGACGCCACCGGCATGTCCGCGGCGTCGACGGCCCTGCGCCACGCGCCGGACGGCGACCTCGAGGTCGTCGTCCTCGAGCGCGGGCACTACACGTCGTACTCCGCCTGCGGCATCCCCTACTGGATCGCGGGGGACGTCGGCGACCGCGACGAGCTCATCGCCCGGTCGCCCGAGCAGCACCGCGAGGCCGGGATCGACGTGCGGATGCGCACCGAGGCCACCGCGATCGACGTCGAGAAGCGCACGGTCAGCGTCCGGGGCGTCGACGACGGCGAGACCGACGAGCTCGGCTACGACGAGCTGGTCATCGCCACCGGCGCGGTCCCGACCGTGCCCCCGCTGGAGGGCGCGGACGCCGAGGGGATCTTCGGCGTGCAGTCGCTCGAGCAGGGCGAGGAGATCGTCAAGGACCTGGGAGCGGGCGACCGGCGGAAGGCCGTCGTCGTGGGTGCGGGCTACATCGGCGTCGAGATGGCCGAGGCGATGGTCTCGCGCGGGCTCGAAACCACCATCCTCGACATGGCGCCCGAACCCTTCACCCAGGTCGACCCCGACATGGGCGCGCTGATCCGCGAGGCCATGGAGGGCATGGGCATCACGGTGCGGACCGGGACGTCGGTGGACGGGTTCGACGTCGGCGAGGACGGGCGCGTCCGGGCCGTGCGCGCGGGCGACACGGTCCTGCCCGCCGACATCGTGATCATGGGGCTGGGCGTGAAGCCCAACGTGGCGCTCGCGGCCGAGGCGGGGCTGACGATCGGGGAGTCCGGCGGCATCGCCACCGACGTGCGCATGCAGGCCGCCCCGGGCGTCTGGGCCGGCGGCGACTGCGTCGAGGTCCGGCACCGCCTGTCCGGCAGGGGCGTGCACATCGCGCTGGGCACCCACGCGAACAAGCACGGCCGGATCATCGGCACCAACATCGCCGGCGGCTACGGCGCGTTCCCCGGCGTCATCGGCACGGCGATCAGCAAGGTGTGCTCGCTGGAGATCGCCCGCACCGGGCTGGGGGAGCGGGAGGCGTCCGCGGCCGGCCTCGGCTACGTGACCGCCTCGGTGGAGTCGACCACGACCGCCGGCTACTGGCCGGGCGCGGAGCTGATGACGGTGAAGCTCCTCGCCGAGCAGCGCACCGGCCGCCTGCTGGGCGCCCAGATCGTCGGCCGCGCGGGCTCGGCCAAGCGCATCGACGTGTTCGCCACGGCGATCTGGAACGCGATGACCGTGGAGCAGATGACGTTCATGGACCTCTCCTACGCCCCGCCGTTCTCCCCGGTCTGGGACGCCGTCCTCGTCGCCGCCCGCAAGGCCGCCAAGGAGGTCCAGGCGGCCGTCCCCGCCTCCCCCGTCTGACCGGTACGTGAGCGAACTTTGGGGCTATGGCCCCAAAGTTCGCTCACATGGGGAAGGTCAGCCCACGTGCACGGCCGGGCGGCGGGTGCGGTCGGGTTCCGCTTCGCGGAGCACCTCGCGGGTCACCGGGGCGACCTCGCCGACGCCGAAGAGCAGGTAGCGCGCGATGTTCGTGGCGGGGCTGCCCTCGTCCCACTCGAAGTAGACGTGCGGCACGTGGCCGGTGACGTCGCGCAGGTGCAGGAGCAGCGCGGCGATGGCGTTGGGCACCGTCGCGCTGCGGGCGCGCAGGACGCGGTAGCCGTGGCGCTCCTCGCCGAGGACGTGCAGGTCCTCCTCGAAGTTCGAGGGGTCGTCGACCGTGATCTCGATGAAGACGATCACGTCTCCGGACGGGATGTGGTGGTCGTAGCGCTCCTCGAGCTCCTTGTCCTCGTACTCCCGGCGGTCGCGGCGGTCCGGCTCGTTGGCGACCAGGCGGATCGCGGCGTGCGGGTCCTTCTCGTGGGCCTCGCGCACGATGCGCCGCGCGGTCTTGTCCAGGTGCACCGCCGAGACCCGCAGCTCGGTGCTGCGCAGCGCGCGCGAGGCGAACGACACGACGAAGATCGCCGCCACGAACAGCAGGCCGATCCGCAGGCCTTCCGGGCGCTCGATCATGTTGGCGACAGTCGTGTACACGAAGACGACGGCGATGATCCCGAAGCCGACGGTCGCCCCGCGCTGGCCCTTCTTGCGCGCCGAGAGCGTCACCGAGATCGCGGCCGACGTGATGAGCACGAGCACGCCGGTGGCGTACGCGCCGCTCTGGGCGTCGACGCTCGCGTCGAAGACGATCGTGATGACGATCGCGCAGGCCGTGAACACCAGCACCATCGGCCGCACGGCGCGCGCCCAGTTCGGTGCCATGCCGTAGCGGGGCAGGTAGCGCGGCACGAGGTTGAGCAGCCCGGCCATCGCCGAGGCGCCGGCGAACCAGAGGATCGTGATCGTCGAGAGGTCGTAGACGGTGCCGAGGACCGCGCCGAACTGCTCGTGCGCGAGGTAGGCGAGCGCGCGACCGTTGGCCTGGCCGGTCGGCCCGAACTGGTCGAGCGGGATGAGCAGCGTCGTGGCGAAGCTCGAGGTCACCAGGAAGACGCTCATGATCAGCGCCGCGGTGGTGAGCAGCTTGCGGGCCCCGGCGATCCGCCCGGCCGGGTCGCGGTGGGTGTCGCCCGGCGCGCCCCGCACCAGCGGCATGACGGCCACGCCGGTCTCGAAGCCGGACAGGCCCAGCGCCAGCTTCGGGAACACGACGAGGGCGATCGCCACGATGATCACGGGATTGCCGTGCTGGGTGGTCAGCGCCTCGCCCCAGTCGGCGATCCGGACGGGCTCGGTGGCGATGCGGTAGAGCGCCCCGGCGACCACCACGAGGTTGAGCGCCAGGAACACCCCGACCACGACGACGGCGATGCCGACCGCCTCGGCGAACCCCATGAGGAACACCACGCCGAGCAGCACCACCAGCGCGCACGTCAGCGGCACCTCCCAGCCGTGCAGCGCCCCGCCGACCAGTGGGTTCTCGACGATGTGGGCGGTGGCGTCGGCCGTGGAGAGCGTGATCGTGATGAGGAAGTCGGTGACCGCGAAGCCCAGCAGGACCAGCACCAGCAGCTTCGCCCACCAGTACGAGAGCAGCCGTTCGAGCATCGCGACCGAGCCCTCGCCGTGCGGGCTCTCGCGGGCGACGCGGCGGTAGATCGGCAGGGCGCCCGCCAGCGTCACCACGACGAGGACGAGCGTCGCGATCGGGGAGATCACCCCGGCGGCGACGACCGCGACGGCGGGCTGGTAGCCCAGCGTCGAGAAGTAGTCGACGCCGGTGAGGCACATGACGCGCCACCACGGCTTGCCCTCGTTCTCCGGTCGGGGCTTCGCGTGCGGGCCCGAGTACTGGGCGCCGCGGGTGGTCAGGCCGTCGAGCAGCCAGCGCCGCATCGCCGACGACCGCGGATGCCGGTCGGGCGGCGCGGCGGGCGGTGCGCTCACCGCCGCCAGGACGTCCGCGAACGGATGATCGCGCCGAGCGAGAGAGCGAAGAAGCCGATCGCGAGGGCGATCAGCCAGATGTCCTCCTGCTTGCCCACGTGGTTGCCCCACAGCATGATCAGCAGGACCGCGGCCACGACGAAGCCGGCCAGGCGGGCGACCTTCGGGTAGTGGCCGTGCCAGCCCCACTCGACCGAGGGCTCGTCGTCGGACGACACGCCGTTGACGACCACCGCGGGCGCGTGGTGATCGTCGTGGTGCGCGACTCCGGCGCCGTGCTCCTGCCGGGCCGGGCTGTTCGAGGCCACGAGGGGGCTCCTGGGGTCGGTGGTTCCGGGGGCGCGCCCAACCTACCGTGCGCCTCACTACCGCGCGTGGCAGCCGCCGGTGATGATGAGGCGCGATGAGCACACCGCGCCGGATCGTCGTCCTCGGCTCGACCGGGTCGATCGGCACCCAGGCCCTCGACCTCGTCCGCGCCCACCCGGACCGCTTCGTCGTCACCGGCCTCGCCGCGGGGGGCGGGCGGCCCGACCTGCTCGCCGCCCAGGCCGCCGAGTTCGGCGTGCCCGCCGTCGCGGTCGCCGAGCCGGCCGCCGCCGAGGACCTCCGGGCGCGGGTCGGGGCGGGTGTCACCGTCACGGCCGGCCCCGACGCCGCCACCGAGCTGGCCGGCGGCGGCGCGGACACGGTGCTCAACGCGATGGACGGCTCGCGGGGCCTGGCGCCGACCTTGGCCGCGCTGGCCGCGGGCTCGACGCTGGCGCTGGCCAACAAGGAGTCGCTGGTGGCCGGCGGCCCGCTCGTCACGCGGGCCGCCGCACCCGGGCAGATCGTCCCGGTCGACTCCGAGCACTCGGCGCTCGCGCAGTGCCTGCGCGGGGGCGCGCCGGACGAGGTCGCGCGGCTCGTGCTCACCGCGTCGGGCGGCCCGTTCCGCGGCCGGACACGCGACGAGCTCCGCGGCGTCACCGTCGACCAGGCGCTGGCCCACCCGACCTGGGCGATGGGCCCGGTGGTGACGCTGAACTCGTCGACGCTGGTCAACAAGGGTCTGGAGCTCATCGAGGCGCACCTGCTCTTCGGGGTGCCCTACGCGCGGATCGACGTCGTGGTGCACCCCCAGTCGATGATCCACTCGATGGTCACGTTCACCGACGGCGCCACGATCGCCCAGGTCAGCCCGCCCGACATGCACATGCCCATCGCGCTCGCCCTGGCGTGGCCCGACCGGCTGGCCGGCGCGAGCCGCCCCGAGACGTTCGCCGACCCGACGAGCTGGACCTTCGAGCCCGTCGACACCGCGGCGTTCCCCGCGCTCGACCTGGCGCGGGCGGCCGGCGACGCCGGCGGCTGTCAGCCGGCGGTGTTCAACGCCGCCAACGAGGAGGCCGTGGCGGCCTTCCTCGCCGGGCGCTGCGCGTGGACGGGCATCGACGAGACCCTCGCCGCGGTCCTCGCCGACGCCGGGGAGTGGGCCGCCGAGCCCCGCGACGTCGACGACGTGCACGCCGCCGAGGCCTGGGCGCGCCGCCGGGCGGGGGAGCTGCTGGCCGTCGCGGTGGCGTGACGAGACCGCAGGAGGCCACCCCACGCAGGGCACACCACCGGCGCGTCTACCGTGGGCCGCCGTGATGCTCGTCCTCGGGATCGTGCTCTTCGCGCTGGGACTGTTGCTCTCCATCGCGTGGCACGAGCTCGGCCACTACTCCACCGCCCGCCTCTTCGGCATCCGCGTGCCCGAGTTCATGGTCGGCTTCGGCCCGACGCTGGTCTCGGTCAAGAAGGGCGAGACGCGGTTCGGGTTCAAGGCGGTCCCGCTCGGCGGCTACATCCGCATGATCGGGATGATCCCGCCGGCGCCCGGCGAGCGGATCGGGCGCAGCCGCCGGTCGGGCCCGTTCCAGGGCATGGTCGACGACGTCCGCGCCGACTCCGTGCGCGACTTCGAGCCCGGCGACGAGGACCGCCAGTTCTGGACCCGCAAGCCCTGGCAGCGGATCATCGTCATGCTCGCGGGCCCGTTCATGAACCTGGTCCTCGCGGTGGTCCTCTTCGCCGTCGTGCTCATGGGCTTCGGCATCGCCACCCCGCAGCCGGTGGTCAACGCCGTCAGCGAGTGCGTGGTCCCCGCCTCGCAGGCCGGGCCCGGCTGCCCGCCGGGGGCGCCGCGTACGCCGGCCGCCGAGGCCGGCTTCCTCCCCGGCGACCGCATCGTGAGCTTCGACGGGCAGAGCTACCCGGACTGGGAGAGCCTCCAGCGCGCCATCCGGGACGCCCGCGGCACCGTGCCGGTCGTCGTCGAGCGCGGCGGCCAGCAGCTGACGCTGTACCCGACGCTGATCGAGAACCAGGTGCCCGACCTGGACCGGCCGCTCGGCGCCGACACCCGGTTCGTGACCGCCTCGTTCCTCGGCCTCGAGCCGATCCAGCCCGTGACGCGGCAGAGCGTGGGCCAGGTCACCGACCGCATCGGGGAGATGCTCGAGGGCTCGGTGTACGCGATCGCCCGGCTGCCCCAGAAGGTGCCGGCGCTGTTCGGGGCGGTGTTCCTGGGCGAGGAGCGCGAGGCCAACGGGCCGGTGAGCCTCGTCGGCGTGTCGGTCATGGGCGGCCAGGTGCTCGAGCAGGAACGCCCCGTGGCGGTCGAGGTCTCGATCTTCCTCAACCTGCTCGCCGCGGTGAACCTGTCGTTGTGCCTGCTCAACCTGCTGCCGATCCTGCCGCTGGACGGCGGGCACGTGCTGCCGGCGCTGTGGGAGGCGGTCAAGAAGCGGATCGCCCGTCTGCGCGGTCGCCCCGACCCCGGGCCGGTGGACCTGGCCCGCCTCATGCCGATCGGCGTCGGGTTCGCGGCGGTGATCATGGCCTACGGCCTGCTGGTGATCTTGGCGGACATCGTCAACCCGATCGACCTGGGCCTTTAGCCCCGCTGTAAGACTCGCCACCGGCGAGCGTCGCGACGCTGTAGGACACTGGAGACGTCAGGTCCTCCAGTACGGGAGAGAGATGACCATCGATCTCGGGCTGCCCGAAGCACCCGCCGTGCTCGCGCCGCGCCGCCGGACCCGCCAGCTCGACGTGGGCGGTGTCGGTGTCGGCAGCGACCACCCCGTGTCCGTGCAGTCGATGACCACCACGCTGACCGCGGACATCAACTCCACGCTCCAGCAGATCGCGGAGCTCACCGCGGCCGGCTGCGACATCGTGCGCGTCGCGGTCCCGTCCGCCGACGACGCCGAGGCGCTGCCGGCGATCGCGACGAAGTCCGGCATCCCCGTGATCGCCGACATCCACTTCCAGCCGAAGTACGTGTTCGCCGCGATCGACGCGGGGTGCGCCGCGGTGCGCGTGAACCCCGGCAACATCAAGAAGTTCGACGACAAGGTCGGCGAGATCGCCCGGGCCGCGAAGGACGCGGGGACGCCGATCCGGATCGGGGTCAACGCGGGCTCGCTGGAGCCGGGGATCATGGCCAAGCACGGCAAGGCCACGCCCGAGGCGCTGGTCGAGTCGGCGCTGTGGGAGGCCTCGCTCTTCGCCGAGCACGACTTCCACGACATCAAGATCTCGGTGAAGCACCACGACCCGGTGACGATGGTGCGCGCCTACGAGCTGCTCGCCGAGCAGTGCGACTACCCGCTGCACCTCGGCGTCACCGAGGCCGGGCCGACGTTCCAGGGCACGATCAAGTCGGCGACCGCCTTCGGGGCCCTCCTGAGCCGCGGCATCGGCGACACCATCCGCGTGTCGCTCTCGGCGCCGCCGATCGAGGAGGTCCGCGTCGGGCTCTCGATCCTCGAGTCGCTGAACCTGCGCCCGCGCAAGCTCGAGATCGTGTCCTGCCCGTCCTGCGGGCGCGCCCAGGTCGACGTCTACAAGCTCGCCGACGAGGTGACCGCCGGGCTCGAGGGCATGGAGGTCCCGCTGCGCGTGGCCGTCATGGGCTGCGTCGTCAACGGCCCGGGCGAGGCGCGCGACGCCGACCTCGGCGTCGCCTCCGGCAACGGCAAGGGCCAGATCTTCGTCAAGGGCGAGGTCATCAAGACCGTGCCCGAGGCGCAGATCGTGGAGACGCTCATCGAGGAGGCCCTGCGCCTCGCCGAGGAGTCCGGCGACGACGAGCTCGCCGGCGGCCAGGCCGGCGGCGCCCCGACGGTGACCGTCGGCTGAGGTTTGTCAGCGAAGTGCCGTCACAGACGCTCAGCGTCCGTATCGGTACTTCGATCACCCTGGGATCCGGTCACGCCTGGGCGGTCGGGCGCACGACGATCTCGCCGACGTCGACGCCGGCCGGCTGCTCGATCGCGTAGGCGACGGCCCGCGCCACGGCGTCCGGCGGCATGGCCATCGCCCGGTACCGCGCGGTCGTCTCGGCGTCGCCGCCGGTGACGAAGTCCGTGTCGGTCACCCCCGGCGAGACGGCGGTGACGCGCAGGTCCGCGCCGGCCTCCTGGCGCAGCCCCTCGGACACGGTGCGCACCGCGTTCTTCGTCGCGGCGTAGACGGCCTGGCCGGGCACGATCCGCAGCCCGGCGGTCGACACGACGGTCACGAAGTGGCCGCTGCCCTGCGCCCGGAAGACGGGCAGGGCGGCCGCGACACCGTGCAGGAACCCGCGCAGGTTGACGTCGACCATCGCGTCCCAGTCGTCGACCGCGAGGTCGTCCAGCGGGGCGACGTGGCCCACGCCGGCGTTCGCGACCAGCACGTCGAGGCGCCCGAACCGCTCCCGGGCGAGCGCGACCAGCTCCGCGAGGTCCTCGCGACGGCGCACGTCGGTGGCCCGGGTGACGACGTCCCCGCCGATCTCCGCGGCGACGGCCCCGAGCTGCTCCGTGCGCCGTGCCGCGAGCACCAGCCGCGCGCCGCGCCCCGCGAGCACCCGTGCGGTGGCGGCGCCGATCCCGGCGCTCGCCCCGGTGATCGCGACGACCTTGCCCGCCACGCCGTCGTCCATCGCGGCACCTCCGATGTGACAACCCTCTGACACGCTACGGTAAGAGGTCTATCACATCGAGGGGGAGGGCGATGGCGGCGACCCGACGGGCGGCCTACCACCACGGTGACCTGCCGGCGGCCCTGGTCGAGGCGGGCCTGGCGCTGCTGGCCGAGTCCGGTCCGGCGCGGTTCTCCGTCGCCGAGCTCGCGCGGCGGGTCGGGGTGAGCACGGCGGCGCCCTACCGGCACTTCGGCGACCGCGACCGTCTCCTCGCCGCGATCGCCACCCGCGCGGCGGGAGAGCTCGCCGACGACCTGCGGCGCGCGGCGGACGCCGCCGGCGACCCCGCCTCGCGGCTCGCGGCCGCGACGGGCGGCTACGCCGCGTTCGTCGTGCGGCGGGGGATCGGCCTCGACGTGCTCTTCGCCCCGGACCTCCGGCTCGGCGACGAGGATCTCGCCCGCGCCGGCCGCACGGTCATGGACGTGCTCATCGGGCTGGCCCGCGAGGTCCGGACCTCACCGGACGAGGCGCTGCGGCTGGTCGAGCAGGTGGTGGCGCTGGCCCACGGTTACGCGACGCTCGACCGCGACGGGTTCCTCAGCGCCGACCGGGTCACCGACGAGGACACCCCGACCCGGGCGACGCGGGCCGCGCGGGCGCTGTGCGCGGCGCGCGCGTGAGCAGTTCGGAGTGCCCTGGCACCCCGAACTGCTCACGTGCCCGCAGGGCACCATGGAGGGCGTGAGCACGTTCGACGACCTCGACGCCTTCGCCGCCGCCCGCCGCTGCGCCGGGCTCGCGCTGTCCCCGGACGGGACGCGCCTCGTCACGACCGTCTCGGAGCTCTCCGCGGACGGCAAGTCCTACGGCACGTCGCTCTGGGAGATCGACCCCGGCGGCAAGCAGGCACCGCGGCGGCTGACCCGCTCGTCGGCGGGGGAGTCGTCCGCGGCCTTCACCCCGGCCGGCGACCTCCTCTTCACCTCGCGGCGCCCCGACACCACGGCCGAGAAGCCCACCGAGGACACGGCGGCCCTGTGGCTCCTACCCGCCGGCGGGGGCGAGGCGCGCCCGGTCGCCGAGCGGCCGGGCGGGATCAGCGGGTTCGCGGTCGCGCGCGACGCCGGCACGCTGACGCTCGTCACCCCGAAGCCGGTCGATGGTGACGCGGCCGAGCAGAAGGAGGCGCGCGAGTCGGCGGGGGTGTCGGCGCGGCTGCACACCGAGTTCCCGGTCCGCTTCTGGGACCACGACCTCGGCCCGGGCCGCGCCCACCTGCAGCGCTGCGCCCCGCCCGACCCCGACGACCCGGACGCGACCTACGGCGAGCCCGAGCACGTCGCGCCGCACGCCGGCGAGCGGTTCGGCGGCAGCGCGATCAGCCCCGACGGGCGCACGGTCGCCGTGGTCGGCGACGTCCCGGACCCGGCCGACCCGGCCTCCTGGCGGCGCCGGCTCACGCTCCACGGGCCCGACGGGACGACGATGGTCGGTGACGAGCCCGGTGCCGACCACGAGTCCCCGCTGATCACGCCGGACGGGCGCTGGCTGCTCTGGGTCCGCGAGCGCCACCCGCGGCCCGGGCGGGGCATGGCGCACACGCTGCGGGCGCGGTCGCTGGACGACGGCCACGAGGTCGACGTGCTGCCCGAGGGCGACCGTCAGGTCCGCGGCCTGACGGCCGCCCCCGCCGGTGACGCCGTCCACGTCGTCGTCGACGAGGCGGGGCACGGGCCGGTGCTTCGGGTCTCGATCACCGACGGCACCGTGACCCGTCTGACCCGCAGCGGGACCTACACCGACGTCGTGGCCGCCGCCGACGGGACGGCGCTCTACGCGCTGCGCGCCGCGGTGGACGCGCCGCCGACGCCGGTGCGTCTCGACCCCGAGGCGCCCGACCAGGAGCCCGCGCCGCTGCGGGGCGTCACCGAGATCGACCCGCTCCCGGGCGCCCTCACCGAGATGCACGCCACCGCCGCGGACGGCACCCCGCTGCGCGCGTGGCTCGTCCTGCCCGGCGGGGCGTCGGCATCGTCCCCCGCGCCGCTCGTGCTCTGGATCCACGGCGGGCCGCTGTCCAGCTGGAACGCGTGGTCGTGGCGGTGGAACCCGTGGCTCATGGCCGCCCGCGGCTGGGCGGTCCTGTTGCCCGATCCGCGGCTGTCCACCGGGTACGGGCAGGAGTTCCTCGACCCCGCCACGGGCGCCTGGGGCGAGCTGCCCTACACCGACCTGATGACGGTCACCGACGCGACGACCGCCCGCGACGACATCGACGCGACGAAGGTCGCGGCGATGGGCGGCTCGTTCGGCGGCTACATGGCCAACTGGGTCGCCGGGCACACCGACCGCTTCGACGCGATCGTGACCCACGCCAGCATCTGGCACCTCGACGGCTTCGTCGGCACCACGGACGCCTCGTTCCACTGGCGCCGCGAGTGGGGCGACCCGCTCGACGACCGCGAGCGCTACGACGCCCACTCGCCCCACCGGCACGTGCGCGCCGTCCGCACGCCGATGCTCGTGATCCACGGCGACAAGGACTACCGCGTCCCGATCTCGGAGGGCCTGCGGCTCTGGTACGACCTGCAGCGCTGCGGCGTGCCGTCGCAGTTCCTCTACTTCCCCGACGAGAACCACTGGGTGCTCGCCCCCGGTGACGCGAAGCTCTGGTACCGCACGGTCTGGGCCTTCCTCGATCACCACGTCCTCGGTCAGGCCTACGAACGGCCCGCGCTCGTGTGACGCGCCGACGGGGGGACACGGGTCGGCGGGCGGGCGACCGGACTGGGTGTTCCTGCCCCGGACGTGGCAGGCTGATGGAGTGCTCCGTACCGCCGGTGCGCGGCTGCTCGACGACCGGGACCGGTCCAAGGTGCGGAGCGCCCTCGACGCCGATCCCGTCGCCACGTGCATGGTCGCCTCGCGGGTCGAGACGGTCGGGGTCGAGCCCTGGCGCCTCGGCGGTGAGCTGTGGGGCGTGGGCGGACGTCTCGACGGTCTGTGCTTCTCCGGGGCCAATCTGGTGCCCCTGCGCGGCGACCGGGCGGAGGTGCGCCAGTTCGCCGAACGCGCCCGTCGCCAGCGCCGGGCGTGCTCGTCGCTGGTCGGTCGGCGCGAGCTCGTGCTCCCGCTGTGGGAGGAGCTGCGGGAGCACTGGGACACCGCGCGGGAGGTCCGTCCCGACCAGCCGCTGATGGCCACGGCGGGGACGCCGCTGGTCACCCCTGACCCGGCGGTGCGCCAGACCCGCCCCGACGAGCTCGAGCGCTACCTGCCGGCGGCGATCGCGATGTTCCTCGAGGAGGTCGGCGTCGACCCGCGCCTCGGCGACGGCGGCGCCGGCTACCGGGCCCGCGTCGCCGAACTGATCGGCGCCGGGCGGGCGTTCGTGCGCTTCGAGCAGGGCGAGGTCGTGTTCAAGGCCGAGATCGGCGCCCTCTCCTCGCGGGTCGGCCAGATCCAGGGCGTGTGGGTGCACCCCGAGTGGCGCGGCCGGGGCCTCGGCCAGGCCGGCACCGCCGCGGTCGTCGCGCACCTCGTGCGCGCCCGGCGCGTCGCGAGCCTCTACGTCAACGCGTTCAACACCCCGGCCCGCCGCGCCTACGAGCGCATCGGGTTCGAACAGGTCGGGGCGTTCGCGACGGTCCTCTTCTAGTGACCACCACGGCACCGCCCACCCGGCGGGCGTGGATCGCCCTCGACGCCGTCGCGGTCGTCGCCTTCGCGGCGCTCGGCCGGGCCAGCCACGCCGAGGACCTCACCGGCACCCTGCTCACCGCCGCGCCCTTCGTCGCCGGCGCCGCGGTCGCGACGCTCGCCGGGCGCACGTGGCGCGACCCGCTCGCCTGGGGTTCGGGCCTCGCGGTCTGGGCCGGCGCGGTCGTCGTCGGCCTGCCCCTGCGTGCCGCGTTCACCGGCCGGCTGCCGGTGTCCTTCGCTGTCGTGGCGACCGTCTCGCTCGGGGTGCTGGTCCTCGGGTGGCGGGCGGTCGCACGCTTCGTGCGCTCCCGACGGGCCTGAGCGGGCGCCGCACGGCCGTCCGTGCCGGCGCGCGTCGTCCGCGCGTGCGTGATCCGGACAGTCGGTGACCCGGCGTCACCGGTGGCCGACACTCACGGCTGAATCTCCACCGGTTCGCCGACATCGAGCGAATCGTAGAAAGCGACGGCATCGTCGTGGGAGAGGTGGATACAGCCCAGCGACGGATTCTGCAGGCTGCCCTCGTGAAAAGCGCGGCCGCGATGGTCGAAGAACACGGAATAGGGCATCGGCGTATTCGTGATGCCACTGACGTGGTCGATGTCCTTGCTCGTCACCGAGAACTGCCCGGCCGGTGTGGGCTCCGAGAGAATCCCGGACGTGATCGGCACCGGGCCGCGCAGGACCCCGCCCTCGCCGTCGAGCAGCCAGGCCTTCTGGTCGGAGAGGTCGACGCACGCCCGGGCGGGCTGGGCGCAGGGAACGCCGTCCTCCGCGACCGCGGTCGCCGGCAGCAGCGCCGCCGCCCCGAGATCGCCCAGCGACAGCAGGACCGCGAGCACGGCCACGCGCCCCCGACCGTGCCGCCGCCGTCGTCGTCCGAGCACCACGCCGTCCACCCCGATCCCGTCCGATCCGACCTGCCTGCGCGGTGACCGGCTGGGCGGGACGCCGTGGGTCGGCGCCCCACCCGGACCGGCCGGTCGACCACCCGCGGACGATCAGCCCGCCGCTCCGGCCGGGGCAGGGACGGTCGTCGCGTCCACCCCGACGCCGGCGGTGCCGCCGGCACCCGTCCCGGCCTGGGCGCCTGCGGAGGTCCCGGCGTCCGCCGCGCCCCCCGCCGTCGATCCGGCGCCCGCGTCCGCCGTTCCCCCGCCTGCGCCCCCGTCCCCGGTGTCGGCGCCGGTGCCCGCTCCGGCGTTCGCGGCGGCGGTGCCCCCGGCGCCGCCGTCCGCGTTTCCGCTGGTCCCGGCGTCGGCGCTCGCGCTGCCGCCGGTCCCGGACGCGGCCCCGGCATCACCGGACGCCGCGTCGTCAGCCGGTGGCGTCACGTTGATGTTGATGTCCGTGCCGGACCCGGTGTCGGCGTCCGCGCCGCTCCCGGCGTCCGCGTTCGCGCCGGCGGAGGCGCTGCCGCCGGCCCCGGCTCCGCCGCCGGTGTCGGCCCCGCCGCCGGTGTTCGCGCCGGCGCTCGCCGACGCCCCGCCGCCGGCGTCGACGTCGCTGCCGGCCCCGGCCTGACCGCCGGCCTGCCCGCCGGCGACGGCGTCGGCACCGTCGGCACCGCCGGCGCCGACCGGGCCCGTCTCGCCGAGCGGTCCCTGGGGGCCCTCGTCGCCCTGCGGTCCCTGCGGACCGGCCGGACCGGCCGGACCGATCGCGCCGGCCGCCCCGACGGCGCCCGTCGCCCCGGGCGGCCCGGCCGGGCCGGCGGGCCCGATCTCCCCGGGCGGCCCCGCAGGACCGGCCGGACCGGCCGGACCCGGGGGACCCGCCGGACCGGCCGGGCCCGGGACCGGCGGGGGGACCTCGCCCGCGAGGGCGGTCGCCGGGATGATCGAGATCGCCCCGGCCGCGAACGTCGAGACGACGATCGCAGCAATTCTCCGGTCCACGGTTCTGTCCCCCTCGAATGATCATTGTCGTCAGCCGTCCGGACCGACGGGGAGAAATGATGGGACCGGCTCACGGAAAGTCGCCAGAGCGTCACGATCCGTCTCACTCCATCGTGTACGAACCCTTTCGCGATCCGGATCGTGCCGGGGCGCGCACCGGTGATCACCTGCGTCGATCGTCACCGATTCGCCTGGCCACTGATTTCGCTCGTCGGACAGTTGCGTGCGCGGCGCCACCGCTGCCCGCCACGGACGGGTGGCAGGGCGCTGCGGGGGTGGCGCGTGGACGTGATCGCCTGCCGGGCCCGCCCCGGCCCCGGCACGGGCGCCTACGCTGGGATGCATGCCGGTCCGCGCTCCGCTGCGGCCGGGGCAGCAGACGCCGCTGCGCCCGGTCCCTTCCCCGATCCCCCGCCCCGAGTACGTCGGCAGACCGGCGCCCGCGCGCAGCACCGACCCGTGGGTGCAGCCGCCCGAGATCATCGAAGCGATGCGGGTGGCCGGGAAGGTCGGCGCGCAGGCGCTGCAGGTCGGCGGCGAGGCGGTGAAGCCCGGCGTCACCACCGACGAGGTCGACCGCGCGGTGCACGAGTTCCTCGTCGACCAGGGCGCCTACCCCTCGACGCTGGAGTACCGCGGCTTCCCGAAGTCGTGCTGCGTCTCGCTGAACGAGGTCATCTGCCACGGCATCCCGGACTCGACCGTGATCGAGGACGGCGACATCGTGAACATCGACGTCACCGCCTTCATCGGCGGCGTCCACGGCGACACCAACGCCACGTTCCTCGCCGGTGACGTCGACGAGGAGGACCGCCTGCTCGTCGAGCGCACCCACGAGGCGACCCTGCGGGCGATCAGGGCGGTGAAGCCCGGCCGTGAGCTCAACGTCGTCGGCCGGGTCATCGAGTCCTACGCCAACCGCTTCGGCTACGGCGTCGCGCGCGACTTCACCGGGCACGGGATCGGGCGCGCGTTCCACTCCGGGCTCGTCGTGGTGCACTACGACGACCCCTCGCGCCAGGAGATGCTCGAGCCCGGGATGACGTTCACGATCGAGCCGATGATCACGCGCGGCGCGATCGACTACGACATCTGGGACGACGGGTGGACGGTGACGACCAAGGACAAGTCGCACACCGCCCAGTTCGAGCACACGATCCTCGTCACCGACACCGGCAGCGAGATCCTCACGCTCCCGTGAGGCGCGCCCGGCGGTGCGAGCGATGCGGCTTTCCTGGCGTGAGAGGCCAGGATCGCCACATGCTCGCGACGACGACACGCCGATGACGCGGCGATGACGCGCCCGCACGTGCTCGCCTCGGCGGCGGTGTCGGTCGACGGCTTCCTCGACGACGCCTCGCCGCGGCGGCTCGTGCTGTCGGGTGCCGCCGACCTCGACCGGGTCGACGCCGAGCGGGCCGGGGTGGACGCGATCCTCGTCGGCGCCGGCACGGTGCGCGCCGACGACCCCCGGCTGCTCGTCCGCTCGCCCGCGCGGCGCGCCGACCGCGTCGACCGGGGACTCGGTCCCTCGCCGCTGCGGGTGGTGCTCTCGTCGAGGCCCGTCGACCCCGGGGCCCGCGTCCTCACCGAGGGCCGCGACCTCGCCGACACCGTCGTGCTCGCGGGCGACCCCGGCCACGTGCTCGGCGAGCTCGCCGCCCACGGCGTCCTGCGCCTCATGGTCGAGGGCGGCGCCGCGGTGCACCGGGAGTTCTTCGCCGCCGGCGTCGTCGACGAGCTCCAGCTGGTGGTGGCCCCGCAGCTGGTCGGCGACGGTCCGCGCTTCACCGGGGCGCCGACCGCGGCGCACCTCGTCGAGACCCGCCCCGTTGGGCAGGACGTGCTGCTGCGCTACCGCTTCGGCGACACCGACGCCCGCTGGCTGGCCGAGGCCTGCACGCTCGCGGAGCGCTGCCCGCCGTCGGCGTCGGCGTTCTCGGTGGGCTGCGTCGTGGTCGCCGCCGACGGCACGGTGCTGGCGACGGGCCACAGCCGTCGCGACGACGTCCTCGACCATGCCGAGGAGGTCGCGCTGCGCGACGTCGACCGCGACGACCCGCGGCTGCCCGGCGCCACGATCTACACGTCGCTGGAACCCTGCGGGCAGCGCGCCTCCCGCCCGGTCACGTGCGCCCAGCACATCCTCGACGCGGGCATCGGCCGGGTCGTCATGGCCTGGCGCGAGCCGCCGCTGTTCGTCGGGACGCCGTCGGGTGCGGCGCGGCTGGCGGCGGCCGGCGTCGAGGTGGTCGAGTGCCCGGCGTTCGAGGCCCTCGCCCGCCGGCCCAACCGGCACCGCTGAGCCCGGCAGGACGATCACCGCGCCGTCGGTCATCGTGGGGGACGTGCGCTCGCTGCCGATCCTGCTGCCCGCCGCGGTGATCCGTGCCCGCGCCTGTCCGCTCGCGTCCATCCGGCAGGTCCGGACGTGGCGCCTGCGCTTCGTCGAGCACGACGCCCCGGACGTCGCCCGGCCCGCGGGCTGGTCCGACGTCGTCGACGCCCACGCCGCGCCCCGGCCCGGACCCGGCGGGTCCACCGACCTCACGGGCGAGGACTTCCGCGCCGTGTGGGACGCCCCGCGCCGCGTCGAGGGGCCCGTGCGGCTGCGCGGCGACCTCGTCGTCGACCCCCTCGACGGCCACCCCACGACCGGCCGCATCCACCGACTCCGCCTGCTGACCGAGACGGTGCGGGAGGACGCGGCGGGGGAGCGGGTCGTCGCCCTGACCGCCCGCGACCTGTCCGCGGTCCCGAAGGACGTCGACGCCGGGAGCCCCGGCGGCGGTGCCACGGCCCTCGACGTCCGTACCCGCGACCGGGGCGTGCTGGTCGACCTCGAGGTCGGCGGCGAGCTCGGGGTCACCTGAATCACCCGTGCACCCCGCGGCGGGGCGTGCGAGATTGCCGGGCATGGCGAAGGTCTACGAGCGCATCGAGCCGCGCCTGGCCCGGTGGATCGGCGAGCAGCCGGTGTTCTTCGTCGGCACCGCCCCGCTGGCGGGCGACGGGCTGGTCAACGTCTCGCCCAAGGGGCTGCGGGGGACGTTCGGGGTGCTCGACGACCACACGTTCGCCTACGTCGACATGACCGCCAGCGGCATCGAGACCACGGCCCACCTGCGCGAGAACGGCCGCATCTGCGTCATGTTCTGCTCCTTCGACGGCACGCCGAACGTCGTGCGCCTGCACGGGCACGGCCGCGTCGTGACCCACGGGGAGCCCGGGTTCGACGCGGCCCTGGAGCCGTTCGCGATGGGCCTCGCGTCGCGGCGCACGGAGGCGCGCGGCGTCGTCACCGTCGACGTCACCCGCGTCGCCGACGCCTGCGGGTACGCCGTGCCGCGCATGACCCTGGAGAGCGACCGCGAGCTGCTCGACTCCTGGGCCGAGCGACGCAGCCCGGAGTGGCTGCGGAACTACCGGGCGGAGAAGAACGAGCACTCCCTCGACGGCCTGCCCGGCCTCGCCGGCCTCCCCGAGTGGTGACCGGACGCGAGGCGCAGCGGAGCCGGGCCACGGTGAAGGGCTCGCTGCTCGTCGCCGGGACGACGTCCGACGCGGGCAAGAGCGTCCTCGTCGCCGGCATCTGCCGGTGGCTGCACCGCCGCGGCGTCGACGTGGCGCCGTTCAAGGCGCAGAACATGTCGAACAACAGCGTGGTGTGCGCCGACGGCGGGGAGATCGGGCGCGCGCAGGCGCTGCAGGCCGCGGCGTGCGGGCTGGAGCCCAGCGTCCGGTTCAACCCGGTCCTGCTCAAGCCGGGCAGCGACCGCAGCTCGCAGGTCGTCGTGCGCGGGGTCGTCGACGGCACCGTGTCGGCGGCGAGCTACCGGGAGCGCAAGGCCGCGCTGCTCGAGGTGGTCACCGGGACCCTCGCCGACCTGCGCCGCGACCACGACGTCGTGATCTGCGAGGGCGCCGGGTCCCCGGCCGAGATCAACCTGCGCGCCACCGACATCGCCAACATGGGCCTCGCGCGCGCCGCCGACTTGCCCGTGATCGTGGTCGGTGACATCGACCGTGGCGGCGTGCTGGCGCACCTGTTCGGCACGCTCGCGGTGCTCGAGCCCGCCGACCAGGCGCTCGTCGCGGGCTGGGTGGTCAACAAGTTCCGCGGCGACCCGGCCCTGCTCGCACCCGGCCTCGACCAGCTGCGGGACCTCACCGGGCGCCCGACGCTCGGCGTGCTCCCCTGGAGCCCCGAGCTCTGGATCGACGCCGAGGACTCGCTCGGCCACGTCGCCGACGGCGTCGTCGGACGGCCCGCGCCGCCCGCCGGCCGGGACTGGCTGCGGGTCGCCGTCGTGCGCCTGCCGCGGGTGTCCAACGGCACCGACGTGGACGCCCTGAGCTCCGAGCCCGGGGTGGCCGTCCGCTGGGTCACCGAGCCCTCGCGCCTGGCCGACGCCGACCTCGTCGTCCTGCCCGGCTCGAAGACGACGGTCGCGGACCTGGCCTGGCTGCGCTCCACCGGCCTCGCCGACGCGGTGGTGGCGCACGCCCGCGAGGGCAAGCCCGTCCTCGGTGTCTGCGGCGGCTACCAGATGCTGGGCCGGCGCATCCACGATCCGCACGGCGTCGAGACCGCGCCCGGCACCGTCGACGGGCTGGGCCTGCTCGACCTCGAGGTCACCTTCGACGTCGCCAAGCACCTCGGCACCCCGAAGGGCACGGCGCTCGGCGAGCCCGTGGCGTTCTACGAGATCCACCACGGGCGCGAGCTGCGGTCCGATGCGGCCGCCCCGCTGGTGACGCTCGCCGACGGCGCGCCCGAGGGCGTCGACGCCGGGCACGTGCTCGGCACCCACGCCCACGGGCTGCTCGAGAACGACGCCCTGCGCCGCCGCCTGCTCGCCCGCGTCGCCGCCGCGGCCGGGCGGGACTTCGCCCCGGCGCCGGACACGTCCTACGCGGCCGTCCGCGCCGCCCAGCTCGACCTGCTCGGCGACCTCGTCGCCGAGCACCTCGACACCGCCGCCCTCGAGCGGCTGATCAGCGTGGGAGCCCCGCCCGGCCTGCGGGTCGTCCGAGCGTCCTAGGCCAGCGGCTCGGTCGGGAGCCCGAGGGTCTCGGCGATCGTCGCGCAGGCGGCCCCGAGCGCGACCGTCCGCTCGGGGCCCAGCGGGTCGACGACGAGGCGCCGCACCGTCTCGACGTGCCCCGGCGCCGCCGCGGTGAGCGTCGCGCGGCCCTCCTCGGTGAGGGTGGCGACGGTGTAGCGCCGCCCGGTGCCCGGACACACGGTGCGCCGGATCCAGCCGCGCTGCTCGAGCCGGGTCACCGCGTGGGACGTGCGCGAGAGCGAGCCGTTCGCCATCTCGGCGAGCGCGGAGATCGGCAGCGTCTCCTCCGGGCTCACGGACAGCCGCGCCAGGATCATGTAGCCGAACAGGGTCAGGTCGGCGTCGCGCACCAGCTGGCTCTCCAGCGCGCCGGGCAGCACGAGCAGCACCTTGCACAGCAGCACCCAGGCCGCGCGCTCGTCGTCGTCGAGCCACCGCGTCTCCGTCACGGCGGCCATCGTGCCACGAGATGCTTGACGTGAACACGCAACCCAGAGGAGAGTCGAAGTCGTTGGGTTGAACACGCAACCCAGGACCCGGGAAGGCTCCACCATGACCTCCATCGCCACCCCGCCGGCGGGCGCCGTCCCCGCCGCCGCCCCGACACCACGCCTCGCCGGCGGGATCGCCGTCGCCGCCCTCGGGGCGGTCGTCGTCAACGCGCTGCTCGCGCTGGCGCTCTCCGCGCTGGTCACGGGACCGGCCGTCGGGCTCGAGCCCGCCATGGCCTGGATCAGCATGAGCATCGTCGGCGTGCTGATCGGCACGGCCGGGTGGGCCGCGGTCCGTCGCCTCGCCGCGCGGCCGGCGGCGCTGCTGCGGGTGCTGGTCCCCGTCGCGCTCGTGGTCTCGTGGATCCCCGACGCCGTCGTGCTCGCCGGCGGCGCGGGCGTGCTCAACCTCGTCGGGCTCGCCCTGATGCACGCCGTCGTCGCGGCGGCCTGCGTCGCGGTCCTGCCGCGCGTGCTCCCCGTGCGGTGAGGATCAGGCCGGCGCGACGTCGTACACGTGCCCGGCCGTGCGCAGACGCTCGACCAGCGCCGGGCCCATCGCCGTGGCCGGGGTCAGCGAGCCGGTGCGGTTCGGCAGGCGGTCGCCGTCGAGGGCGAGGCACAGCGCGCTCTCGCCGAGCATCACCGCGGTCGCGGCGTAGCCCGGGTCGCCCGAGCCGGAGACGCGGGCGGTGTAGCGGGCGCCGGTCGTGGTGGTCGCGTCCACGTCGTGGCGGAACCAGCCGCTCTCCTGCGTCTTCTCGCTCGGGCCCGTGCCCGGCTTCGGCAGCACGCGGTCGAGCAGCTGGCGCACGCCCGGCGTCGAGAGCCCCGCGAGCAGGCCGCCGAGTCCCGCGGTCACCGCGCCCGCGGCGACGGCACCGGCCGGGCCGCTGCCGACACCCATGACCTCGCCGTAGCGCAGCCCCTTGCCGTACGAGTAGCCGGCGATCGCGTTCGAGCGGCGCACGATGCGGGTGTTGTACGAGGCCATGACGAACGGGGCCACCCAGCGGCCGTGCAGCCGGTGCGGCGTGGGCGTGTCGCTGGGCTGGCGGGTGTCGGGCTCGGCGTCGCGCTCGGGGCTCAGGCCGAAGGGGTCGCGCATCAGCCGGAACACCGAGCGGTCGGCCTTCGCCGCGTCGGCGAGCCCGCGCATCGAGTCCACGGTGCCGCCCGAGACGCCGCCGCGGATGCGGGCGACGGCGGTGACGTCGGTGAGCTCGCCCTCGCCGTCGGCCTGCACACGGCTGTGCAGCAGGAGGACCGCGAGGTCGGAGGGGATCGAGTCGTAGCCGCAGGAGTGGACGATCCGGGCGCCGTTGCCGCGGGCGACCTCGTCGAAGCGGTCGATCGCCTCGCGGGCGAACTGCACCTCGCCGGTGAGGTCGGCGTAGTGGGTGCCCGCGGTGGCGCAGGCCTCGACCACCGGCATCCCGTACTTCGCGTAGGGCCCGACGGTCGTGGCGACGACGTCGGTGGCGGCGGCCATCCGGGCCAGCGCCCCGGTGTCGGAGGTGTCGGCGACGACCAGCGGCCAGTCGCCGCCCGGGGCGGGCAGCCGGTCGCGGACGGCCTCGAGGCGCTGCCGGGAGCGGCCGGCCAGCGCGATCCGTGTGCCGGCCGGGGCGTGGCGGGCCAGGTAGGCGGCGGTCAGCTCCCCGACGAAGCTCGTCGCGCCGAACAGGACCAGCTCGTGCTCACGATCACCGGACATGGCGGAACGATAGCGGCGGGCTCGGTGTGGGGCAGGTCGCGGCGGGGTGGCGCGCGCCTCGGTTACTGGCTGGTATCCCTCGCCTGGCGAGCGATACCAGCCAGTAACCCAACGACGGCGGGCTCACACCGTCGTGATCGCGAAGACCGGGTGCCGGTCCGCGATCGCCGCGAGCTCGGCGTCGCTCGCGTCGGCGCCGACGCCCTCGAAGAACGCGCCGACCTCCCACGCCCAGGCGCGCAGGTACGCGCGCAGCACCGGCACCTTCTCGGCGTCGGCGAGCTCGACGGCGCGCACGGTCTCGGTGCGGCGCCCGACGTGCAGCTCGGCCTCGCCGGCGACGCGCAGGTTGCGCACCCACTGGGTGTGGCCGCGCGCGGCGACGAGGTAGCGGCGGCCCTCGTACGTCAGCGGGTTGACCGGCGTGGTGCGCACCTCGCCGCTGGTGCGCCCGCGGACCCCGAGCACGGCGGAGCCCGCCAGCGGGAGGCCGAGGCGGGTCAGGCCGGCCACGAGGGGGTTCATCAGGCGGCGGGTGATGCGGCCGGGGGCCTGGTAGTGGCTGGTGTTCACGGTGTCTCCTCGGGACGTCTGACGAGAGCAATGCTCTCGTTATAGAGCAGTGTTCTCGAAAAGTCGCTCCTCGTCAAGAGCACTGCTCTCGATCCGTGGCAGGATGCTGGTCATGCCCCCCGGAGCCCGTGCGCGGGCGCGAGCCGAGACGAGCCGCGCGATCCTCGACGAGGCGCGCCGCCAGCTCGCCGAGCAGGGCGCGGCGGCGCTCTCGCTGCGCTCGGTGGCGCGCGAGGTCGGGATGGTGTCGTCGGCGGTCTACCGCTACGTGGCCAGCCGCGACGAGCTCCTCACGCGCCTGATCGTCGAGGCCTACGACGCGATCGGGGAGGCCGCCGAGGCCGCGCGCGACGCCGACGCCGACCCGCGGGCGCAGTGGCGGGCGGTGTGGCGGGCCGTGCGCGCCTGGGCGCACGAGCACCCGGCCGAGTACGGCCTGATCTACGGCACGCCCGTCCCCGGCTACGCCGCCCCGACCGAGACGATCCCGGCCGCCGGGCGCGTCGGCGTCGTGCTCGCGGACATCGTCGTGGAGCACGGCGACCCCGGCGCGGTCGGCGGCTGGCCCCCGGTGGTGCGGGACGACGTCCTGCCGGAGCTCTCCCGCCCGGTGGTGGTGCCGGCCGTCGTCGCGTGGACCCAGCTCTTCGGCACGGTGGGCTTCGAGCTCTTCGGCCAGTACGAGAACGTCGTGACCGACCGCGACGCCTACTTCGACGCGGTCGCCGACGCCGCCGCGACGTCCGTGGGGCTCCCCGCGGGCAGGTGACGCCGTCCGGACGCTTGACGCCGTCGTCGCGGCGCCGGACGGTGGCGTCTCCTGGTATCGGCAGGGACGTCGAGAGGGGATCCGATGGCTGAGCACGACCGGTCCGGCGATGAGGAGCGTCCGCCGCCCATCCCCGAGGCGATCCGGCGCGAGCGCGAGGCGGAGGAGGCGGCCGACGCCGACAGCGCGACCTCGATCGCGAGCACCGAGCAGCGCGGGCGCCACGCGCGGACCGACGACGACTCGCTGCCCGGCTCGGAGCAGCGGGAGCGCCGCGCCGAGGCGTCCGCCGACGCCGAGCAGGCGCACTCGGACAACCCGTCGATCCCGGGCACCGAGCAGCGCCGCCGCACGGACTGAGGCTCAGCCCCCCGCCCGCGCCGCGGCCCCGGCGCGCAGCCCCGCGATCATGAGATCGAGACCGTGCCGGAACGGGGCTTCGTGGTCGGCGGCCGTGCCCGTGCGCGCCGCGAGCACAGGCGCGAGCGCCTCGAGGTGCGGGTAGGCGCCCGGGGGACGCGCCGGCGCGCCGGTCTCGCGGTCGCGCTCGGCGTGGTACTCGATCGCCGAGCCGATGACGAGGTTGCCGACGGCCTGGACGGTCGCGAACGCGTCGGCGGGGGAGAAGCCCGCCCGGACGAGGGTGCCGAGCGTCAGCTCCACCGCCGGCAGCGAGGCCTCCGTCGGGCGGTTGCCCGCGACCACCAGGGCCGCGTCACGGTGGGCGACCAGGGCGCGGAACTGGCGCACGGCGCGCTCGCGCAGCCAGTCCGCCCAGTCCTCGCCCGGCGCGAGCGGCGTGACCTGCCACTGGTCGGCGAGCAGGCGCTCGGCGACGTGGTCGAGCAGCGTGCGTTTGTCGGCGACGTGCCAGTACAGCGTCGGTGCGCTGACCCCGAGCTCGCGCGCGAGCCGGCGCAGCGAGAGCCCCTCGAGACCGACCTCGGCCAGGAGATCCACCGCGGCGTCGACGACGTCGTCGCGGGTGAGGGTCTGGCGCGCCACCGCGGAAACCTCCTTGCCGTCTCTAACAGCGTCAGAGTAGCGTCTCTAACACTGTTAGGGGGAGGACGCATGGACACCACCACGGGGCCGAGCGGCCCGGCCGTCTCCGTCCGCGGCCTCGTCAAGCGCTACGGCAGCGGCGAGAAGCAGGTCGAGGCGGTCCGGGGTATCGACCTCGAGGTCGCCCGCGGCGAGACCTTCGGCTTCCTCGGTCCCAACGGGGCGGGGAAGTCCACCACGATCAACATCCTGTGCACGCTCGTCGAGCCGAGCGCCGGCGAGGCCGAGGTCGTCGGGCTCGACGTCGTGCGCGACCGTGCGGCGGTGCGCCGCCGCATCGGGCTGGTCTTCCAGGACCCGACGCTCGACGGCCCGATGTCCGGCGAGCAGAACCTGCGGTTCCACCAGGAGCTCTACGGGGTCGACCGCCGCCGCGCGCCCGGCCGGCGCGAGGAGGTCCTGCGGATGGTGGGGCTGTGGGACCGGCGGGCCGACGAGGTGCGGACCTACTCCGGCGGCATGCGGCGCCGCCTCGAGATCGCGCGCGGCCTGCTGCACTCGCCGCAGGTGCTCTTCCTCGACGAGCCGACCATCGGGCTCGACCCGCAGACCCGCGGGTCGATCTGGGACTACGTCGCGGAGCTGCACCGCAGCGAGGAGATCACGGTCTTCGTCACCACCCACTACATGGACGAGGCCGAGCACTGCGACCGGATCGCGATCATGAACGAGGGACGGATCGTCGCCCTCGACACCCCGGACGCGCTGAAGGCCCAGGTCGGGGCCGACCGGGTCACCGTCACCACCGACGACGACGAGGCCGCGCTGCGGGCGCTGCGCACGGAGTTCGGGCTCGAGGGCGCGGTGCGCGAGGGGGCGGTGACGATCGCGGTGCCCGACGGCGCGGGCTTCGTGCCGCGGTTGTTCGACCGCCTGGGCGTCGGCATCCGCTCGGTGACCGTCACCCGGCCGAGCCTGGACGACGTGTTCCTCGCCTACACCGGCACGACGATCCGCGACGCCGAGGCCGGGCCGAGCATGCACCCGATGGCGCAACGCATGAGAGGGCGCTGATGACCACCACCCTGACCCCCGAGGCTCTCCACATCCCCGAGAGCAGCCTCGCCACCGAGGCGCGCGCCGCCACGGTCGTCTGGCAGCGCGAGATGATCCGCTTCGTCAAGGACCGGTCGCGCATCTTCTCGTCGCTGGCCCAGCCGTTGCTGTTCCTCTTCGTGCTCGGCAGCGGCCTGGGCTCGCTGCTGAACAGCAGCGCCGGCGGGTCCGTGCAGTTCACGACGTTCCTGTTCCCCGGCGTCATGGCGATCTCGGTGCTGTTCACCGCGGCGTTCGCGGGCATCTCGATCGTCTGGGACCGCGAGTTCGGGTTCCTGCGCGAGATGCTCGTCGCTCCGGTGTCGACGGCGTCGATCCTCGTCGGCAAGGCCCTGGGCGGCGCGTCGGTCGCCACCCTGCAGTGCCTGGTGCTGCTGGCGCTGGCCGGGCTCGTCGGCGTGCCCTACGACCCGCTGATGCTCCTCGGCATGATCGGCCTGATCTTCCTGATGGCCTTCATGATCACGGCGTTGGGGCTGGTGCTCGCCGCCCGCGTGCGCCAGGTGCAGACGGCGATGCCGCTGGTCCAGCTCGTGATCACGCCGCTGATGTTCCTGTCCGGCGCGCTCTTCCCGCTCTCGAACCTGCCGACGTGGCTCACGGTGCTCACGCACGTCAACCCGATGACCTACGCCGTCGAACCGCTGCGCTCGCTCGTGTTCGACCACCTCGACGTCGACGCCGCCACCCGCGCGCGTTTCGACCCGGGCATCGTCTGGGGCAGCTGGGTCGTGCCGGTGGGCGTGCAGATCCTCATGACGATCGGTTTCTGCGTGCTGCTGCTCGCGCTGGCGGTGTGGCGGTTCCGGCGGACCGAGTGAGCGCCACGGCAGATCAAGTGTCGCGCAGGGTAGTGATGTTCGGTTAACGTCGCCCTCTCCGTCACTCGATGGGGTGGTTCGCGATGGCTGAGCGTGGTTCCCTGCGTCGGCGCCGGGTGGCGTCGACGCTCGCTGTGGTGTGCGCGGTCCTGGTGGCCACCGCGTGCGGCTCGCCGACGCCGTCGGCGGGCGCGGCACCGGCGGGGCCGGCGGGGCCGGCGGGGCCGGCGGGGCCGGCGGGGCCGGCGGGGCCGGCGGGGCCGGCGCCCGGCATCGCGTGGGGACCCTGTGCGCCCCCGCACGACCAGGACCCCGCGCTCCAGTGCGCCACGGTGCCGGTGCCGCTCGACCGGAGCGCGCCCGGCGGCCGGCAGATCGACCTGGCCGTCATCCGGCACCTCGCGAGCCGGCCACAGGAGCGGATCGGGTCGATGCTGGTCAACCCGGGTGGGCCCGGTCAGAGCGGCGTGGAGCTGGTCGAGGGCGGGGGATCCGACTTCGACCAGTGGGGCGGCGGCCGATTCGACGTCGTGGGCTGGGACCCCCGTGGCACGAACGCGAGCTCGCCGGTGGAGTGCTTCACCGACCCCGCGGCCGAGGCCGCCTTCTGGAACGGCGTGACCGTGCCGACGACCGGGCCGGAGTCCGTGGCCTACCAGCAGCGGACCGTCGATCTCGCGCCACGGTGCGGCGCCGTGAGCGGGGAGCTGCTCGACCACATCTCCACCGCGGACACCGCCCGCGACCTCGAGGCGCTGCGCGTCGCCGTCGGGGACGAACGGCTGACCTATGTCGGCCTGTCCTACGGGACGCTGATCGGGCAGACCTACGCCAACCTGTTCCCGGACAAGGTGCGGGCGATGTTGCTCGACGGCCTGATCGACGCCGTCGACGACACCGCCGGCGCCGAGGCCCGGACGGCGGCGAGCGTGGCCCACACCGACGAGGTGTTCGCGGCGTTCCGCGCCGCCTGTCAGACCGCGGGTCCCGCCCGGTGCGCCCTGGCGCGCCACCCCGAATCGGTCGACCAGCGTGTCGCGCGCGTGTTCGACGCGGCACGGCGGGCGCCGATCCCGGCGCCGCACGCGAGTCCGCCGGGCGAGCTGACGTACGGCGAGCTGCTCACCTCGACCTTCAACCCGTTGCGGGTCCCCGAGCAGTACCCGCAGTTCGCCGCCGACCTCGACGCCGCCGCGGACGGGGACGCCTCCGGCCTGGAGAGCGCGGCCCGGCAGATGGCGACGCCCGAGGCCTACCGTTCGGCCACCACGTCCTCGGCGATCTCCTGCCTCGACGGGCCCGCCACCCGGCCGTCCGCCGACTGGCCCACGGTGCTCCCCGACCTCACCCGCAGCAGCACCCTGTGGGGACCGGTCCTCGGCTGGTGGCTGTGGGCCCCGTGCGCCTCCGGGTGGCCGGGCCGGCCCGCCGACCGCTATGCCGGGCCGTGGAACGCGCGGACCACGACGCCGATCCTGCTCGTCAACAACCGGCACGACCCGGCGACCGGGTACCGCAACGCGCAGGCCGCCGAGCGGTTGCTGGGCAACGCCGTCCTCCTGACCTCGGAGGGGTACGGGCACCCGACCTATCAGGACCCGAGCGCGTGCGTCGACGCCGCCCGTGTGCGCTATCTCGTCGAGCTCGCGACACCGCCGCCGGGGACCGTCTGCCAGCCCGACGCTCCGTTGTTCCCCTGAGCCCGTCCCTCAGGTCTCCGGGTCGAGCGGGAGGCCGAGCAGGGCGTTCTCGATGACCTCGGGCAGCGCCGGGTGGATCCAGTACTGGTGCTCGGCCATGGTGCGCGCGTCGAGCCCGAACGTGATCGCCTGGATCAACGGCTGGATGAGCGACGAGGCCTCGGGACCCATGAGGTGGGCGCCGAGCAGCGTGCCGTCGGTCGGGTCGGCGATGAGCTTGACGACCCCGGTGGTGTCCTCCATCGCCCAGCCGAAGGCGACGTCGCCGTAGCGCTGGACCTTGGTGACGTAGCGCAGGCCCCGCTCGCGGCAGTCCTGCTCGCGCAGCCCGATCGTGGCGATCTGCGGATCGGTGAACACGGCCGACGGGACGTGCGCGTTGTTCGTGATCCGCGGGTCGTCCGGGTACAGCAGGTTGTGCCGCACGACGGCGGCCTCGTGGTTGGCGACGTGCTTGAGCTGGAACGGCGAGCTGACGTCGCCCAGCGCCCACACCCCGGGCACGGAGGTGCGCTGCTGGTCGTCGACGACGATCCGCCCGTCGGGGTGCAGGTCGAGCCCGCCGGCCGTGGCGTCCAGGCGGTCGCCGTTGGGGATGCGCCCGGTGGCGACGAGCAGGGCGTCGGACTCGATCGGCCCGTGCTGTCCGTGCACCACGATCGTGCCGTCCGCCCGCTGCTCGGGCGGGGCGGTCGGGGCGGCGTCGACCAGCACGTTCCAGCGCGTCGCCGCCAGCTCGGTGAACCGCGCGGAGATCTCCTCGTCCTGTTCGCGCAGCAGCGCGGGACCGCGCGTCGCGATCGTGACCTCGCTGCCGAGGGCGGAGAACACGTGCGCGAACTCGGCCGCGATGTAGCCGCCGCCGATGATCGTCAGGCGGCGCGGGACCTCGTCGATGCGCATGACGTCGTCGGAGGTGTAATACGGCACGCCGCTGGCCGCGATCTTGTCCGGGATCGCCGGGCGCGCCCCGGCCGCCACGACGAACCGGTCGCCGGTGACGGCCACCGGCTCGCCGCCGTCGGTCGGGGCCACCTCGAGCGCGCGCTCACCGGTGAAGCGGGCGTGACCGAGGTAGACCGTCGTGTCGGTCTGCTCCTGGCGGTAGCGCCGGCCGCCCGCCGAGATCGGGTCGATGCGGGAGAACACGCGGTCGCGGATGTCGGTCCAGCGGACCTTGTCGATCGACGCGTCGATGCCGTAGGTGCCGGACCGGCGGATGATCTCGGCGACGTCGGCGGCGTAGACGAACATCTTCGTCGGGATGCACCCCACGTTGAGGCACGTCCCGCCGTAGACCCCGTGCTCGACGATCGCGACGTCCAGGCCGGCGAAGCGCTCGTCCGGGATCGAGTTGCCCGAGCCGGTGCCGATGATGACGAGATCGTGGTGAGGCACGGGCACCACGGTAGTGCGCGACCGGACCGGCTGTGGTCCTGGGCGACCGCCGGTGTGGGTGGCGGGGCCCCGCGACGAACGGTCACGGAGGCGTCCGCTCGGCGATCACCGACAACCGCTTGCCGCCGCAGCGCCACCCGTCGGTGTCGTTTACCGACGTAAATCGACCGTTCGTCGTCGCTCGGCGGAGCGAACCTGCCCTGTTCCGTCTTGTCGCCCGCCCTCGGCGGCTGCTGTCGTCTGCGGCCGACGGCGGATGACCGCTCGGCTGATCGGCCCACATGGCCAGAGCCGAACGGACGCGAGCGGAGGGGCGGGACGGATGATGAACGGCGTGCGCGACGGGGTCACCGCGGTCGGACGGACCCTCGTGCTCGTCGGGATATCCCTCCTGCTCGCGCTGGCCGCGGTCGGGACGGCGGCGGCCGCGCCCTCCATCGTGACCACTGACGACCCGGGCACCGACCCGGGGACGGGCGGTGGCTCCGGCTCCGGTCTCACCGTCGACGCCGGGACGCGGGTCGTCGGCGGGGCGCAGACGACCACCACCGAGGTCCCGTGGGCGGTGTTCCTCACCGACGCCGGCGGCTTCCAGTTCTGCGGCGCGACGCTCGTCGCGCCGACCAAGGTCCTCACCGCGGCGCACTGCATGGCGAGCACCGCCGCCGACCAGGTGCGGGTGGTCGCCGGCCGCGACGACAAGCAGTCGACCGCGGGGGAGACGCTGACGGTGGCGTCGGCCTGGGTCAGCCCCGAGTTCGAGGGCGTCGGGAAGGGCACCGACCTCGCGGTGCTCACCCTCGCCACCCCGAGCACCCGCACGCCGCTGCCGCTGGCGGGCCCCGGCGACGAGGCGCTCTACTCCGACGGCCGCGCCGCGCAGGTCTACGGCTGGGGCGCGACCGCCGAGAACGCGCCGCCCTCGCGCTACCTGCTCACGGCGACGGTGCCGATGCGCGGGGACACCTACTGCCGCGCCGGCGACGGGACGTTCGACGGGCGCAAGCTGACCTGCGCCGGGTTCGACGCGGGCGGCGTCGACTCCTGCCAGGGCGACTCCGGCGGCCCGCTCGTCGCCGGCGGCAAGCTCATCGGGGTCACGTCCTTCGGCGACGGGTGCGCCCGCGCCGGGCGGCCCGGCTACTACGTGCGCGTCGCGGCCGTGAGCGCCGCGCTGGCACCGCAGCTCGCCTGAGCTGCGCACCCAGGACGTGCGGACCGGAGGGCAGACCGGTCCGGCGAGACGGGTGCGGGACCCGGACCACCGGCCCCCGGTCCGGGTCCCGCCCCGCGGGCCCGTCATCTGAGCGGACGCTCAGATGTCGTGGGTTAGGGTCGGCCGTCACCCTCTCCGCTCCAGAGAAGGACGTTCCTTGGCCTTCCCGTTCTCGGCCGTGGTCGGCCACGAGGACCTGCGCCTGGCCCTCATGCTCACCGCGGTCGACCCGGGCATCGGCGGCGTGCTGGTGCGCGGCGAGAAGGGCACCGCGAAGACGACGATCGTGCGCGCGCTGGCCACCCTGCTGCCGCCGGTCCAGGTCGTCGCCGGCGACCGCTTCTCCGTCGACCCCGACGCCGGCGAGGAGAGCCCCGACGGCCCGTTCCCCGCGGACGCTCCTCGCGAGCGGCGGGGGGTGCGTCTCGTCGAGCTCCCGGTGGGGGCGTCCGAGGACCGCGTCATCGGCTCGCTCGACCTCGAGGAGGTCCTCGCCCACGGACGCGCGACCGTGCGGCCCGGGCTGCTGGCGGCCGCGCACCGGGGCGTGCTCTACGTCGACGAGGTCAACCTCCTGCACGACCACCTCGTCGACCTCCTGCTCGACGCCGCAGCCACCGGCCGCGCGCACGTCGAGCGCGACGGGGTCTCGCTGACGCACCCCGCGGCGTTCCTGCTCGTCGGGACGATGAACCCCGAGGAGGGCGAGCTGCGCCCGCAGCTGCTCGACCGCTTCGGGCTCACCGTGGCGGTCAGCGCCTCGCGCGAGGTCGGCGAGCGCACCGAGGTGGTCCGGCGGCGGTTGGCGCACGACGCCGACCCCGACGCCTTCGCCGCCCGCTTCGCCGGGGACGAGGACGCCCTGCGCGCGCGGCTGGTCGAGGCCCGCGCGCGGTTGACGTCCGTGGTGCTGCCGGACGCCGAGCTGGTGCGGATCGCCGCGCTGTGCGCCGAGGTCGAGGTGGACGGGATGCGTGCCGACGTGGTGCTCGCGCGCACCGCGGTGGCCCACGCCGCCTGGCGGGGCGCCGAGGCGGTGGACGCGTCCGACGTCCGCGCCGCGGCACGGCTCGCCCTGCCGCACCGGCGGCGCCGCGACCCGTTCGACGAGCCCCACCTCGGCGACGACGAGCTGGACGAGGCGATGGAGCGCGCGGACGAGGCGACCTCCGAGGCCGAGCCGCCGGAGCCGCCGGAGCCACCCGAGCCGCCCGAGCCCCCGGAGGGCGGGCCGGACGACGGGGGGCCGGACGACGGCGGGCCCGACGACTCCGGTCCCGGCGGCGGGCCCGGTGGGGGTGCGCCGCCGCCGGCGAACGGTCAGACCGCGCCGGGGGAGCAGCAGTCACCGGAGGAGGAGCAGTCGTCGTCGGCAGAGCCGTCATCGGAGCCGTCCTCGGAACCACGGACCGAGCCCGCCGGGGTCCCGGTGGGCGCGCCCGCCCGGACGCGGCTGCGGGCGCGCCGGTTCGAGGTGCGGGGCACCGGCGAGGGCGCCCCCGGGCGGCGCTCGCGGGCCCGGGGCCGCCAGGGACGCACGGTCCGGGCCGTGCCCGAGCGCCGCGAGGACACGACGCTGCACGTGCCGGCCACCGTCCTCGCCGCCGCCGGACGCGGGGCCCGGGTGGGGGCCGAGGACCTGCGCCACGCCGTCCGCGAGGGCCGCGAGGGCAACCTCGTGCTGTTCTGCGTCGACGCCTCCGGCTCGATGGCCGCGCGCCGGCGGATGTCCGCGGTGACGGGGGCCGTCGCCGCGCTGCTCCGCGACGCCTACCAGCGCCGCGACCGGGTGGGCGTGGTGACGTTCCGGGGCACCGCGGCGAGCGTGACGCTGCCGCCGACGACGTCGGTGCACACCGCCCACGCCCGCCTGCACGACCTGCGGACCGGCGGGCGCACCCCGCTCGCCGACGGTCTGCGGACGGCGCGGGCGGTCCTGCGCACCGAGCGCACCCGCGACCCCCGGCGGCGCGGCCTGCTCGTCGTGCTCACCGACGGGCGGGCGACGGCGTCGGGCGGGCTCGACGCCGCCCTCGACGCCGCCCGCGGTCTCGCGCGCGACGCCGGGGCGTCCGGGCGGGGGGCGAGCATGAGCACCGTCGTCGTCGACTGCGAGTCCGGGCCGGTGCGCCTCGGGCTCGCCGGGCGCGTGGCCCGCGTCGCCGGCGGCACCGTCGTCACCCTCGACGAGCTGACCGGCGAGTCGGTCGCGGGCGTCGTGGAGCAGTTCCGGGCCTCGTGAGCAGTTGGCGCCCCTGCCGGGGCGCCAACTGCTCACGTACCGACGAAGGAGGCAAGCGTGCCGCAGGGGGTTCCCGCGACGGTGCCGCAGGACGGGCTGACGACGCGGCAGCGTCGCCGGCGGCCGCTGCTCGTCGTGCACACCGGGGTCAACAAGGGCAAGTCCACGGCGGCGTTCGGGCTCGCGCTGCGCCAGTGGACCGCCGGCTCGTCGATCGCGGTGTTCCAGTTCGTCAAGTCCGCGAAGTGGCGCGTGGGCGAGGAGACGGCGCTGCGCGCCCTCGGCGACGTGCACCGCGACACCGGGCAGGGCGGGCCGGTGGAGTGGCACAAGATGGGCGAGGGCTGGTCGTGGTCGCGCAAGCAGGGGTCCGAGGAGGACCACGCCGGGGCCGCCCGCGAGGGCTGGGCGGAGATCCGGCGCCGTCTCGAGGCCGGCGCGCACGACTTCTACGTGCTCGACGAGTTCACCTATCCGCTGAAGTGGGGCTGGATCGACACCGACGAGGTCGTCGCGGTGCTGCGTGACCGCCCCGGCTACCAGCACGTGGTCGTCACCGGGCGCGACGCGCCGCCCGCGCTGGTCGAGGCCGCCGACCTCGTCACCGAGATGACGAAGATCAAGCACCCGATGGACGCGGGGCAGAAGGGGCAGAAGGGGATCGAGTGGTGACGTGGTGACCGTCCTGCCGTCGCGGGTCGTCGTCGCGGCCCCGTCCTCCGGCAGCGGCAAGACCACCGTCGCCACCGGCCTGCTCGGCGCCCTGGCCGCCCGGGGCACCGCCGTCGCCCCCTTCAAGATCGGTCCGGACTACGTCGACCCCGGCTACCACGCCCTCGCCGCCGGCCGGCCCGGGCGCAACCTCGACCCGGTGCTCGTCGGCCCCGCGGCGCTGCCCGGCCTCGTCGTGCACGGGGCGCGGGACGCGGGGCTGGCCGTCGTCGAGGGCGTGATGGGCCTGTTCGACGGGCGGATCGGCGCCGACCGCGAGGCCGACGGGTCGACCGCGCACGTCGCCCGCCTGCTGGACGCTCCCGTCGTGCTCGTGGTCGACGCCCGCGGGCAGTCCCGCTCGGTCGCCGCGCTGCTCGCCGGGTTCCGCGACTTCGACCCGCGCCTGCGGCTCGCCGGGGTGATCCTCAACCGGGTCGGGTCGCCGCGGCACGAGGAGGTGCTGCGGTCGGCGTGCCTCGAGGTGGGCCTCACGGTGCTCGGGGTGCTGCCGCGCCACGCCGAGCTGGCCGTGCCGTCACGGCACCTGGGGTTGGTCACCGCCGCCGAGCACGGCGGCGCCGCGCGGTCGGCGGTCGACGCCATGGCGGGGCTCGTCGCGGCGCACGTCGACCTCGACGCGGTGACCGCCCTCGCCCGTTCGGCACCGGCGACGGCGGCGGAGTCCTGGGACCCGGGCACGGCGATCGGGAGTCCCGTGGAGGGCCGGCCCGTGGTCGCGGTCGCCGGCGGGGCGGCGTTCACCTTCGGCTACCCCGAGCACGCCGAGCTGCTCGCGGCGGGCGGGGCGCAGGTCGTCACGGTCGACCCGGCCCGCGACGAGTCGCTGCCCGCGGGGACCGCCGGCCTGGTCCTGCCCGGCGGTTTCCCCGAGGAGCACGCCGAGGCCCTCAGCAGCAACACCGCGCTGCGCGGGGACGTGCGCGCGTTCGCGGCGTCCGGCGCGCCGGTGCACGCCGAGTGCGGGGGGCTGCTCTACCTGTCGCGGACGCTCGACGGCCTGCCGATGTGCGGGGTGCTGGACGCCGACGCCGTGATGGGCCCGCGCCTGGCACTGGGCTACCGGACCGCCACCGCCGGCGCCGACTCCCCGCTCGCGGCCGCCGGGGAGACGGTGACCGGCCACGAGTTCCACCGCACGGTCACCACGCCCCGCGCGGGCGCCGCCCCGGCCTGGCGCTGGGACGGCGCCGAGCCCGAGGGTTTCGTCGCGGGCGGGGTGCACGCGTCCTACCTGCACACGCACCCGGTGGGCCGTCCGGGGGGCGTCGCACGATGGCTTCGCCACGTCAGTGGTAGGGCTCGTGGCGACACCGACTCCCGGAGGCCCTCGTGACCGATCGTCGCGTCACCGTCCACGGACGCGCCGTCGCCGTCGCCGAGCACGGGGACCCGGCCGGCGCCCCGGTGTTCCTCTTCCACGGCACGCCCGACAGCCGGCTCGGCAAGGACTTCACCGACGGCCCGGCCCGCGAGCGCGGGCTGCGGATCCTCTGCCCCGACCGCGGCGGCATCGGCGGCTCCGACCCCGTCCCGGGCCGCTCGATCGCCGGGTACGCGGCCGAGATCCTCGCGCTCGCCGACGCGCTGGGCCTCGACCGCTTCGCGACGGTCGGCTACTCCGCGGGCGGGCCCTTCGCGCTGGCCTGTGCGGCCGGGGCGAACCCGCGCGTCACCGGGACCGCCCTCCTGGCCGGCGCGGGACCGATCGACGACCGGCCCGGCGCCCGGGAGGGACTCGCGAAGTCCGACCTGGACATGCTCGACCTCCTCGAGAAGCACCCGCACCGCGAGGCGATGGCGCTGCGGGTCCAGAAGTGGGCGACGCAGCTCGTGCCCTCGGCGGCGATCGGGCAGGTCTCCGCCGAGCTGACGCAGCCCGACCGGGACTTCCTCGCGCGGCGCTCCGCGAAGGAGGAGATGTCCTCCTTCGTCGAGTCCCTGCGGCAGGGCCCGGCCGGCGTCATGGAGGAGTACCGGCTCTGGGCGGCACCGTGGCACCTCGACTGGGCCGCCGTGACGACGCCGGTGGAGATCTTCCAGGGCGAGGACGACGCCATGGTGCCGATGCACCACGCCGAGGACATCGCGTCCCGCCTCCCGGCCGGGGTCGGCCGTCTGCACCGCCTGCCGGCCACCGGGCACCTGTCGATCCAGGACCACGTCGGCGACGTCCTCGACGCCCTGCGCGCGCCGTAGATGCTCGTCCTCGGTGTCGGCATCGAGCCGGGCACGCCCCTGACGCACCTGCAGGAGGCGGTCGAGGCGCTCGGGATCGACGGCTACGGCGTGGTGGCGACCATCGACACGCGGGCCGCCGAGCCCGCCGTGGTCGACCTCGCCGCCGGGCGGGTGCTGCGCACGTACTCCGCGGCCGTCCTCGGCACCGTCGCGGTGCCCAGCCCGTCCGCGGTCGTGCGGCGGCTGACGGGGACGGGCAGCGTCGCCGAGGCCGCGGCCCTGCTCGCGGCCCGCGAGACCGGCGCCGGGGAGCTCGTGACGCCCAAGCAGCGGGGGCGCGGGGTCACCGTCGCCGTCGCGCGCTGATCAGGACGCCGCGGCGAGGAGGGCGTCCCGCAGCGCGCCGGGGGCGTCGCGCATGAGGTTGTGCGCGGCGTCGAGCTCGCGGACGTCCCACGTCGGGTCGTCCCGCAGCCGGGCGAGGGTGTCGGCGAACGGCGAGGTCAGGTCGCCCCACTGCGTCGCGTAGAGGTAGACGCGCTTGCGGAACCCGTCGAGGCCGGCCGCCAGCGCGGCGGGCTGCTCGAGGGTCGCGAGCGGGTGGTCGGTCGCGCGGGCGTCGAAGAACGGCATCCGGGGGACGAGGCCGGTCGGGCGCCCCTCGTCGTACCAGGCGCGCTCGTGGTCGTTGGTCATGGAGCGGGCGGTCTCGCCGTCGCGGGGCACGAAGGCGTCGAGGTAGACCAGCGCGTCGACCCGCTCGGGACGCCGGTCGGCCGCGACGGTCATCGGGAGCCCGCCGTAGCTGTGCCCGGCGAGCACCACGGGCCCGGTGGCCGCGTCGAGGGCACGGACGACGTCGGCGACGTGGGTCGCGAGGTCCACGGTGGGGTCGGGCGGCGCGGTCGGGTCGCCGACCGACGTCAGCGTCACGGCGTCGACCGTGTGGCCGGCGGCGCGCAGCTCGGCGGCGAGGTCGTCGAAGCACCACCCGCCGTGGCACATGCCGGGTACGAGCACGAAGGTCGTCACGGCTCCCAGCCTGGGCGGCGCCCGGTCATGTGTCGAAGACATGCCAGGACTGGTGCTCATCACTGCTGCTTCTGCGTCGCGGATCGCACCGACGCGCAGTGGGAGGGGCTCACGGACCGGGCCGGGACGGGGGAGGATGCGACCATGAGCGAGCAGCCCCGGTACGGCGCGCCGTCGCCCGCCGACGGGCCCACCACCCCCGGCACCGGCGCCGTGTCGCGTGCCGACGTCGCGCCCGCCGCGACCGGAAGGACGGGGCCGCCCTCGGAGCCGGTCACGATCCCCGACGGTGCCGCCGCCGCCCGTCCGCGCCTCCGGTCCTCGCCGGGGCGCACGCGGATCGGCGGGGCGTGGATCGGGCTGATCCTCGGCGCGGTCGTGCTGGTGTTCCTGCTCGTGTTCATCCTGCAGAACCTCGACCCGGCGCGTGTCGCGTTCCTCGGGCTCGAGGCCACGCTGCCGCTCGGCATCTGGCTGCTGTTCGCCGCGATCGCGGGGGTGCTGCTGCTCGCCATCCCCGGTCTCGGGCGCATGGTCCAGTGGCGGCGCGCGGCACGTCGCACGGGGAAGGTGCGCTGATGAGTCCGTCCCTGCGTCTCGCGGGCGACCCGGTCCCGCTGGTCGGGCGGGCCCGCGCCTACGTCTGCGGCATCACCCCGTACGACACGACCCACCTCGGGCACGCGGCGACGTTCGTGTGGGCCGACGTGGCGACCCGCGTGCTGCGGCGGGTCGGGATCGAGGTCGTCAGCTGCCGCAACGTCACCGACGTCGACGACGTCCTCGACGCGGCGGCGGAACGCGCGGGCGCGCGCTTCGACAGCTTCGCGGCCGTCGGCCAGTTCCGCTTCGACCGCGACATGACCGCGCTCGGCGTCCGGCCGCCGACCCACGAGCCGCGCGCCCACAACCACGTCGACGGCGTCGTGGCGCTCGCGTCGGCGCTGATCGAACGCGGTGCGGCGTACGAGCGCGACGGGGCCGTGCTGTTCCGGGCCGACCGGATCCCCGCCCCGTCTCCGTCCCGGTCCCCGTCCCCGGACCCCGACGAGACCTCCGCCGAGGCGCCCTGGCCCGGCGCCGACGACCCCGGCGACGCCCTGGTCTGGCGCCCCGCCGCGCCGGGCGAGGCCGCCTGGCCGAGCCCGTGGGGCGACGGGCGGCCCGGCTGGCACGCGGAGTGCGCGGCCATGGCGCTCACCGTGCTCGGCCCGGCCGTCGACCTGCACGTGGGCGGCGCGGACCTGCGCCACCCCCACCACACCGTGCAGGCCGCGATGGCCGAGGCCCTCACCGGCGTCCACCCCTTCGCCCGGGCGCGCCTGCACGTCGGGACGGTGCGGGTCGAGGGCCGGAAGATGGCGAAGTCGGCGGGCAACCTGGTGCTGGTCGGCGAGCTGCTCGAGACCCATTCGGCCGCGGCGGTGCGCCTCCTGCTGCTCGACCGTGCGTGGGCGGAGCCGTGGGACGTCGACACGGGCGCCCTCGACGCCGCCGAGGCCCGGCTGGAGCGGCTCTACGCCGCCGCCGCGCGCCACGTCGAGGGCGACGTCGCATCCGGGGCGGTGCTCGATCGGCTCCTCGACGACCTCGACGTGCCGGGCGCCCTGGCCGTCGCGGAGGAGTCCGGCGGTGACGCCGCGCGCACGGCGCTGGCGGTGCTCGGCCTGACCTGACCCGGCCGGGGGAGATCCCGACCCACGGCCGTGGCCTGCACAACTGCCCCCGCGTGTCGGGCCCGGCACGCCGCGATCCGACCGGGCGTCCCCCTACCGTGGGTCCGGCGCCGGAGGCTTGCCCCGACCCCGGCGGCGGAGGGGAGGTGGCCTCGTGGTGGCGGGCACCCGATGGTGGCGGCGTGACGAGACCGATCCGGACCCCGACGTCTGGGGCGGGCCCGACGAGGTGACCCTCGCGCCCGCTCCCCGCAGCGCACCCGACGACGACGTCGCCCGCGACGCGGCGGAACGCGAGGCGCGGGAACTGGCGGAGCGGGAAGCGGCCGAGCAGGCGGAGCGCGAAGCGCGCGAGCAGGCGGACCGCGAGGCCGCCGAGCAGGCGGAACGGGAGGCCCGCGAGCAGGCCGAGCGGGAGGCCGCCGAGCAGGCGGAACGCGAGGCCGCTGAACGAGCCGAGCGCGAAGCGCGCGAGCAGGCCGAACGCGAGGCCCGGGAACAGGCCGACCGCGAGGCCCGGGAACAGGCCGACCGCGAGGCCCGCGAGCAGGCCGACCGCGAAGCCCGCGAGCAGGCCGACCGCGAAGCCCGCGAACAGGCCGACCGCGAGGCCCGCGAACAGGCCGAACGCGAAGCCCGCGAACAGGCCGACCGCGAAGCCCGCGAACAGGCCGAACGCGAGGCCCGCGAACAGGCCGAACGCGAAGCCCGCGAACAGGCCGACCGCGAAGCCCGCGAACAGGCCGAACGGGAAGCGCGCGAGCGCGTCGAGCAGGAGCGGGTCTCGACGCTCCCGGGCGCGGAGGCGGTGTCGCCGTCGGTGGCGCGGGAGTCCGCGGCGCGCGAGGAGGCCGCGCGGGAGGCGGCCGCCGCCGACAGGAAGCGCCGGCGCCGCCGGGTCCTCGTCGTCTTCGCGGCAGCGGTCGTCGCGGTGGCGGCGGTGTGGATCGTGCCGCGGCTGATCGCCCTGGGCCTGTCGTTCCTCACGGTGCTGGGGGTGGTGTCGCCCGCCGAGACCCCGTCGATCCTGGACGCGACACCGGTGGCGGCGGCGGACGCCGGACCCGTCGTGCGCCCCGAACTGCCGCGCGGAGGGTCCGCGGTGGCGCCGGCGCACCGGGTGGTCCTGGCGCGCGGCACCCCCGACGGCGTCGAGGCCGCCGCGGCCCCGTTCGACACGGCGGACCGCCCCGTGCTCCCGGCCCTCGAGCTCCCGGTCGCCGGCATCGATGAAACGCCCGCCGTCTGGCAGCGCCTCGCGGACACCCGCGCGCACCGGCAGCTCCTGGTGCTCGCCGTGCCGACGGGTCCCGTCGGCGTGCGCGATGCCCTGGCGCCGTGGGAGCGGCTGCTGCGCGAGCCCGACGTCGGCCTCGCTCTCGCCGCGCCCCTGGCCCCTCCGGAGCTCGCCGCCGCGACGAGCTGGCTGGCCGGCCTCGTCCGGGACGCGAACCTGCCCCAGAAGCTGCTCGTCGTGCCGTCCGCGACCGGACCGGCGCCGGGCGAGCTCGCGGTGGTCGCCACGGACGGGGCCGCGGCGCCACCGGTGCTCCGGGGGGTCGTGCTCGCGCCCGGCGGGCCGGGACCCCGCGCGGTACTGGCCGCCACGCCCTCGCCGGACGTCCTGCTCCGCCGCTGAGGAGCATGATCGCTCCAGGTGCTCCTCCCACCCGATGACATCGGGTCAGAGGAGCACCTGGACGGATCATGGGCCGCCGCGCGCGGTCCCCACCCGAGCACCTCGGTCGGGGCCAGGACATCGCCCGTCCGGGAGCCGCCCGACACACCGCGGCCCGTCGGCGATCACGGCGCGGGCGGCCTCGAGGTCCACGCCACGATCCCGGCGCCGCCCTGCGCAACCCGCTTCGCGACCGTCGTTACGCTCGGAACATGGCACGAGGGGTCACGCGGATGTCCGGGCTGTTCCTGCGCACGCTGCGCGAGGACCCGGCCGACGCCGAGGTGATCAGCCACAAGCTGCTGGTGCGCGCCGGGTACGTGCGCCGCGTCGCGCCCGGCATTTACTCGTGGCTGCCGCTCGGGATGAAGGTCCTCGAGAACATCGAGCGCATCATCCGCGAGGAGATGGCCGCGATCGGCGGCCAGGAGGTCCACTTCCCGGCGCTGCTGCCCCGCGAGCCGTACGAGGCGACGGGCCGCTGGACCGAGTACGGCGACGCGCTCTTCCGGCTCAAGGACCGCAAGAGGGCCGACTACCTCCTCGGGCCGACGCACGAGGAGATGTTCACCCTCATGGTCAAGGGGGAGACCAGCTCCTACCGCGACTTCCCGATCACGCTGTACCAGATCCAGACCAAGTACCGGGACGAGGAGCGGCCCCGCGCCGGCATCCTGCGCGGCCGCGAGTTCACGATGAAGGACTCGTACTCCTTCGACCTCTCCGACGAGGGGCTGCAGGCCTCGTACGACGCGCACCGCGTGGCCTACCAGCGGCTGTTCGCCCGCCTCGGTCTCGAGGTGCAGATCGTCTCCGCGATGTCGGGGGCGATGGGCGGGTCGGCGTCCGAGGAGTTCCTCGCGCCCTGCGAGTCCGGCGAGGACACCTACGTCCGCTGCCCGGCCACCGGCTACGCCGCCAACGTCGAGGCCGTCACGACGCCCGCGCCGCCCGAGCAGCCCGTCCACGACAAGCCCGAGGCCGTCGTCCACGACACCCCGGACACCCCGACGATCGAGACGCTCGTCGACCACGTCAACGGTCTCGGCCTGGGGCGGACGTTCACCGCGGCCGACACGCTGAAGAACGTCATGGTCAAGACGAAGCTCCCGGGCGCGACGGAGTGGACACTGCTCGGCGTCGGCGTGCCCGGCGACCGCGAGGTCGACATGAAGCGCCTCGAGGCGTCCGTGTCGCCCGCCGAGGTCGCGCTGCTCGAGGACGCCGACTTCGCCGCGAACCCCTTCCTCACCAAGGGCTACATCGGGCCGGTGGGCCTCGCCAAGAACGGCGTCCGGTACCTCGTCGACCCCCGCATCGTCACGGGCACCGCCTGGGTCACGGGCGCCGACGAGCACGGACGCCACGTCGTCGACCTCGTCGCCGGCCGTGACTTCACCCCCGACGGGACGATCGAGGCCGCCGAGGTCCGCGAGGGCGACCCCTCGCCCGACGGCGGCGGCCCGCTCGTCGCGGCCCGCGGCATCGAGATGGGCCACATCTTCCAGCTCGGACGCAAGTACGCCGACGCGCTCGGCCTCACGGCGCTCGGCGCCGACGGCAAGCCCGCCACGATCACCATGGGCTCCTACGGCGTCGGCGTCACCCGGGCCGTCGCCGCGATCACCGAGCAGCACGCCGACGCGAAGGGCCTGGTGTGGCCGGTCGAGGTCGCGCCCTACGCCGTCCACATCGTCATCGCCGGGAAGGACCCGGCCCAGGCCGAGGCCGCGACGACGATCGCCGACGGCCTCGCCGCGGCGGGCCTCGAGGTCCTGCTCGACGACCGCAAGGCCTCGCCCGGCGTGAAGTTCGCCGACGCCGAGCTGCTCGGCATGCCCACCACGCTCACGGTGGGGCGCGGGCTCGCCAACGGCGTCGTCGAGGTCACCGACCGGGCCTCCGGCGAGCGCCGCGAGGTGCCGGTCGACACCGTGGTCGCCGAGCTCAGCGGGGTCAGTGGATGAGGAACGACGCCAGCAGGGCCACGATCACCGAGTTGTAGACGAAGGTCATCAGGGTGTGCAGGTTGACCACCCGGCGCATCTCGGGCGTCACGATGGCCACGTCGGTCGCCCCGAACGTCGTCGCGACGGCGAGGGCGAAGTAGCGGTAGTCGGCGAAGTCGTGGGTGCGCCGGCCCGGGAACTCGAGACCGGGCTCGTCGAGATCCCGCTGCGCGTAGTGCAGGGCGTACGCGGCGATCGACAGCGCCCAGGAGCTGACCAGGATGCTCAGGGTCACCGGCGCCAGGATCAGATCGGAGACGACGATCCCGTCGACGTGCGGGAGCACCAGCGCCGCGGCGAGCGCCACGAGCGTGGCCTCCAGCGCGAACGCCGGGGCGCCGACCGGCGCCGCGCGCCGCCGTCCCCCGGGACGGCCGGGCAGGTCGCGGGCCCGCATCCGGGCCCGGAACTCCTCGGGCCCGACCCGGCCGAACGTCCGCAGGGTGAGCACGACGTAGACCAGGGCGAAGAGGTCGAAGCCGAGGAGCAGGAGGATCGTGCGGGCGGCCCACACGTGCTCGTCGAGCAGGGCGGTCCCGTTCAGGCTGATGCCGACGGCCAGCGGCAGCAGGACGCCGACGGCCAGGGCGAGGGCGCCCCGACGCCCGTCGCGGCAGAGCGGATGGGTGGACGGGGCCGCCGTCGACGTGGTCATGGGCGCTCTCTCGGGGTCGCGGTCTCCTCCGACGATCACCGGCGACGGTGCCACGTCGATCTCACGGAGCGCGACGTCCACCGGCATCGGGGAGCCGGAAATGACCCCGATCAGCGCAGCGCCCGGCGACGCGAAGAGCTCAGCCGACCCGCTGCCGTCGCTCCAGGCCCACCGACACGGCCAGCACCACGAGGCCGACGAGCGGGAGCACGGCCCCCACGGCCGCCGGGGCGTCGTACCCGAGACCGGCGGCCAGGACCAGCCCGCCGATCGCGGCGCCGACGGCGTTGGCCACGTTGAAGGCCGAGTGGAAGCTCGCGGCGGCCAGGGACGGGCCCTCGGCGGCGAAGTCGATCAAGCGGCCCATGAGCGCCGGGCCCGCCGACATGCCGACGAAGCCCAGGGCGAACAGCCCGACCGTCGCGGCGACCGCGTCGTGCGCGGCGGCGACGAACGCGACCAGCACCGCGGAGTAGACGACCAGGGCGATCGCGATCGTCAGGCGCGGCGCCTTCTCGGCGAACCGGCCGCCCGCGATGTTGCCGACGGTCATGCCGATCCCGAGCGCGCCGAGCATCAGGGGCACCGTCGTCGCGGAGACCTGGGCCTGGGTGGTGAGGATCGGGTTGATGTAGCTGTAGACCGCGAACAGCCCGCCGAACCCGGCCGCGATGACGCCGAGGGTCAGCCACACCTGCGGGCGCCGCAGGGCGGTGAGCTCGCCGGAGATGCTGCCGCCGCGGTCGTCGACGGGGCGGGGGACGAGGGTCACGACGGCGAGCACCGTGATCAGCGCGATGATCGTCACCGCGACGTAGGCGCTGCGCCAGCCGAACGCCTCACCCAGCCACGTCGCGGCCGGGACGCCGATGATGTTGGCGATCGTCAGCCCGAGCATGACCGTCGCGAGCGCCCGGGCGCGCTTGGCCGGGGGCACGAGCGACGCCCCGAGCACCGCCGCGGTGCCGAAGTACGCGCCGTGCGGCAGGCCCGCGAGGAACCGCAGGCCGACGAAGGGGACGAACGACGGGGCCAGCGCCGACAGGGCGTTGGCGACGACGAGGAAGACCGCCAGCGCGACGACGAGCCGCTTGCGCGGCCACCGCGCGCCGACCAGCGCGATCAGCGGGGCGCCGACGACGACGCCGAGCGCGTAGGCGCTGATCGCGGTGCCGGCCGTCGGGACCGAGACGCCGAGGTCGGAGGCGAAGCCGGGGAGCACACCCATGCTCGCGAACTCGGTGGTGCCGATGGCGAGCCCGCCCAGCGACAGGGCCGCGAGGCTGACGCCCGCCGGGACGCGTGGGCCGCGCGACGGTGCGGTCTCCGTGATCTCCGCCCGGGTGGCGGGCGCGGTCTCGGTCGAGGTCGGCGGGGTCATGCGGTCACCTCCTGGGCGATCAGGGTCGGGACGACCTCGTGCAGGGTGTCGATCGGGATGTCGCCGGGGGCGCCGCGCAGGCCGGCGACGGTCGCGCCCGCCGCGCGCCCGGCGGCGACGCCGACGGGCGAGTCCTCGACGACGAGGCAGTCGGTGGGGTCGACGGCCAGGAAGTCGGCGGCCATGAGGTAGCCGTCGGGGGCCGGCTTGCCCTCGGCGACCATCTCGCGGGGGACGAGCACCGGGGCCTCGATGCCGGCGGCGCCGAGACGGGCGCGGGCGAGCTTCGTGTCCGCGCTGGTGACGACCGCCCACGGCGTGCGGGTGGCGTCGAGGTGGGCGACGAGCTCGTGCGCGCCCGGCGCCGCGACGACGTCGGCGAGGTCGGTGCACTCCGCCTCGAGCTGGTCACGGGTCGCCGCGGCGACCAGGGCCTCGTCGAGGTCGGGGCGGACCCGGCGCACGGTGACCTCGGCGGGCGCGCCGTGCATGACGGCGAGCACGGCCGCGGGGTCGGCGCCCCAGCGGCGCGCCCACGTGGACCACGAGCGCTCGACGGCGGCGTCGGAGTCGACCAGAGTGCCGTCCATGTCCAGGAGCACGGCGGTGAAACCGCAGGTCACCCGACGGGCGGGCGCCTCGGCGTGCAGTGTCACGGCAGGTCCTCCCGGAGCTTCGGTGGCCATTATTCTCGTTCTCCGAGCATAATCGGGACCATGACCGCGTCAACGGAGATCGGACGTGAGCCCGGTCGCGCCCGCGTGGACCGGTGGCGCACCAGCGCGGAGGTGCTCGACGAGGTCCGGCGCACGCCCGGCATCACCCGCGTCGAGCTCGGGCGCCGGCTCGCGCTGTCGAGCGCCTCGGCCACCGAGACCGTCACGCGCCTGCGCGAGGCCGGCTGGCTGTGCGAGCACCGCGCCCCCGTCCAGGGCCGCGGGCGGCCCACCACGACGCTGGAGCCCGCGCCCGACGGCCCACGCGTCGTCGCGGCGGACGTGCGCCACGAGGACTGGCGCGTGGGGCTGGCCGGGCTCGACGGCGAGGTCACCGGGGTCGTCAGCGCCCGCCACGACCGTGACCCCGCCGCCGTCACCGAGGCTCTGTGCGGGGCCGTCGCGCGGGTCGCGGCCGGGCACGACGTTGTCGCCGTGGGGCTCGCCGCGCCCGCGCCGGGCAGCGACGACGGGCTCGTGCACGCCACCGAGCTGGCGTGGGACGCCGTCGACCTCGGGTCGGTGACGCGGTGCCTGGGTCCGACACCGGTGCCGCTGCGGGTGGGCAACGACGCGACGCTCGCCGGGGTCGCCGAGGCCCGCACCGGGGCGGCGGCCGGGGCGAGCACGGCGGTCTTCCTCACCGTCGAGGTGGGTCTCGGGGGCACGCTCCTGCTCGACGGGCGGCCGCACCTCGGCGCGCACGGCGCCGCGGGGGAGTACGGCCACCTGCCCTTCGGCGACCCGTCGCGGCCCTGCGCGTGCGGGGCCTGCGGCTGCTGGGGCCCGGAGGTCGACGGCCGGGCGCTCGCGCGCCTGCTGGGCGACCCGGCGCCGACCGACCCCCGCTCGTACGCGGAGGCCGTGCTGTGCCGGTGCGCCGCCGGCGACGACGCGGCCGTCGGGGCGGTGCGGGCCGCGGGCGCCGTGCTGGCGCGCGGCGTCGCCGGGGTGGTGAACGTGCACGACCCGGACGTCGTCGTCGTCGGTGGCCTCGCCCGCGGGCTGCGTGCGGCCCCGGGCTTCGACGAGGCCTACCGGCGCGGGCTCATGGCGTTCCGGCGCGAGCACCCGGTGCCCGTGCTCGACGCGGTGCACGGCGACGACGGGGCCCTGCACGGCGCCGCGGCGCTGGCGCTCGACCACGCCACGAGCGCCGAGGGACTGGCGGAGCTCGCCGCCGACTGACCCCGAGCCTCGGGTGATCGAAGTACCGATACGGACGCTGAGTGTCTGTGACGGCACTTCGCTGACACGACCTCAGCCGCCCAGGAGGCTCAGCCGCACCTTCCGGGAGGGGTTGTCGCCGTTGGTGTCGACGAGGCACACCGACTGCCAGGTGCCGAGGGCGAGGCGGCCGTCCAGCACCGGGACCGACATCGACGGGGCGACGAGGGCGGGCAGGACGTGGTCGCGGCCGTGGCCCGGCGAGCCGTGGCGGTGCGACCACCGGCCGTCGGCGGGCAGCAGTTCGCGCAGCTGCGCGAGCAGGTCGTCGTCGCTGCCGGCGCCGGTCTCGATGATCGCGACCCCGGCCGTGGCGTGCGGCACGAACACGTGCAGCAGCCCGTCCGGCGACGGGGCGCCCGCGACGAACCGCGTGCACTCGCCGGTGATGTCGCGGACGGTCTCCCGGTCGCCGGTCCGGACCTCGATCTCCTCGCTGTACACCCGACGGAGGGTAGGGCCCGCCGCCGGCGGGACCGAGGGTGCAGGATGCCGCCGTGCAGCAGCCCGGACAGGACTCCAGGAGCGGACACGTCGCCGTGGCCGTGGTCACCGGCGCCGGCCGGGGCATCGGGGCGGCCCTCGCCGCCGCCCTCTCGGCGCGGGGCCACCACCTCGTCGTCACCGACGTCGACGGCGCGGCGGCGCAGGCGACCGCGGAGTCCCTCGACGGGCCCGCGACCGCCCTGCCCCTCGACGTCCGGGACCCCGCGGCCCACCGCGCCGTGGCGCGCACCGCGGCCGGGCTCGGCGACGTCACGGTGTGGATCAACAACGCCGGGGTCCTGTCGACCGCGCCCGCGTGGGAGGCCACCGACGAGGAGGTCGGCACCACCTTCGAGGTCAACACCCTCGGCGTCGTGCACGGCAGCCGCGCCGCGGTCGAGGTGATGCGCCGCGGCGACGTCCTCAACGTCGTCTCGCTCTCCGGGCTCGGCCCGACGCCCGGCTTCGCGCTCTACGGCGCCAGCAAGGCCGCGGCGCTGAGCTACTCGCAGGCCCTCGACATCGAGCTGGCCGCCGCCCGCCGCCCCGTGCGCATCCGGGCCCTGTGCCCCGACGTCGTCGACACCACCCTGGTCAGCAACGTCGCCCACCGGCCCAGCGCCGCCCTGCTGTTCACCGGGACGCGGCTGCTCTCGGTCGACGAGGTCGTCGACGCGGCCATGGGGCTGCTCGGGTCCCGCCGGGCGATGCGTACCGTGCCGGGCTGGCGTGCAGCGTTGCAGCGGACGTCGGCGGCGCTGCCGGCGCTCGCCCGGGTCGCGGTCCCGATCGTGGCGCGGATGGGCGAACGGCGGCGGCTGTCGCGCTGAGGGTCCCGCGCGCGGGACCACACGCCGGGCCGGGGGTCGTGATCGGATCGTGACCCCTTCGGCTACGTTGAGCACGGTCCATGTCCCCCGAACGTGGAGGATCGGATGCTGGTCCTGGCCCCCGATCCCCGTCTCGGTATCGCTCCGGAGCGGGTGACGCGGGTGCGCGGCCTGCTCGAGCAGGCGGAGGCGGGTGCGCCCGTCCCGGGCGTCGTGGTGGCACTGCCCGGCGGGCCCGACGGGGCGCTCGACGCGATCGTGCTGCGCCCGGACGGCGTCCTCGGCCTGGCGGCGCTGACCGCGGGCGAGCGCGAGCTGGCGCGCGACGCCTCACGCGAGGCCGTCGCCGCCGGTGGGGGACGGGCGGGCCTGGCGACCCCGGCGACCGGCCTGCCCCGCGCCCGCCACGGCGGCTCCGGCGGTTCCGTCGCCCCGGATGCCCCCGATGCCCCCGATGGCCCCGATGCCGTGGCGCCCACGGCCCGCGACTCCGCCGACGAGCTCGACCGCCTGCTCGCCCTGCCCGACCCCGCGTGCGGCGCCCCCCGGCGCGTGCTCGCGACCGTCGGCGACGACGAGGCGGGCATCGGCGCCACCCGCACGGCGCTCACCGCCCCCGTCGGCTCCTTCCGCGTGATCGACGTCGAGGACGTGCGCCGCCTGCTCGCGGCCTTCCGTCTCGGCGACCACGTCCCCGACGGGACGAAGCTGGCCGAGGTCGGGTTCCTCGCCCCGGGCACGCCGGCCCTGGAGGCCGGCGCGGTCCCCGAGACCGCCCCGGTGCCGGTCCCCACCTCCCGCAGCAGCGACTCGTCCCCGGGCTCGTCGGGCCGGACGCCCCTCCCGGCCACCGGCCGGCTGCCCGCCTCGGCCCCCGAGTCCTCCGGCCCGCCGCGGGGCGGGGCCATCGGCGGCATGGTCTCCGCGCCCGGACGCGCCGCGCGCTCCCGGTACGGCGGGCGGCTGCCGGACTGGGTCTGGGGCTGGCGCGGCCTGACCGTCGCCGCCGTCGCCGCGTTCCTCGTCGCGCTCGGGATCGCGGTCCTCGTGGGGCGGGCCGCCACCGGCGGCTCCCCGGAGCCCGACCCCACCGCGACCCGCGTGGTCGACGGGATCACCTTCACCCGCCAGGTCGCGACCTCCGACGCGTCCTGCGACGGCCACGCCTACCGGCAGGCGGCGGCGTTCCTGCGGGAGCGCCCGTGCCGCCACCTGGACCGTTCGCTGTGGTCCGCGACCGCGGACGGCCAGGACATCGTCGTCGCCGTGGCCACCGTGCAGCTGGCCGACACGAACACGGCGGGCGCCTTCCGGTCCCTGGTCGACAGCGACGGCACCGGCAACATCAGCGACCTCCTGCGCGAGCGCCGCGGCTACCCGGGCGCACCCGAGGGCCTCACCGGCCAGGGCTACGCGTCGGCGCAGCTCGGCGACCGTGTGGTCGTCGCCGAGGCCGACGGCATCGACCCCGCCTACACCGACGGCGACGCCCTCGACCGCATCTCCCGCGCGGGCCTCGCCCTCCGGTAGGGCCCCGCACCCGCGCGGGGTCAGGTCGCGGTGCCGTCCCCCGGGAACGCGGGGACGAGCGGCGTGCGGCCGGCGAGCTGCCGCCAGGTGACCGAGGTCGTCGCGGCCGTGGTCACCGCGCCCAGCGCGAGGCGGCGCAGCTCGGTGTCGTCGGGCGTTTCGGTGCGCTCGGCGACCGCACGCCAGGCCGCGGCGACGTCGTCCTCGGCGATCACGGCGAGCGCCGCGGCCGAGGCGCCGTCGGTCACCGGCGACGGCGGGCGGTACGCGGCGGCCGCGGGCGGCGGCGTCACCCCGGCGCGCCCGAGCAGCGCGACGACGGCGTCGCGACGCTCGCGGTGGGCGAGCGAGGCGGCGGTGACCGTGGCCCCGGCCGAGGACGGCACGAACGCCGACACGAGCCCGTAGACCCACACCGCGGCGTGCTCGGTGCCCAGGGCCGTGACGACGGCGTTCGCGAGGTCCTCGTCGAGCGACCCCGGTCCGGGGGTGGGCGCGGGCGTGGCCGGTGAGGTCATGCCAGCACCGTCGCGTACCCGGCGCAGCTCGCCGCGACCGAGGTGACCAGGCCGCACCGGTAGGACGCCGTCGTCAGCGCGAGGGCGCCGGCGGCGTCGCGGGCCGCGCCGAGCGAGCCGCGCAGGGCCGTGACCGCGGCGGCGGCGCTCGCCGGCGGCTGCGCCGGGGCCGGGCGGACGCCCGGTCCGGTCGGGGCGTCGACGGCCTCCGTGCGGTCGGGGCGCGCCCGCCGGACCTCCGCGGCGAGCGCGTCGGCGTGGGCGCTGCGCGCGTCGCGGACGGGGGTGAGCCTGCTCCCCAGCTCCGGGAAGGCGGCCACGGCGGCGGCCGCGGCCGTCGCGTCCGCGCGGGCGGCCGCGAGCGGCGCCTCGAGCTCGTCGGGGCCCTCGTCGCGGGCGCACCCGGCCGCCGCGAGCCCGGCGACGGCGACCAGCGCCCCGGCGCCCGCCAGCACGGTGCGGCGTGACGGCGCGGGACGCGACGGGGGAGGGCCGGCGCCGTGTCCGGCGGCGTCGGCGGTGTCGGCGGCGACCACGGCCGGCCAGTCTGCCAGCCGCGGGCGGACGCCCCGCCCGACGCGCCCGCACCGGCCGGTCCCGCCGGGGGCGAGCGCTACCCTGGACCACTGCGCGCCGGCACCCCGGCGCCATCCGCCTCCACCCGTCCGCGCCGGCGCTCCGACGCCACCGGGATCGCCTCCGGTGCGCCCCGCGCGTCGCCCGCGGCGGGCCCGCCCCGTGAGGAGCCCCGTTGTCCCCAGGGACGTCCCCTGCGCGCGCCGGTCGCGACGGCCGTGACGGCAGTGACGGCCGTGACGGCACGGCCGCCGAGCGCCTGCGCCCCACCGTCGTCGAGGTCGTCGAGGCCGCCGGATTCGTGCTCGACGACCTCGAGGTGCGCCCGGCCGGGCGGCGCCAGGTCGTGCGCGTCGTGGTGGACACCGCCGAGGTCCCCGGCCCCCACGACCCGCCGGCGCCGAGCCCGGACCTCGACGCCGTCGCCGGGGTGAGTCGCGAGCTGTCGACCGTCCTCGACGCGATCGACGCGGGTCAGCGGGAGGGCACCACCCCCGAGGGCGAGTACACGCTCGAGGTGACGACGCCGGGCACCGACCGGCCGCTCACGCGCCCGCACCACTGGCGGCGGGCGTGGCTGCGTCGGGTGGAGGTCACGCGCACCGACGGCGGCACGCTCACCGCGCGGGTCGGTCCCGTCGGCGCCGCGGGAGACGACGACGCCGGGACCGACGACGGCGCCGCGGTGACCCTGGCCGAGGGCACCCCGCGCGGCCCGGTGCTGCACCGGGTGCCGCTCGCGGACATCCGGCGGGCCGTGGTGGAGGTCGAGTTCAAGCCGGCACCGCCGGCCGAGGTCGAGGCTCTGGTGGCCGCGGCGACCGGCGACGAGGCCGGGGCGCAGGGACGGGAGGACCGGTCGTGAAGGTCGACATCGCCGCGCTGCGGGCCATCGAGCGGGACAAGGAGATCCCGTTCGAGACCGTGCTCTCCGCGATCGAGACCGCGCTGCTCACCGCCTACAAGCAGAACGGCGGCGAGCACCCGAAGGCGCGGGTCGAGGTCGACCGCAAGACCGGCGAGGTCGCCGTGCTCGTGCCGGAGACGACCGAGGACGGCGAGGTCGTCGGGGAATACGACGACACCCCCGAGGGTTTCGGCCGTATCGCCGCGGCGACGGCACGCCAGATCGTCGTGCAGCGGCTGCGGGACGCCGAGCACGAGCGCACCTACGGGGAGTTCTCCGCCAAGGAGGGCGAGGTCGTCGCCGGCGTCGTCCAGCGCGACGCGCGGGCCAACGCCCGGGGCGTCGTCGTGGTCGAGATCGGGTCGATCGAGGGCGTGCTGCCGGCGGCCGAGCAGGTGCCCGGCGAGCGCTACGAGCACGGGGCGCGGATCCGCTGCTACGTCGTCGGGGTCAACCGCGGTCCGCGCGGGGTCGGTGTGACGCTCTCGCGGACCCACCCGAACCTCGTGCGGCGGCTGTTCGCCTTCGAGGTGCCCGAGATCGCGTCGGGCGCCGTCGAGATCGTCTCGGTGGCCCGCGAGGCCGGGCACCGGTCGAAGATCGCGGTGCGGTCCACCGTCGCCGGGCTCGGCGCCAAGGGCGCGTGCATCGGGCCGATGGGGGCCCGGGTGCGCGGGGTGATGAGCGAGCTCAACGGTGAGAAGATCGACATCATCGACTGGGCGGACGACCCGGCGGAGTACGTCGGCAACGCGCTCTCGCCCTCCAAGGTCGTGTCCGTGACGGTCGTGGACCCGAAGGCCCGCACCGCCCGCGTCGTCGTCCCGGACTTCCAGCTCTCCCTCGCGATCGGCAAGGAGGGGCAGAACGCCCGCCTGGCCGCGCGGCTGACCGGCTGGCGCATCGACATCCGTTCGGATGCCGAGGCGCTGCCCCTCGACGACGAGGAGCCGGAGCCCGACGGTGAGCCGGACGGGGAGCCGGAGGAGAGGCCGGAGGCGGAGCGGGTCGAGCAGCCGTCGAGCGGCGCGGTAGAGTGACCGGTGGCCCGAACCCGCGAGCCCAGTCGTGGGGTGGCGCCGGATCGTGATCGTCGGGACGACGATCGGGGCCCGGTGCGCACCTGCATCGGCTGCCGTTCACGGGCCTCGGCGTCGGAACTCCTGCGAGTGGTGGCCGCGGACGGGATCGTCGATCCCGATCCACGACATCGGTTGCCCGGTCGCGGTGCGTGGCTGCACCCCGACGCGGACTGCCTGCATCGCGCGGAGCGCCGGTCGGCGTTCCCCCGGGCACTACGTGTCCCGGGGCCGCTCGACACCGGAGCCCTGCGCGCGCTGCTCGATCCGGACTCCGTCCCCGGGCCAGTCACACGCGACGACCGTCGCGTGAGTACGAGGAAGCAGGTCGACCCCCATGAGCCAGCCGTGAAGCCCTCCCGATGAAGGCGCAGGCGTAGAGGACGAGGTCGCGGGCCCCCCGCTGACCTCGAGAATGAGGAGATCAGTGGCAGGAAAGGCCCGGGTGCACGAGCTCGCGAAGGAGCTCGGCGTCACCAGCAAGCAGGTACTCACGCAGTTGGAGTCCCTCGGCGAGTTCGTCAAGTCGGCGTCCTCGACGGTGGAGGCCCCCGTCGCGCGCAAGCTGCGCGACTCCATGTCCGGCGGCGGCAACGGCTCCGGCCGCGGACCCCGTCCCGGCGCCTCGTCCGGCGCGCGTCCGGGCGGCGGCGTCCCGCGTCCGGGTCCGTCGTCGAGCCCGTCCGGCTCGTCCGGCGGTGCCCCGCGTCCCGGCCCGCGTCCTGGTGCCGCCCCGTCCGGCGGCGGCAACGGTGCCGGTGGCTCGGGCTCGTCCGGTGGCGCCCCGCGTCCCGGCCCGCGTCCCGGCGCCCGTCCCGGCGACGGGCAGGACCAGTCCGCGCCGGCCGCGGCGTCCGCGTCCGCGCCGGCCGCCCCGTCGGCGCCGGCCGAGAGCGCGTCCGACGGCGGCCAGTCCGGTACGGCGGCGCCCCAGGCGCCCCGGCCCGGTGGCGACCGTCCCCGCCCCGGCGGCGACCGTCAGCGTTCCGGCGGCATCCCGCGGCCCGGCGCCGAGCGCGGTGGCGAGCGGGGTGGCGACCAGCGTCAGGGCGGCGGTCAGGGCGGCCAGGGCGGCGCCCCGCGGCCCGGACCGCAGCAGCGGCCGGCCGCCGCGGCCGACGACCAGGGCGGTGCGGGCGACGCGACCGTCGCACCCCGTCCCCAGGCCCCCAAGCCGGGGCCGAAGGCGCCCCGCGTCGGCAACAACCCCTTCGGGGTCGGGTCCGGCGCCCCGCCGCGCCCGCAGCGTCCGCAGCAGCCCGGCCAGGGTCAGGGCGGCGGTCAGGGCGGCCCGCGGCCGCCGCGTGACGGCGAGGCCCCGGCGCCCCGCCCGCCTCGCGACGGCGAGCGTCCGGCCGCGGCGAGCGGTGAGCGCCCGCCACGTCCCGGCGGCACCGGCGGTGCCTCGCCGGGCAACATGCCCCCGCGTCCCAACCCCGGGATGATGCCGTCCCGCCCGTCCGGTCCGCCCGGACGCGGTGGCCCCGGCGGTCCCGGCGGCGGCCGTGGCGGTCCCGGCGGTGGCCGTGGTGGCCCCGGCGGCGGCCGTGGCGGTCCCGGTGGCGGCGGTCGTCCCGGGGGTCCCCCCGGTGGTGGCGGCGCCCCGGCCGGCGGCGGTTTCCGCGGTGGCGGCGGTCGTCCCGGCGGTCCCGGTGGCCGTGGTCGTGGCGGCGGTGCCGCGGGTGCCTTCGGGCGTCCCGGTGGTCCCGCGCGCCGTGGTCGCAAGTCGAAGCGGCAGAAGCGCCAGGAGTTCGACAACATGCAGGCGCCGTCGGTCGGCGGCGTCCGCCTGCCGAAGGGCAAGGGCGAGACCGTCCGGCTGCCCCGCGGCGCCTCGCTGACCGACTTCGCCGAGAAGATCGACGCGAACCCGGCCTCGCTCGTGCAGGTGCTGTTCCACCTCGGTGAGATGGTCACGGCCACCCAGTCGGTGTCCGACGACGTCCTCGAGCTGCTCGGCGGCGAGATGAACTACGACGTCCAGGTCGTCTCCCCCGAGGAGGAGGACCGCGAGCTGCTCGAGTCGTTCTCGATCAGCTACGGCTCCGACGAGGGCGGCGACGAGGACCTCGAGGCCCGCCCGCCGGTCGTCACGGTCATGGGTCACGTCGACCACGGCAAGACGCGCCTGCTGGACACCATCCGCAAGACGAAGGTGGCCGAGGCCGAGGCCGGCGGCATCACCCAGCACATCGGCGCCTACCAGGTCGACACCGAGCTCGAGGGCGTCGACCGGAAGATCACCTTCATCGACACCCCGGGTCACGAGGCGTTCACCGCCATGCGTGCCCGCGGGGCGAAGTCCACGGACATCGCGGTGATCGTGGTCGCGGCCGACGACGGCGTGATGCCCCAGACGATCGAGGCGATCAACCACGCGCAGGCGGCCGACGTGCCGATCGTGGTGGCGGTCAACAAGATCGACAAGGAGGGCGCCAACCCTCAGAAGATCCGCCAGCAGCTCACCGAGTACGGGCTGGTGGCCGAGGAGTACGGCGGCGAGACCATGTTCGTCGACATCTCGGCCCGCCAGAACATCAACATCGAGGGGCTGCTCGAGGCCGTCCTGCTCACCGCGGACGCCTCCCTGGACCTCCGGGCCAACCCGGACATGGAGGCCCAGGGTGTCGCGATCGAGGCGCACCTCGACCGCGGCCGCGGCCCGGTGGCCACGGTGCTGGTCCAGCGCGGCACGCTGCGGGTCGGCGACTCCGTCGTCGCGGGCGACGCGTCGGGCCGTGTGCGACGGATGCTCGACGAGTTCGGCGAGGACGTGAAGGAGGCGCTGCCCTCCCGTCCGGTGCAGGTCATCGGCTTCACGTCGGTGCCGGGCGCCGGCGACACCTTCCTCGTCGTCGACGAGGACCGGGTGGCGCGCCAGATCGCCGACCGCCGCCGTGCCCGCGAGCGCAACGCCCAGCTGGCCTCGCGCCGCAAGCGCGTGTCCCTCGAGGACCTCGACGCGGCGCTGAAGGAGACCAACGAGCTCAACCTGATCATCAAGGGTGACAACTCGGGAACCGTCGAGGCTCTCGAGGACGCGCTCATGAAGATCGACGTGGGCGAGGAGGTCCAGCTGCGGGTGCTGCACCGCGGCGTCGGTGCGATCACCGAGGGCGACATCAACCTCGCGATCGCCTCCGACGTCATCGTCCTGGGCTTCAACGTCCGGGCCGAGGGCAAGGCCACGGAGCTGGCCACCCGCGAGGGCATCGACATCCGCTACTACTCGGTGATCTACCAGGCGATCGACGAGATCGAGCAGGCCCTCAAGGGCATGCTCAAGCCGATCTACGAGGAGGTGGAGCTCGGCACCGCGGAGGTGCGCGAGGTCTTCCGCTCCTCGCGCGTCGGCTCGATCGCCGGCTGCCTGGTCACCGACGGGATCATCCGGCGCAACGCCAAGGCGCGCCTGGTCCGCGACGGTGCGGTCGTCGCCGAGAACCTCACGATCAACTCGCTCAAGAGGTTCAAGGACGACGCCACCGAGGTCCGCGACGGCTACGAGTGCGGTCTGACGCTCGGGTCGTTCAACGACATCAAGGTCGACGACAAGATCATGACCTACGAGATGCGGGAGAAGCCCCGCGAGTGACGGTCATGTCCGCCCGGGGGCGCTGACGGATGTACGTCGGCGCCCTCGAGCTCGACCTGCTGCTCGGTGACGTCGGGTCCATCAAGGAGAAGCGCTCCGTGGTGCGACCCGTCGTCGCCGAGCTGAAGCGGAAGTACGCGGTGTCGGTCGCCGAGGCTGGTCACCTCGACCTGCACCGCCGCGCCCTCATCGGGGTCGCGGCGGTGGCGGCCGACCCCGAGCACGTCACCGACGTGCTCGACCACTGCGAGCGCCTGGTGGCCGCCCACCCCGAGTTCCAGGTGCTCTCCGCGCGGACCCGCTGGCTGGGTCCGCACGACGACTGACACCCCTGTTTCACGAGAAGGAGTGCCCGCCATGGCCGACGCGCCACGGGCCCGCAGGCTCGCCAAGCGGATCTCCCAGATCGTCGCCTCGACGCTCGAGCACGAGGTCAAGGACCCGCGCCTGGCGATGGTGACGATCACCGACACCCGGGTGACCGCCGACCTGCGCGAGGCGACGGTCTACTACACCGTCTACGGCGGCGAGGCCGAGCAGGCCGGGTCCGCCGCCGCCCTGGCCAGCGCCCGGGGCGTGCTGCGCACCGCCGTCGGCCGCCAGACCGGTGTGCGGTTCACGCCGTCGCTCGCGTTCGTCCCGGACGCGGTGCCCGAGGGCGCCGCGCGGCTCGACGAGCTGCTCGAGGGCGTCCGGCAGGCGGACGCGGAGGTGGCCACCCTCGCCGTCGGCGCCTCCTACGCGGGCGAGGCCGACCCGTACCGCAAGCCGCGCGAGGACGACGACCTCGATGATCCGGAGGATCTCGACGACGTCCCGGTCGGCGACGAGCACGACGGTCCGGAGCCGGGATCCGCCGCGGACCGTGACGGGGTGCGGTCGACGGGCTGACGGCGACTCCGTACGGTCACCGTCGAGACGTCGACGCTCTCCCTCGGGGCGCGGACACGAGGGGAGCGCAGCAGCCATGGTGGCGGCGGAACCGAGACGCGGCGAGACGGGCAGCCGTCCCATCCCGCTCGAGGACGCGGTCGGCCTCCTGACCGACGCCCGCCAGGTGGTGCTGCTCGCGCACGTCAACCCCGACGCGGACGCGCTCGGCAGCGCGCTGGCCCTCGGGCTCGCGCTGCACCGCCGCGGCGCGCACGTCCAGGTGTCGTTCGGGGCGCCCGAGCACCCGGCGGAGTCGCTGCGCGACCTCGACGTCGCCGGGCTCGTCGTGCCCCACCACCGGGTCGTGCACGTCCCCGAGCTGCTCGTGGTGCTCGACACCGGCAGCGTCGACCGTCTCGGCCCGCTCGCCGACCGGGCGGACACCGCGGGGACGACGCTGGTGATCGACCACCACATCTCGAACTCGGGCTTCGGCACCTACTACTACGTCGACCCGCGCGCCGAGGCCACCGCGGTGATGGTGCTGCACCTGCTCGACGCCATCGGCGCGCCCGTCGACCTCCCGACCGCCCGCTGCCTCTACGCCGGGCTGGTCACCGACACCCGCAACTTCCGGGCCGCGTCGCCGGACACCCACGCCATGGCCGCGCGCCTGCTCGTCGCCGGCGTCGACGCCGAGGCCGTCACCCGGCCCCTGCTCGACACGCACCCGTTCTCGTGGCTGTCGATGCTCTCGGCGGTGCTGGCCACCGCGCGTCTGGAGGTCGGCGAGGCGCGCGGGCTGGGGCTCGTGCACGCGCTGGTGACCCGCGACCACACCTCGACCGGGCGCCAGGAGGAGATCGAGAGCGTCATCGACGTGCTGCGCACGACCGCCGAGGCGGAGGTGGCGGTCGTCCTCAAGCAGGTGGGCGCGCACCGGTGGACCGCCAACATGCGGTCCAAGGGCCGCCTCGACGTCGCCGCGGCGGCGTCCGCGCTCGGCGGCGGCGGCCACCGCGTGGCGTCCGGGTTCACGCTCGACGGCGACGCCCCCGCGATCCTCGACCGCGTCCGCCGCGCCCTCGCCGACGCGCCGCTGCTGGGGTGAGCGCGCGTCGGCGGTGGGCCCCCGCAGACACTGAGTGCCCGTGATGCCACACGCTCGCTCGCGGGACGTGGCGCGCCCGGACGACGAGCCCGGCGCCCGGCGTGTCCTCGCGCTCGCCTCGTCGGCGCTCGTGGTCCTCGTCGCCGAGCCGCTCTACCTGCTCGTCGACACCGCGGTCGTCGGCCACCTCGGCGCCATCCCGCTGGCGGGACTCGCGGTCGGCGGCATCGTGCTGGCGCAGGTCGCGAGCCTCGGGACGTTCCTCGCCTACGGCACGACGGCCCGCGCGGCCCGCCACCACGGCGCCGGCGACCGGGCGGCCGCCGTGCGCGAGGGCGTGGCCGCCACGTGGATCGCCCTCGGCGTCGGCGTGCTGGTGGTGGTCGGGGGCTGGACGCTCGCCCCGTGGCTGGGCGACGTGCTCGGCGGCGGGGGAGCGGTGGCCGCCGCGGCGACGTCGTGGCTGCGGATCGCGGTGTTCGGCGCGCCCGGCATCCTCGTGGCCCTCGCCGGGCACGGCTGGATGCGCGGGGTGCAGGACACCCGACGGCCGATCGTCATCGTGCTCGCGGGCAACGGGTTCTCCGCGGTGCTGTGCCCGTTGCTCGTGTACGGGGTCGGGCCCCTCCCGCGCCTGGGCCTCGAGGGTTCGGCCTGGGCCAACGTCGTCGCGCAGGCGACGGTGGGCGTGCTGTTCGTGGGGGCGCTGGCCCGCGAGCGGGTGTCCCTGCGGCCCGTCGTCGCCGACGTGCGCGCGCAGTTCGGACTGGGGCGCGACCTGCTCCTGCGCAGCGCCGCGTTCCAGGCGTGCTTCCTCTCGGCGACGGCCGTCGCGGCCCGCTTCGGCGCCCCGTCCGTCGCGGCGCACCAGATCGTGCTGCAGCTGTGGATGTTCATGGTCACCGTGCTGGACGCCCTGGCCATCGCGGCGCAGTCGCTGGTCGGCGCGGCCCTGGGCGCGGCGTCGGTGGCGACGGCCCGGGGCGTGGCCGGGCGCGTGACGCGCTACGGCCTCGTGCTGGGGTGCCTGGCGGGTGTGGTGTTCGCGGCGACCGCCGGGGTCCTGCCCGGGGTGTTCACGCCGGACCCGGCCGTCCGCGACGTCGTCCCGGAGGCGTGGTGGTTCTTCGTCGCGCTCCAGCCCGTGGCCGCGTACGTGTTCGCGCTCGACGGCGTGCTCCTCGGCGCCGGCGACGCCGCGTACCTCCGGCGCATCACCGTGGGGTCGGCGCTCGGCGCGTTCCTCCCGACGATCTGGCTGTCGCTCGTCCTCGGGTGGGGCCTGCTCGGCATCTGGGCCGGCCTGGCGCTGTTCATCCTCGCGCGGGCGGTGGCCGTCGGCGTGCGGGTGCGCAGCGACGCCTGGGCCGTCACGGGGACGTGAGTTCGGGGTCGCCCTGAGGGGAAACCCTGACGACGCGCCGCGCGGCAGCTGTGATCGTCGATCGCGTGACCGCAACGGAGCCGTGGGTGGCCATCCTGGTGTTCCGCGCGACGAGCGACGCGCCGGACTTCCAGGCCGTGTACCGCGAGGACGTCGCCGTGTTCCCCGCCGCGAGCGAGGCCGAGGCCCGCGCGGCGGCCCTCACGCACGCCCGGAGCCGGGAGACGAGCGTCGTGAACCCGCTCGGCGAGACCGTGGTGACCACGCTCGTGCGCCTGGTCGACGTCGCGCCCGTGCCCGGCGGCGGCGAGCTCTACCGCCGCCACTTCCGCGACCTCGAGGCCTACCGCCGCTTCGAGCCGCTGATGGCGAGCACGTCGTGGTGACCGAGCCGGAGCTCTGGGAGCTGCGCATCGGCGTCATCGCCACGGCCGCCGAGGCCGACGAGCTCATGGACCGCATCGCCGGTGTCCTGGACGTCGGTGCGGGGCCCTGGTCGCTCGCGCAGATCCCGGGCCGGCACCTCGACGACGACGCGCGCGCCGTGCACGAGTCGCTGCGGGACTGACGTCTCCGCTGTTCGAGGGCGGCCCGGCGGCGGCCCGGCGGCGGCTCGAGCGGGCAAGGTGGGCCGCGTGGACGAGGACCTGCCGGCATGGGCGACGGAGACGGTCCGGCTCGTCGAGCACGACCCGGCGTGGGCGGATCTCGCGCAACAGTTCGCCTCGGAGGTGGCGGCGCTCTTCGACGGATGGCTGGCGAGCCGGATCGAGCACGTCGGGTCGACGTCGGTCCCCGGGCTGCGCGCCAAGCCGATCGTCGACCTCCAGGCCGTCGCCGACGACCCGGCGTCCGCGGTGGTCGCGGTCGGGAGCGCTGCGGACGCGGCAGGGTGGAAGCTCGTGCCGCGGGACCTCGACCGCCGGCCGTGGCGCTGGTTCCTCGTGCGGGTGGACGCGACGGAACGGACGCGACTGGCGCACCTGCACCTCATGCCGCCGGCACGGGACCGGTGGGCGGAGCAGCTCGCCTTCCGCGACCGCCTGCGGGCCGACGACGGCCTGCGGGCCGAGTACGCCGCGGTCAAGGACCGTGCGGTCGCCGACCACCCCGACGACCGCGAGGCCTACGGCGACGCGAAGGCGGCCTTCGTCCGCAGGGTGATCGACACGTAGGAGGCGTTGTCGGGGGTCGGTGGTGCCATGGCTCCATGACCTCCATCGCCGGGGACGAGCAGGTGGCCGACTGGCTCGACGACGTGCTGGTGCGGTTGCGCGCGTCGGGGCTCGCCGATCTGCTCGAGCGCACCGTCGCCCGCGTCTGGGAGCACAACGTCGACCGGTACGACCCCGCGGTCGCGGGCGACACGGCGATGTCGCTGGGCATCACGGCGGCGGAGAACATCCGCACGCTGCTGCTCCGCGAGGACGCCCGGACGTGGGCGGCACGCGACGTCGTCATCGCGCTCGAGGAACACGCGCTGGTCCTGCACGTCGAGTCGCTCGAGGTCCTGGTGATGAAGTTCCCCGGGAGCTGGGACGCCACGCGCTGGGAGGTCGCGAGCGACGTGCGGCGCCGAGCCGCGCAGGACAACGCCGCGAGCTACGAGCCCGACCTCGACCACCAGCCGGGCCAGACGTGGCTGCTCGGGGTGGGCGACGACGACCCGGCGGAGCTCCGCCACCTCGTGCTGGCCTGGACCGGCGATCCGCTCACGGCCACGACCTCGGGCTGGCTCGCCGTGCCCTACGCGGGTCCGCCGGGGACGACGCCGTGGCTCGCGGTCACGCCGGTCTGGCGTCACGGGCTCGAGGACGTCCCGCGCCCGCGCGAACCGGTCGTGGCGATCCCCCGGGCGCGACCGCCGTCAGAGCCGGACCGGGCGAGCTGGCGAGCCTGTGGCTGAGTCAGCTCGCGGCCACGGGGGCGCGCAGGTCGGCGGCGGGGAAGGGCGGGCGCTCGTCGGCGCGCAGCGAGGCGCGGCCGGCCACCCGCCAGGCGCGGGCCACGAGGTCGGCGTCCTCGTCGGTCACCAGGTTGCCCATCACCCGCAGGGCCACCGTCATCAGCGCGCGCGAGCGCATGCCCACAGGGCCGGCGATCGGCAGCAGCCGGGGCATTGTGAGGAGCTTCGCGAGACGGCGCGCGATCGAGAACGCCGAGCCGTAGTGGGCCCGCAGCGTCGCCGGCCAGGCGAGCGAGAGGTCGTCCTCGCCCAGCAGGCCCGCGACGGTCCGCCCGCTCTCCAGGCCGTAGTCGATGCCCTCGCCGTTGAGCGGGTTGACGAGCCCGGCGGCGTCGCCCACGAGCGCCCAGTTGCGGCCCGCCACGCCCGACACCGCGCCGCCCATCGGCAGCAGGGCGGAGGCGACGTCGCGCACCTCGCCGTCGAGGCGCCAGTCGTCGCGGCGCTGCTGCGCGTAGTGCGCGATCAGCGAGCGCAGCCGCACGTTGGCGGGCCGGGCCTCCGTCGCGAGGGTCCCGACGCCGATGTTGACGTGCCCGTCGTGCAGCGGGAACACCCAGCCGTACCCCGAGAGCACCTCGTCGTCGGCGCCCCGCAGCTCCAGGTGCGACGAGATCCACTCGTCGTCGTGCCGGCCCGAGCGGACGTAGCCACGGGCGGCGACGCCGTAGGCGGTGTCGCGGTGCCACTCGCGCCCGAGCACGCGACCCAGCGTCGAGCGCGCCCCGTCGGCCACGACCAGGCGGCGGCAGGAGATCGTCGCCGGACCGTCGGGTCCGTCGAACACCACACCGGAGACCCCGTCGCCGTTGCGCTCGACGTCGACCGCGCGGGCGCCCTCCACCGGCTGCGCGCCCCGCTCGAGCGCCGCGGTCCTGATGCGGTCGTCGAGCTCCGTGCGCGCGACGGCCCCGCCGTGGGCGGGGAGCGACCCGCCCGGCCACGGCAGCTCCAGCAGCTGGCCGAAGCCCGCGGCGCGCAGGCCCCGGTTCGTGCCCCGCCCGCGGACCCACTCGCCGAGGCCGAGGTGGGTCAGCTCGGCGATGGCGCGCGGGGTCAGCCCGTCCCCGCACGCCTTGTCGCGCGGGAACACCGCGGCGTCGGCGAGGACGACGTCGTGGCCGGCGTCGGCGGCCCAGGCCGCGGCGGCCGAGCCGGCGGGGCCGGCGCCCACGACGAGGACGTCGGTGCGCGTCGGGGTGGTCACGTCCCCAGCATGCCTGGCGGGACGGTGACGGGCCGGGTGGCGGTGGCAGGCATCATGGGCGGCCGTGTCCGGTCGTGGTCGAGGTGCTCCCGGTGCTCGCCGCGAACGGCGCGAGCCCCCGCCGCCGGGGCTGCTGGTGGTCGACAAGCCCGCCGGGTGGACGTCGCACGACGTGGTCGGGCGCTCCCGCCGCCTCGTCGGCACCCGCAAGGTCGGGCACGCGGGCACGCTCGACCCGATGGCCACCGGGGTGCTCGTGCTCGGGGTGGAGCGGGCGACGAAGCTGCTCGGCCACCTCGCGCTCGACACCAAGAGCTACCTGGCCACGATCCGCCTCGGCCTCGCGACCGGCACCGACGACGCCGAGGGCGAGCCCGTCGGCGCGCCGGCGGACGCGAGCGGGCTCACCGAGGAGGCGATCGCCGAGGGCATCGCGGCGCTGACCGGCGAGATCGCGCAGGTCCCGAGCAGCGTCTCGGCGATCAAGGTCGACGGCCGCCGCGCCTACGAGCGCGCCCGGGCGGGGGAGGACGTGCAGCTCGAGGCCCGCCCGGTGACGGTCGACCGGTTCGACGTGCTCGCCGCCCGGACCGACGGGCCGTTCCGCGACCTCGACGTCCTCGTCGACTGCTCGTCGGGCACCTACGTCCGGGCGCTGGCCCGCGACCTCGGCGCCGCGCTGGGCGTCGGCGGGCACCTCACCGCGCTGCGGCGCACCCGGGTCGGGCCGTTCACGCTGGCCCACGCCCGCACGATCGAGACCCTGGCCGGCGAGGAGTCCGAGCACGGCCGCGCGTCGCTCTCGCTCGACCTCGACGCGGCCGTCGCCACCGCTTTCCCGCGTCGTGACGCCGACGCCGACGAGGCCGCCGGTCTCGCCCACGGGCGTCCGCTGCCCGCCGGCGGCTGCGCCGGCACGATCGGTGTGTTCGGGCCCGACGGGCACGTCGTCGGTCTCGTCGCCGACGACCGCGGCGCGGCGCGCCCGGTGCTCGTCCTCGCCCCGGCGTGAGGTGCTCTGTCCGGCGGCGTGAGTCACGTGGCTGGACGTCCGGACGCCTCGGGGCAGGCCGCAGCGGGCGCCACGATGCTTCGGAAACCGAAGTACGTGCGGCCTCCTCGCGTCGCCCTGCGACGTACGGGTCCGGGCGCGGTGCGGCGTGCGGAGGCCTGGCGACCCGGCGACGGGCCCCCGCGACACTCCTCGTGTGGCGATCACGACGGCCGGGTGACGGCGCCCCCTCCGACACGGCGTGAGAGCGGGCACCGCCCGTAGGCTCCGCGCCGTGCAACGCTGGCGGGGACTCGACGGGGTGCCGTCGGGCTGGGGTCGGTGCGTCGTGACGATCGGCGTGTTCGACGGCGTGCACCGCGGCCATCAGCAGCTCATCGCGCGGGCCGTGGAGCACGGGAAGGTGCTGGGCCTGCCCGTCGTGCTGATCACCTTCGACCCGCACCCGGCCTCGGTGCTGCGCCCCGGCACCCACCCGCCGCGGCTGACGTCGCTGACCCGCCGCGCGGAGCTCGTCGCCGAGCTCGGGATCGACGCCTTCTGGGTGCTGCCCTTCACCCCCGACCTGGCCCGCGTCGCGCCCGACGAGTTCGTGCACACGCTGCTCGTCGACCGCCTGCACGCGGCGATGGTGGTCGTCGGGCGCAACTTCACGTTCGGCTACCGCGCCGCCGGTGACGTCGCCGAGCTCGAGCGGCTGGGCGAGCGGTTCGGGTTCGCCGCCGAGGGCGTCGACCTCGTCGCCGAACCCTCCTCGCCCGCCGGCTCGTCGGTGACCTTCTCCTCGACCTACATCCGCGCCAGCATCGCGGCGGGCGACGTCCGCGCCGCGGCCGAGGCGCTCGGCCGGCCCCACCGCCTCGAGGGGGTGGTGGTGCGCGGCGACCAGCGAGGGCGCGAGCTGGGCTACCCGACCGCCAACCTCGAGCTCGGCGAGCACGACGCGATCCCCGCCGACGGGGTGTACGCCTGCTGGTTCCACCACCGGGGGAGCCGGCGCCCCGCGGCGACGTCGGTCGGCACCAACCCGACGTTCTCCGGTCGCGTGCGCACCGTCGAGGCGTTCGTGCTCGACACCGAGGAGGACCTCTACGGCGCCCGGGTCGCCGTCGACTTCGTCGAGCGCCTGCGGGGGATGGACCGCTTCGACTCGATCGAGGAGCTCATCGCCGCCATGGACGGCGACGTCGCCCGCACCCGCGAGGTGCTCGAGATCTAGGGCCGATCCTCCCGAACGGCCACCACCGCCGCGACGCCGGTGCCACCATCGCCGCGGGCGGGGGTTCCGGGCGGACGGGAGGGCGGCGGTGGGTGACGGCCCGCGGGACTCCGACGCCGTGCGGCGCAACCGCGAGCTGCAGCGCCGCTTCTACGGCGAGCCGCTCGGTGACCGCCTGCGCCGGCTCCTCGGCGCCCTCGACATCTCCCAGGCGGTGCTCGCCGAGACGCTGGGGCTGAGCTCGGCGATGCTCTCGCAGCTGATCAGCGCGCGGCGGGTCAAGATCGGGACCCCGGCGGTGCTGGGCCGCCTCGTGCTGCTCGAGCAGCGGATCCTCGCCGGCGACGGGCCGACGGACGTCGGCCGCCTGCTCGCCGAGGTCCGGGCGAGCCAGCCCCGCTCCGGGCCGCCCGCGCCCCGGTCGGCGGACTCCTACGAGCTCCTGCGCACCGTGGCCGACCCCGACGAGCTGGCGCGGGCCGCCGACACGCTCGACGGCGGGTTCCCGTCGCTGGCGGGGCTGCTGCGCCGCGCCGCTGACCAGGGCTGACACCCCGGACGGCCCGCCCGAGGCGCCCGCTCGTGCACCGGTACACTGGTCCTTGATTCGTCCGGCTGCGGTCCGTGGTGGCCGGACGACGGGTGGACCCGGGCAGGAGAGAACGAGAGCCCGACCCCCGCGAGCGTGCGTCGCCCGCCACCACCGACTTCCGGGTCGCGGTGGGTGCCGCCCGATCTCACGGCACCGACGAAGCAGACGAGGAGCACCACCCCCGTGGCACTGACCACCGAGCAGAAGAAGGCGACCCTCGCCGAGTACGGCGTGCACGAGTCCGACACCGGGTCGCCCGAGGCGCAGGTCGCGCTGCTGACGCAGCGCATCGTGCGGCTCACCGAACACCTCAAGATGCACAAGCACGACCACCACTCCCGCCGCGGGCTCCTGCTGCTGGTGGGCCGTCGTCGTCGCCTGCTCAAGTACGTCGCCTCCGTCGACGTGGCCCGCTACCGCTCGCTGATCGAGCGGCTGGGGCTGCGTCGCTGACCCAGCTGACGAGGCACCCCTGAACCCCGCGCACGCCCCGCGCCGGTCGGCACAGACGCCGGTCGGCGCGGCGGCGTGCGCACCCACATCCGGCCCCACCGCCGCCGCCCGCGCACCCGGGACGCCCGCGCGCCGGCCGGTCCTCGGTAGTGGCCTCCGGACGTCGACACGTCCGTGGGCTTCGATCGAAGACCGCTCGTCGCCAGCGTCGCCGGGGGAGCCGTCGGCGCGCCGCGGGAGGGGCCTCGAGGAGGAACCCTCATGACCGAGACAGACTCGGGAGTCCACGAGACCACCGCGGTCCTGGACAACGGTGCCTACGGCACCCGCACCGTCCGCTTCGAGACGGGCCGGTTGGCCCGCCAGGCGGCCGGCGCCGTCGTCGCCTACCTCGACGACGACACGATGCTCCTCTCCGCCACGACGGCGTCGAAGCGGCCGAAGGACAACTTCGACTTCTTCCCGCTCACCGTGGACGTCGAGGAGCGCATGTACGCCGCGGGCCGCATCCCCGGCTCGTTCTTCCGCCGTGAGGGCCGCCCGTCGACCGACGCGATCCTCACCTGCCGGCTCATCGACCGGCCCCTGCGCCCGACCTTCACCGGCGGGCTGCGCAACGAGGTCCAGGTCGTCATCACGGTCCAGAGCCTGGACCCGAAGGACCCCTACGACGTCCTCGCGATCAACGCCGCGTCGGCGTCCACGCAGATCTCGGGCCTGCCGTTCGACGGCCCGATCGGCGCGACCCGCGTCGCGCTGATCAACGGGCAGTGGGTCGCGTTCCCGACCTGGGAGCAGCTCGAGAGCGCCGTCTTCGACATGGTGATCGCCGGCTCGGTGACCGCCGACGGCTCCGACGTCGCGATCGCGATGGTCGAGGCCGAGGCCACCGACCACGCGTGGAAGCTCATCGGCGAGGGCGCCCAGGCGCCCACCGAGGACATCGTCGCGCAGGGCATGGAGGCGGCGAAGCCGTTCATCCGCACCCTCTGCGAGGCGCAGAAGGAGCTCTACGCCGCCACCGGCGTCACGACGAAGGACTACCCGACCTTCCCGGCGTACCAGGACGACGTGTACGCGGCGGTCGAGTCCGCGGTCGGCAACGACCTCGACGAGACCTTCACGATCACCGGCAAGCAGGACCGCGACAACGCCCAGGACGCGATCAAGGATCGTCTGGTCTCCGAGCTCGGCGAGAAGTTCGAGGGCCGCGAGAAGGAGATCGGCGAGGCGTTCCGCTCGCTGACCAAGAAGACGGTCCGCCAGCGCATCCTGCGCGACGGCTTCCGCATCGACGGCCGCGGCACCACGGACATCCGTCCGCTGGCCGCCGAGGTCGAGGTGATCCCGCGGGCCCACGGCTCGGCGCTGTTCGAGCGCGGCGAGACCCAGATCCTGGGCGTCACCACGCTGAACATGCTGCGCATGGAGCAGTCGATCGACTCCCTCACGCCGGAGACGACGAAGCGCTACATGCACCACTACAACTTCCCGCCGTTCTCCACCGGCGAGACCGGCCGCGTCGGCTCGCCCAAGCGCCGCGAGATCGGCCACGGCGCGCTCGCCGAGCGGGCGCTCGTGCCGGTGCTGCCGACGCGCGAGGAGTTCCCCTACGCGATCCGCCAGGTCTCCGAGGCGCTGGGCTCCAACGGCTCGACGTCGATGGGTTCGGTCTGCGCGTCCACGATGTCGCTGCTCAACGCCGGCGTGCCGCTCAAGGCGCCGGTCGCGGGCATCGCGATGGGCCTCGTGTCGGGCGAGGTCGAGGGCAAGGAGACCTTCGTCGCGCTCACCGACATCCTCGGTGCCGAGGATGCGTTCGGTGACATGGACTTCAAGGTCGCCGGCACGAAGGACTTCGTGACGGCCCTGCAGCTCGACACCAAGCTCGACGGCATCCCGTCCGAGGTCCTGGGCAAGGCGCTGACGCAGGCGCGCGGCGCCCGCCTCGCGATCCTCGACGTCATGGCCGAGGCCATCGACGCGCCCGACGAGATGAGCGAGTACGCGCCGCGCATCACCACGGTGAAGGTGCCGGTCGACAAGATCGGCGAGGTCATCGGCCCGAAGGGCAAGATGATCAACTCGATCACCGAGGAGACCGGCGCCGACATCTCCATCGAGGACGACGGCACGATCTACGTCGGTGCCGCCGACGGGCCGAGCGCCCAGGCCGCGATCGACCGGATCAACGCCATCGCCAACCCCCAGCTGCCGAAGATCGGCGAGCGCTTCCTGGGCACGGTGGTCAAGACCGCCGCGTTCGGCGCGTTCGTCTCGCTGCTGCCGGGCCGCGACGGCCTGGTGCACATCTCGAAGCTGGGCGGCGGCAAGCGCATCGGCAAGGTCGAGGACGTCGTCACCGTGGGCGACAAGCTGCGCGTCGAGATCACCGACATCGACAACCGCGGCAAGATCAGCCTGATCCCGGTCAAGGAGGAGGACGCCGCCGCCGGCAACGGTGACGGCTCCGGTGCCGACTCCGACGCCCCGGCCGACGGCGCCGAGTCCACCCCGGCCGCCCCGACCGGTGCCGCCGCCACCTCCGGCGCCGTCACCGGTGCCATCGGGGGCGCGTCGCAGGAGTGATGGGAGACGTAGCGCAGCGGAGCTCGACCCTGGGCACGGCACTCTCCAGCACGGGTCACGCGGAGACGCAGCACCCGGCCCCCGGCGTGGCACGCACCGTGCTGCCCGGGGGCCTGCGGGTGGTCACCGAGCACGTCGCCGGCGCGCGGTCGGCCTCGGTCGGCCTGTGGGTCGAGGTCGGCTCGCGCGACGAGCCGGCCCTCGGCGCGGGCACGCACGGCGCCGCGCACTACCTCGAGCACCTGTTGTTCAAGGGCACGCGGCGCCGCTCGGCGCGGGCGATCGCCGAGGAGATCGACGCCGTCGGCGGCGACCTCAACGCGTTCACCGGCAAGGAGCACACGTGCTTCTACGCGCACGTGCTCGACCGCGACATGCCGCTCGCGGTCGACGTGCTCGGTGACGTCGTCCTCGACGCCGTCATGGCCGGCGCGGACGTCGAGCTCGAGCGTGACGTGGTGCTCTCCGAGATCGCCGGGCGCGACGAGGACCCCGAGGACCTGCTCGCCGACGACTTCGACGCCCTGCTGTTCGGGGCGCACCCGCTCGGCCTGCCGGTGATCGGCACCGAGGAGACGGTGCGCGGGATGACCCGCGACCGGCTCGCGGACTTCCACGACCGGCACTACGTCCCGTCGCGGTCGGTGCTCGCCGTCGCGGGCAACGTGGCGCACGACGAGGTGCTCGACGCGGTCGCGGCCGCCTACGGCGCGCGGCTCGAGGGCTCCCCGGAGTCCTGGCACCGGCAGGCGGGCGACCTGCCCGCCGGGCCGACCGAGCGCCTCGCCGTCCGCGACGAGGACACCGAGCAGGCGCACCTCATGCTCGGCGTGCCCTCGTTGCGGCGCGCCGACGAACGCTGGCCCGCGCTCCAGGTGCTTGCGACCGTGCTCGGCGGGGGCATGAGCTCGCGGCTGTTCCAGCAGGTCCGCGAGCAGCGCGGGCTCGCGTACTCCGTCTACTCCGCGACCACGGGCTACACCGACACCGGCACGCTCGCGGTCTACCTCGGGTGCGCGCCCGAGCGTCTCGGCGCGGCCGCGACGGTCGTGCGCGACGAGATCGGGGACCTCGCCGCCCACGGCATCACCGACGCCGAGCTCGCCCGCGCCCGCGGCCAGCTGCGCGGCGAGCTCGTGCTCGGCCTCGAGGAGAGCTCGGCGCGCATGACCCGCCTCGGGCGCCGCGAGCTCGACCACGGTGGCCTGGACCGCGCCACCGACCTCGCCGGCACCCTCGAGCGCATCGACGCCGTGGGTGCCGCCGAGGTCGCCGCGCTGGCGTCCGAGCTGCTCACCGGCCCGCGCGTCGCGGCGGTCGTCGGCCCCTACGGTGACGTCGACGAGCTGCCGGACGAGGTGCGGGAGATGATCTCTTGACGAAGGTCGGGGTGCTGGGCGCCCAGGGCCGCATGGGCTCCGAGGCGTGCGCCGCGGTCGAGGGTGCCGAGGACCTCGAGCTGGTCGCGCGTGTGGACGTCCGCGGCACGGAGCGCAGCGGAGCTGACGCCGCGGTCACGGCCGACCGCGAGGCCCTGCGCGCCGCCGACGTCGTCGTCGACTTCACCCACCCGTCCGCGGTGGCCGACAACCTGCGCTGGTGCGTCGACGCCGGCCTGCACGTCGTCGTCGGTACCAGCGGGGTCGGCCAGGACCTGCTCGACGAGGTCCGCGGACGCCTGCAGCCCGGCCAGGGCGTGCTCGTCGTGCCGAACTTCGGCATCGGCGCGGTGCTCATGATGCGCTTCGCGGCGCAGGCGGCCCGGTTCTTCGACTCGGTCGAGGTCCTCGAGCTGCACCACCCGCGCAAGGCGGACGCCCCGTCAGGCACCGCGACCCGCACCGCGCAGGTGATCGCCGCCGCCCGCGCCGAGGCGGGCCTGGGCCCCGGCCCGGACGCGACGACGCACGACCCCGACGGGGCGCGCGGCGCCACGGTCGACGGCATCCCGGTGCACGCCGTGCGGATGGCCGGGCTCGTCGCGCACCAGGAGGTCCTCCTGGGCTCGGAGGGCGAGACCTTCACGCTCCGCCACGACTCCCTGCACCGCAGCTCGTTCATGCCCGGCGTCCTGCTGGCCTGCCGCACGGTCGCCGACCACCCCGGCCTCACCGTCGGCCTCGACGCCCTCCTGGACCTCGACTAGCCCTTCTGGCGCACGGGGGTGTGCCAGCGTGGCGGCCACGCTGGCGTTCAACGTCAGGAAAGCCCCCAGCTCGCCTCAGGGCAGCAGCGGCAGGTCCAGGTCGTCGAGCGACGGCGCGGGGCGGAACTCGAGGTCGAGGGTGCCCGCGACCCGGATCTCGCGCAGCGGCCGCCCGCCGGCGTCGAGGGTGCGGACGGTGCCGTCGGGGTCCCACCCGGCGCGCTCGAAGAAGCGGCGCGAGGCGGTGTCCCGCTCGGGCACCCACGCGATCCCGCGCACGGCGCCCGCGTCCCGCAGCGCCGCCGCGGCCTCGACCAGCAAGCGGCCCGCGTGACCCCGGCGTCCCCACCGCGGCTCGACCAGCAGCGCCGCCACGACCGCGACGGCGGACGCGTCCTCCGGCACCGCCCCGGCCGCGTCGGCGAGGTCGTCGGGCGTCGCCGGTCCGGCCGCGCAGAAGCCGACGAGCGCGTCGCCCTCGGTGGCCACCCACACCGCACCCGCCGCGATCGGCTCCGCCCAGCCCGCGGCGACGGCACCCTCGTCGAACCCCTCGACGGCGCCGGGCGGCAGCATGTCGGCGTACGCGGACGTCCAGACCGTGCGTTGGACGTGCGCGATCGCGCCCGCGTCGTCGGCGGTGGCGAGGCGGACGGAGGCGAGCGCCATGCCCCGAGCGTAGAGACCACGATCACCGCGGGCCGCAGCCCGGAGCGGGTACGGGACAACCGGACAGCCGCGACACCCCAGGGAGGACGCATGACCGCGACCGACGAGATGCTGGCCGCGAACGAGACGTTCGCCGCGGCGTTCGACAAGGCCGGGCTGCCCGGGCCGCCGTCGCGCCACGTGGCCGTCGTGGCGTGCATGGACGCGCGCCTGGACGTCTACCGCGTGCTGGGCCTCGGCGACGGGGAGGCCCACGTCATCCGCAACGCCGGCGGGGTCGTCACCGACGACGTCCTGCGCTCGCTCGCGGTCAGTCAGCGCAAGCTGCAGACGCGCGAGGTCGTGCTGCTCCACCACACCCGGTGCGGGATGGCGACGTTCACCGACGAAGACTTCGTCGCCGAGCTCGAGGCCGAGACGGGGGAGACGCCGCGGTGGGCGCCCGGGACGTTCCCCGACACCGAGCAGGACGTCCGCGACTCGCAGGCCGCGGTCCGGGACTGCCCGTTCCTGCTGCACACCGACGCGGTGCGCGGCTTCGTCTACGACGTCGACTCCGGGGCGCTCACCGAGGTCCCATGACGTCCGCTCGGCGGCATCCACCTCGTCGCCGTCAGCCGCTACCGCGAGGTGGCGCAGCGGCTCACCGGCATGCTCTGACGAGCAGCTCGGCCTCGGCCCGCAGACCGTCGGCCAGCTCGTCGACGCCCGGGACGAGGCCCGGGTCGACGCAGATCCCGAACGTCAGGACGTCCACCATCGACGCCGCGGTGACCCGCAGGGCGTGGTGGAGCCCGATCTCGGCGAGCGGCCAGGTCGCCCGCACCCGGCGGCCGAGCACGGCGACGGGCTCGCGGGGCCCGGGCACGTTCGAGACGCTGACGGTGAACGCCCGCGCGGTCGCGCGCAGCCGGTCGCAGACGCGGCGCAGCGGGGGCGAGACGTCCGCGACGTGGTGGAGCAGGTCGTCCAGGAGCGCTGCGTCGTGGTCGTCCTTGCGCAGGGTCGTCAGCTGGTGCACGGCGCGCAGGCGCTCGAGCGGGTCGGTGACGTGCACCGGCAGCGGCAGGTCGAACGCCGAGTCGCGGTTGCCCGCCGAGGGGTCGTCGCGGGGCAGGCTGACGGGCACGCGGACGCGCAGGTCGGTGACGGCGCCCGCGTGGTGGTCGACCCAGCGCCTCAGCCCGCCCGCCAGCACGGCGAGGAACGCGTCGTTGACGGTCGCGCCGGCCGCGCGGGCGGCGGCGTGCAGGGCCGCGAGGTCGGTGTCGACGAACGCCACGTCGCGCCGCGTCGAGATCGCGCCGTCGAACGGGGAGCGCGACGGGCCCACGCTGAACTCGCGCCGGATCACGCCCAGGAGGTGCTCCCGGCGGCGCGCGTGGTCGGCGCGGACGGTGGCGGGCGGCGACGCCGGCGGACCGGTGACCGGACCGGCGGGTGCCTCGTCGTAGAGGACCGTGTGCGACAGCCGGGTCATCGTCGCCCCGTCCGCGAGGGCGTGGTGGACCCGCCAGAGCAGCGCCGTCCCGCCGCCGGCCAGGGGGGCGACGTCGATCGACCACAGGGGCCGCGCGCGGTCGAGGTGCTGGGCGAAGCGGGCCGCCACGAGCGCGCGCAGGGCGACGGTGTCGTACGGCCCGTCGGGGGCGTCGACGACGTGCTGGGCGAGGTCGAGGTGCTCGTCGGGCACCCAGACGGGCTCACCGTCGCGGGTGTCGAGGCGGTAGCGCAGCTCGGGGGCGGCGGCCAGGCGGGCGGCGATCCGGTCGCGCATCGCGGCGGCCGTGACGGGCGCGCCTTCGAGGACGGACCCGTGCAGGACGTGGCCGACGACCGTGGCGCACTCGAGGTCGAGGATGGCGCGGTCCTCGTCGCTGAGCGGGACGCACGCCGGCTCCACCGGGGTGCTCACAGGTAGCCCAGCGTGCGGGCCTGCGCGGTGAGCTCGTCGCGGAAGTTCGGGTGCGCGATCGCGATGAGGCGGCGGGTGCGCTCGGCGATGGTGGCGCCGCGCAGCTCGGCGACCCCGTACTCGGTGACGACGTGGTCGACGATGTTCTTGAACGTCGTGACCGCGGCGCCCGGCTGCAGCTGCGGGACGATCCGGGAGACGGTGTCGTCGTGCGTGGCCGAGTGCAGCACGATGAACGCGGCCCCGTGCTCGGACATGATCGCGCCGCGGGCGTAGTCGGGCTGCCCGCCCGACGAGGACCAGTACTGGCTGCCGAGCGACTCCGAGGCGCACTGGCCGAGGAAGTCGACCTCGAGGGTGGCGTTGACCGAGCGGAACACGGGCTCGCGGGCGATGTTCCAGGGGTCGTTCGTGTAGTCGACGGGGTGGAACTCGACGCCCGCGTTGTCCGCCAGGAAGTCGTAGAGCCGCTGGGTGCCGAGGCATCCGGTCGTGACGATCTTCCCGCGGTGGGTCGCCTTGCGGGTGCCGGTGATGACGCCGGCCTCGACGAGGTCGAGGAAGCCGGTGCCGAACACCTCGGTGTGCACCCCCAGCTCGCGGTGCCCGCCGAGGGCGGCGAGCACCATGTCCGGGACCGCGCCGATGCCGATCTGGAGGGTCGCGCCGTCCGGGATGCGCTCGGCGACGAAGCCGGCGATGGCGCGGTCCCGGTCGGTGGCCACGGGCGGCGGGGTCTCGACGAGCGGACGGTCCGCCTCGCACCAGCCGACGATGTCGGACAGGTGCAGCTGGTTGGCGCCGAACGTGCGGGGCATCCGCGCGTTGACCTCGACGAAGAACGGCACCTCGCCGATGAGCGCCGCGTCGTAGCTGGCGTCGATCCCGAGCGAGAAGTAACCGTGGCGGTCGGGTGGCGAGACCGAGGCCACCACGAGGTCGGGGTGCAGCCGCCGCAGCAGGCGCGGCACGTCGCTGAAGTTGTTGGGCACCAGGTCGCAGTGCCCGGCGTGGAACGCGTCGCGCGTCGCCGGCGACAGGTACCACGACACATGCCGCAGCCCGGGCACCTTCCCGTCGATCGAGGGCCGCCACCGCGGGGCGAGCATCTGGTGGACCCGGACGTCGCGGAGCCGGTCGCCGCCGGCCTCGAGGGCGTCGAGCACGGAGGCCGGCTCCGCGTTGAACCCGCCGGACACGATCTGCGCCCCCGGCCCGACGTGCTCGAGCACCGCCGCGGCGGGACGTCGGGCGGCGGCGATCATTTCCGGGACGCTGGCGGCCACGGCACCGGATCCTGGGCCACCGCCACCGGTCTGACCAGCACGTTCGCCGTCCGCAGCGGGGTGCCTACGACGCGTGAGCGGAGCTCACCTCAGGCCGGACGTGGCAACGGCAGCGGGGGCGCCTCGTCGTCCCCCGTCCGCACCGTGGCCGCCGGGTGCTCGACGAGCGCCAGCACCCGCGAGGACATGAACCGCGCGGTGCGCACCGGCGTGCCGCTGCGGGTCACCTCGCTGACCTCCACCACCCCGCGACCGTGCGCGATCTCCACGCGCCGCCCGGCCCGGGTCGCCTCCACGTCCCACGTCCGCGTCGCGCCACCGGCGTCGACGACGATCTTCACACGGTCCCCGACCATGGGTCCACCTTTCCTCTTTTCCCTGGTCAACGCCGGTGCGGGCCCTCTGATTCCACGGACTGTCGGACCCCTGGGGCAGGATCGGCGGCGTGGAGACGATGTCGGCGGCGCAGGCGCGACGGGCGGCGGTCGCGGCGCAGGGGTTCGGCGGTCCCGCGCGGCGGGGCCGCCCCACGCGGGCGACGCTCGCGGCCGGGGCCCGGCACCTCGGGCTGCTGCAGCTCGACTCGGTCAACGTGGCGGTGCGGGCGCACTACGCGCCGCTGTTCTCCCGCCTCGGCCCCTACGACCGCGACGCGCTCGACGCGCTGGCCTGGCCGCAGACGCCCGCCCAGCGCCGGCGGCGCACGATGGTCGAGTACTGGGTCCACGAGGCGAGCCTGCTGCCGATCGAGGACTGGCCGCTGTTCCGGTGGCGGATGCGGGACAACGAGGGGCGGGAGAGCCGCTGGCTCGGCGCCGCGCTCGACCACCGGCCCGACGTCCTCCAGGCCGTCCACGACGCGGTGGCCGAGCACGGGCCGCTGGAGGCGGGCGAGGTCGGGGAGGTCCTCGGCGACGCGGGCGACCGCCGGGCGCGCGCCTACGGCGGCTGGTGGCAGCGCTCGGACGTCAAGGTCGCGTGCGAGCACCTCTTCGCCACCGGGGTGCTCACCACGGGGACGCGGCGGGGCTTCCGGCGGGCCTACGAGCTCGCCGAGCGCGTACTGCCGCCCGAGGTCCACGCCCGCGAGCCGGACCGCGACGAGGCCATGCGCGCGCTGATCGGCAAGGCCGCGGGCGTCCTCGGCGTCGCCACCGAGCCCGATCTGCGCGACTACCACCGCCTGCCGCCCGCCGAGAGCCAGGCCGCCGTGGCCGAGCTCGTCGACGCCGGGGAGCTCGTGCCGGTCGACGTCGAGGGCTGGTCGGCGCCGGCCTACCGCCCGCCCGACGCGCGCCTCCCGCGGCGGGTCACCGGCCGGGCGCTGCTGGCGCCGTTCGACCCGCTGATCTGGTTCCGCGCACGCACCCTGCGGATCTTCGACTTCCACTACCGCATCGGCATCTACACCCCCGCCGAGAAGCGCACCCACGGCTACTACGTCTTCCCGTTCCTGCTCGACGGGCGTCTGGTCGCCCGCGTCGACCTCAAGGCCGACCGCGCGGCCGGCGTGCTCCGCGTGCCGGGCGCCTTCCTCGAACCGGGAGCCCCGGAGGCCCGTGTCGCCGACGAGCTCGCCGGCGAGCTCGCGACGATGGCGGCGTGGCTCGAGCTCGAGGGCGTCGTGGTCGAGGGCGGCGACCACGCCGACGCGCTGCGGCAGGCGGTGAAGGCTCAGGCGGTCAGCGCCGGCGGGTGGACGTAGCGCACGCCCGGGGGCAGGTGCCCGGTGCGTGAGGTCCGGGCGAGCACGGCGAGCAGGTCCTCGCGGAACGCCTGGGCGGCACGGGTCGGGGCGACGTCGGTGCGGTGGGCCAGCGAGATCGTGCGGTGGCTCCAGGCCCCGCCGTCGAGGCGGGTCGCGCGCAGCGACGGGTGCCCGGCCAGCACGAGGCTGGGCACGATCGCCACGCCCAGCCCGCGCTCGACCATGCGCAGCACCGCGTCCATCTCGCCGCCCTCGACCGCGATCCGCGGGGTGACGCCGGCGGCGGCGCACGCGGCGAGGGTGACCTCGCGCAGCTCGTAGCCGGGGCGGTTGACCACCAGGGGGTGCGCGGCGAGCTCGGCGACGCCGATGTGCTCGCCGAGGTCGGGCCGACCACGTCCTGTGACGACGACGAGCTCCTCGCGCAGCACCGGGGTCAGCGCGAGATCGGCCACCGCCTCGGTGCGGTCGATCACCAGCGCGCAGTCGAGCTGGCCGCGCTGGAGGTCGGCGACGAGGTCCTGCGAGCCGCCCTCGGTCACCTGGATCGCGATGCCGGGGTAGCGGCCGTGGAAGACTTCCAGCACGTCAGCGACCACGCTGACGCACAGGCTGGGGGTCGCGCCCAGGCGCAGCCTGCCCTTGCGCAGCCCCGCCAGCTCGGCGATCTCCATCCGGGCCGTCTCGGAGTCGGCGACGATGCGCCGGGCGAGGGGCAGGAGGGCCTCGCCCGCCGGAGTCGGTGTGACGTTGTCGTGACCCCGCGTGAGGAGGGTCTCGCCGAGGTCCTCCTCCAGGGCACGGATCTGTTTGCTCAGCGTCGGCTGCGCGACGCGGCACAGGCCCGCTGCCTGCGTGAATCGGCCGGTGTCCACCACAGCGAGGAAGTAGCTGAGCTGTTTGATGGTCATCGCCATAGTCTCACGCTATGGCATGCCGGTCCTGCATGCATTGGCTCTCCGGCGGATACCGACCTACCGTTTTCACGTGGTCATCACCCCGCAGCGCAACATCGTGTCGAGGACGTGGGGCACCTCGGTCGGCAGGAAGTCGGTCATGGCCGTGACCGGCGTGGTCTTCCTGCTGTTCGTCATCGCCCACATGCTCGGCAACCTGAAGATCTTCTTCGGGATCACGGCGTTCGACGAGTACTCCGAGCACCTGCGCACGCTCGGCGCCGAGATCTTCGGCTACTCGGGCGTCCTGTGGATCCTGCGCGTCGTGCTGCTCGCCAGCGTGGTGCTGCACATGTGGGCGGCGATCTCGCTCTGGTACCGGGCGAAGAAGGCCCGTCCCGTGGGCTACCAGCACCGCCCGAGCTGGCAGGGCAGCTACGCGGCCCGCACGATGCGCTGGGGCGGCGTGATCATCGCGCTGTTCGTGGTGTGGCACATCCTCGACCTCACGACCGGCACCGTGAACCCCGCGCCCGCCGGGTCCGGGGCCTACGAGAAGCTCGTCGCGAGCTTCGACCGGCCCGTCGTGGCGATCTTCTACATCCTCGCGATGCTGGCCCTCGGGCTGCACATCCGGCACGGCCTCTGGTCGGCCCTCCAGACCTTCGGCGCGAACAGCGCGCTGAAGCAGAACGCGCTCAAGACCCTGGCCTTCGTCGTGGCCGCGGTGATCACGGTCGGATTCGTGATCATCCCCGTCTCCGTCATGACCGGTCTGGTGAGGTGATCATGTCCGAGCTGCATCAGGAACCCACGGCCACCCAGGGCGAGGGCCGCTACGTGGTCGGCGACCCGATCGCGGACACGCGCGCCCCCGACAGCCCGATCGGCGACCGCTGGAGCGACCGCAAGTTCTCGGCGCGCCTGGTGAACCCGGCCAACCGCCGCAAGATGAGCGTCATCGTCGTCGGCACCGGCCTGGCCGGGGGCGCCGCGGCGGCGACGCTGGGCGAGGCCGGCTACCACGTGAAGTCGTTCTGCTTCCAGGACAGCCCGCGCCGCGCGCACTCGATCGCCGCCCAGGGCGGGATCAACGCCGCGAAGAACTACCGCTACGACGGCGACTCGGTGCACCGCCTGTTCTACGACACGGTCAAGGGCGGCGACTTCCGCTCGCGCGAGTCGAACGTGCACCGTCTGGCCGAGGTCAGCCTCAACATCATCGACCAGTGCGTCGCCCAGGGCGTGCCGTTCGCGCGCGAGTACTCGGGCCTGCTCGACACCCGCTCGTTCGGCGGCACCCAGGTCTCGCGCACCTTCTACGCCCGCGGCCAGACGGGCCAGCAGCTGCTGCTCGGCGCCTACCAGGCCCTCGAGCGCCAGGTCGCGGCCGGCACCGTCGAGATGCACCCGCGCACCGAGATGCTCGACCTCATCGTCGTGGACGGGAAGGCGCGCGGGATCGTCACCCGCAACCTGTTCACCGGGCAGATCGACACCCACCTCGCGGACGTCGTCATCCTCTGCTCGGGCGGCTACGGCAACGTCTACTACCTCTCGACGAACGCCAAGGGGTCGAACGTCACGGCCGCGTGGCGGGCGCACAAGCGCGGCGCCCTGTTCGCGAACCCCTGCTACACGCAGATCCACCCGACCTGCATCCCGGTCTCGGGCGACTACCAGTCGAAGCTGACGCTGATGTCGGAGTCGCTGCGCAACGACGGGCGCGTCTGGGTGCCCAAGGAGCGCGGCGACGACCGGCCGCCGAACGAGATCCCCGAGGACGAGCGCGACTACTACCTCGAGCGCCAGTACCCGGCCTTCGGCAACCTCGTGCCCCGCGACATCGCCTCGCGCGCCGCCAAGAACATGTGCGACGCCGAGCACGGCGTCGGACCCGGGGGCCTCGGTGTCTACCTCGACTTCAAGGACGCCATCGAGCGTCTGGGTCGCCACGCCGTCGAGGCCAAGTACGGGAACCTCTTCGAGATGTACCAGCGCATCACCGGCGACGACCCGTACGAGGTCCCGATGCGCATCTACCCCGCCATCCACTACACGATGGGCGGGCTGTGGGTCGACTACGACCTGCGCTCGACGATCCCGGGCCTTTTCGTCGGCGGCGAGGCGAACTTCTCCGACCACGGGGCCAACCGGCTCGGCGCCTCGGCGCTGATGCAGGGCCTGTCCGACGGGTACTTCGTGCTCCCGACCACGGTGGCGAACTACCTCGCCGACGCGCCGTTCGAGGAGGTCCCCGAGGACCACCCCGACGTCGTCGAGGCCGTCGAGTCCACCCGGGAGCGCATCGACAAGCTGCTCTCGGCCAACGGGCACCGCACGGTCGACTCGTTCCACCGCGAGCTCGGCCAGCTCGTGTGGGACCAGTGCGGCATGGCCCGCAGCAAGGAGGGCCTGGAGAAGGCCCTCGACCGGATCCCCTCGCTGCGCGAGGAGTTCTGGCGCGACGTCAAGATCGTCGGGACCGGCGACGGCTTCAACCAGTCGCTGGAGAAGGCCGGCCGGGTCGCCGACTTCATGGAGCTCGCCGAGCTCATGTGCATCGACGCGCTGCACCGCGAGGAGTCTTGCGGCGGCCACTTCCGCGTCGAGCACCAGACCGAGGACGGCGAGGCCGCGCGCGACGACGAGAACTTCTCGTACGTCGCGGCCTGGGAGTACGGCGGGGACGACCACCGCCCGGTGCTCCACAAGGAGGACCTCGAGTTCTCCTACGTCCACCCGAGCCAGCGGAGCTACAAGTGAGACTCACCCTGCGCATCTGGCGCCAGCCGTCGGCGGACGCCAAGGGCAAGATGAAGAAGTACGTGCTCGACGACGTCGAGCCCGACATGTCGTTCCTCGAGATGCTCGACGTGCTCAACGAGAAGCTGATCCTCGACGACGAGGACCCGGTCTCGTTCGACCACGACTGCCGCGAGGGCATCTGCGGCTCGTGCGCGATGGTCATCAACGGGACCCCGCACGGTCCGCAGAAGAACACCACCACCTGCCAGCTCCACATGCGGCACTTCGACGATGGCGACACCATCGACGTCGAGCCGTGGCGGGCGCGGGCGTTCCCGGTGGTCAAGGACCTCGTCACCGACCGCAGCGCCTTCGACGAGATCATCAAGGCCGGCGGCTACATCTCGGTCAACACCGGCTCGGCGCCCGAGGCGCACGCGATCCCGGTGGACAAGGTCTCGGCCGACGACGCTTTCGACGCCGCCACCTGCATCGGCTGCGGCGCCTGTGTCGCGGCCTGCCCGAACGGCAGCTCGATGCTGTTCACCTCGGCCAAGGTCACCCACCTCGGCCTGCTCCCGCAGGGGCAGCCGGAGCGGGCGACGCGGGCGATGAACATGCTCGCCAAGCAGGACGAGCTGGACTTCGGCGGCTGCACCAACGTCGGCGCCTGTCACGAGGTCTGCCCCAAGGGCATCCCGCTGGCCTCGATCGCCCAGCTCAACCACGACGTCCTCGGCGCCACCCTCTCCGGGGCGCGCTCGGACTAGCACCGGGGCGCCCGCAGCGACGAGACCTTCCGGGCGACGGAGCGAGGGCGTCCTCCGCTGCCCCCGACGCAGCGAAGGCGCCCCTCGCTCCCGACCGGGCGCGGCTCAGAGGTTCAGGAGGCCGGGAGCGCCGGGATCCGGGCGGCGGTGACGGTGACGTCGCCGGCGCCGGTCCGGGCGCGCACGCTCAGCGGCCCGCCGCCGGGCTGCTCGGGGCGGTCGGCGCGCACCGGGAGCTCGCTGCGCACCCGCCCGACGGTCGCGTCGAGGCGCACCTTGGCGTCGACGCCGGGGTGCACACCGACGCGCAGCGACCCGACGCCCGTGCCGAGCTCGACCTCGCCGGTGACGGCGTCGGCGACCTCGACGTCGCCGGCCGCGGCGCGCACCGCCACGTCGGCGCGCACCTCGCCGAGCCGGACCCGCCCGGCGCCGGTGGTGATCTCGGCCGGAGCGAGCACGTGGTCGACGCGCACGCCGCCGGCGCCGCCGCTCATGCGCAGCGGGGCGCCGAGGCGCCCGATGCGGACCTCGCCGGCGCCGCAGCGCAGCTCGGTGCGTCCGGCGACCTCGTCCAGGCTCACCTCGCCGGTGCCGGCCACCGAGACCTCGCCGGCCCGGCCCTCGACGCCGATCCGCGCGGCGCCCGCCCGCACCCGCAGATCGGAGTCGGCGGGTGCGTGCACGGTGACCGCGAGCGGCACGCCGCGCAGGCTCCAGTCGCGGGGGCCGCGGACCGTGAGGCGGCGGGCGTCGGCGTCCCAGTCGAGCGTGGTCGCCGCGACCGCGGCCTCGGCGCGCTCGTCGGGAGAGGACGGGCCCTCGGCCAGGCGCTCCCCGAGCAGCCCGAGCAGGCCCGAGAGACCGCGCAGCCAGCCGGGCGGTGCCTCGGGATCGGCTTCGACGCGGACCCGCACGGTGGCGGTGTCGGCATCGGTGGCGGCGTCGTCGCCGGGGGCGGCGGGGGACAGGCGCACGCGCACCGTCCCGGCGTCGAGGGCGAGGTCGAGGGTCGCCGGGCCCGGCCCGTGCCCGACGACCTCGCGGGCGGGGGTCATCCCTTCACCCAGCCGTCGACGCCGCCGTCGCCCCCGTCGTCACCGTCGTCCTTCTTCTCGGCGGAGCCGCTGGTGCCTCCCGGGGGAGTGGACGACCCCGGCGCACCCTGGTCCCATCCCTTCTGCCAGTTCTCGTCGCGCTCGGAGGAACGGTCGGCGTCCCAGCCGCCCTCCCACCGGCCGCCCCACGGGCCGCCCCGGTGGCCGCCGTACTGGCCCTTGAGGGCGCCCTGCACGGCCTGGCCGATCCAGGAGTTCAGCGACATCCCCTGCGCCGCGGCGGCGCGCTCGGCCTGCCCCTTGATCTGGTCGACCAGGCGCAGGGTCATCCGCGAGATGTCGCCCATGTCGGGCCCGCCCGGACCGCCGGGGCCACCGAAGCCCTGGCCGAAGCCCTGACCGAAGCCCTGACCGAAGCCCGGGCCGGGCGGCGGCGGGGGCGTGGGGCCGTGCCCGCCGGGGCCGCCGTTCGGCGCGCCGGCGAACGGCGACGACGACGGGCCGGCGAAGAAGCCGTCATCGGCCGCGGGGTCGCGGTCGACCACGACGTTCACCTCGCGGCCCGACAGGCGCAGGGAGACGGTGCGGTCGCCGAGGGACTCGGAGACCTCACCGGCGAGGTCGGAGAGGGCGTTCATGAGCGCCAGCCGGACGGCGGGCTCGAGGGCGGCGGCCAGGGAGGTGCCCGCCCGGGCGGTGGCCTCGTCGCCGACCGCGGCGGCCGCGGCGAGGTCGTCGCGCAGGGCGGCGACGTACGGTGTCAGGTCCATGACACCACTGTGACACCACAACGCCGCGGCCGCCACCACCGTGGTGTCGTTGAGCTGTCGGCGAACACCGCGAACGGCGACTTGTACCGTGGGCCCGTGGCTCCCGAGACCGTGACCCCCCAGGTGACGCTGATCGCGAAGACGGAGTTCCGCGCACCGCCCGGGGTCCCCTGGGAGACCGACGCGGACGGCGGGCAGGCGCTCGCCGAGTTCGCGGGTCGCGCGTGCTACCAGTCCTGGAGCAAGCCGAACCCCGCCACGGCCAGCAACGCGGGCTACCTGCGGCACATCCTCGAGGTCGGCCACCTCTCGGTGCTCGAGCACGGCACCGTCAGCTTCTACCTCACCGGGGTGTCGCGGAGCCTGACCCACGAGCTGATCCGGCACCGCCACTTCTCGTACTCGCAGCTCTCCCAGCGCTACGTGCCCGAGAAGGACGCGGCGATGGTGGAGCCCGAGGTCATCGCGGCCGACCCGGAGCTCCACCAGCAGTTCCTCGAGGCCGCCGAGGCGTCGCGGCAGGCCTACGAGAAGCTGCTGGCGGGCCTCGAGGAGCGCTTCGCCGACGAGCCCAACCGCACGCTGCGGCGCAAGCAGGCCCGCCAGGCGGCCCGCGCCGTGCTGCCCAACGCCACCGAGACGCGCCTCGTCGTCACGGGCAACTACCGCGCCTGGCGGCACTTCATCGCCATGCGGGCGAGCGAGCACGCCGACGTCGAGATCCGCGACCTCGCCGTCGCGTGCCTCAAGGTGCTCCAGGACGAGGTGCCCAACGTCTTCGCCGACTTCGAGATCACGACACTGCCCAGCGGCTCGGAGGTCGCGAGCAGCCCGTTCGTCGCCGAGGGCTGAGCGAGCGATCAGCCCGGGTAGCGCCGGTCGGCCACCGGGTAGGAGGACTGCATGAGTGCCGCCCAGATCGCCGACGCCGAGCGTCGCGATCTCGCCGACCTGTTCCTGCGCCTGGGTCCCGACGAACCCACGCTGTGCGGGGGCTGGACGACGCGCGACCTCCTGGCGCACCTGATCACGCGCGAGCGGCGGCCCGACGCGGCGCCGGGCATCCTGATCCCGCCGCTGGCCGCGTGGACCCAGCACGTGCAGTCCGGCATCGCGCGCACCGACTTCGGCGAGCTGGTGGGCACGCTGCGCTCGGGCCCGCCGTTCTGGAGCCCGATGGCGCTGCCGCCGCTGCGGGCCGTCGACGTGCAGGAGTACTTCATCCACCACGAGGACGTGCGCCGCGCCCAGGACGGCTGGTCGCCCCGGCCACCCGACGAGGCGCGCGACCGCGTGCTGTGGCGGATGGCCGGCCTGCTCGGCCGGCTGAGCTACCGCTCCAGCCCGGTGGCCGTCACCCTGCGCCGGCCCGACGGCGAGGAGCACGCCGTGCGCTCGGGCCCGCGCACCGTCATCCTCACCGGGGAGCCCGGTGAGCTGCTGCTGCACGCGGCGGGCCGCGACGAGTGCGTCGTGCACCCCGAGGGCGAGCCCGCCGACGTCGCCGCCGTGATGGCGCTCGACCGCGGCCTGTAGACGGCCGCACCCCACACTTCCCCGTCCCCGGCGGCGACCGCCGCCCCGCACCAGGAGGACCCGATCACCGCACGTCCCACGCTCCCGACCCCGGGAGCCGTCCGATGAGCCGTTCCACCGCCCGCCGCCAGGACCAGAACAAGGCCGAGCAGGGCTCCCACGACCACGACTGCGCCCGGGGCTCCGGCGTCCCCACGCAGTCCGTCCCCGGCACCGAGGGCACGCCGCCGCCGACGCCCGAGGGCGCGCTGCGCGTCGTCGCGCTCGGCGGCATCGGCGAGATCGGCCGCAACATGACCGTGCTCGAGTACGGCGGCCGGCTGCTGATCGTCGACTGCGGCGTGCTCTTCCCGTCCGAGGACTCGCCCGGCGTCGACCTGATCCTGCCCGACTTCCGGGCCGTCGAGGACCGCCTCGACGACGTCGACGCGCTGGTGCTGACCCACGGGCACGAGGACCACATCGGCGCCGTGCCGTTCCTGCTGCGCCAGCGGCCCGACCTCCTGGTCGTGGGCTCGAAGTTCACGCTCGCGCTGGTCGAGGCCAAGTGCCGGGAGCACCGGCTGACCCCGCACCTGCTCGAGGTCCGCGAGGGCGAGCGCAACCACCACGGCACGTTCGACTGCGAGTTCTTCGCGGTCAACCACTCGATCCCCGACGCGCTGGCGGTGGCCGTGCGCACGCCCGGCGGCACCGTGCTGCACACCGGCGACATCAAGCTCGACCAGCTCCCGCTCGACGGGCGCCTCACCGACCTCGCGGGCTTCTCACGCCTCGGCGACGAGGGCGTCGACCTGCTGCTCGTCGACTCGACCAACGCCGAGGTCCCGGGCTTCGTGACCCCGGAGCGCGACATCGCGCCGGTGATCGACGACGTGTTCCGCAAGGCCCCGAGCCGCCTGATCGTCGCCTGCTTCGCGAGCCACGTGCACCGCGTCCAGCAGGTGCTCGACGCGGCGGCGAAGCACGGCCGCAAGGTCTGCTTCACCGGGCGCTCGATGGTGCGCAACATGGGCATCGCGACCGACCTCGGCCTCCTGCACGTGCCCGAGGGCCTGCTCGTCGAGCTCGACGACGCCCTCGCGATGCCCGAGAAGGACGTCGTGCTCGTCTCGACGGGCTCGCAGGGCGAGCCGCTGTCCGCCCTCGGGCGCATGGCGCGCGGCGACCACCGCCAGATCACGATCACCCCGGGCGACACCGTCGTCCTGCTCTCGAGCCTCATCCCCGGCAACGAGACCGCCGTCTTCGCCGTGATCAACGGCCTGACGCGCCTCGGGGCCGAGGTCGTGCACTCCGGGGTGGCCCGCGTGCACGTCTCCGGTCACGCGTCGGCCGGTGAGCTGCTGTTCCTCTACAACGCGCTGCGGCCCCGCAACGTGATGCCGGTGCACGGCGAGTGGCGCCACCTTCGCGCCAACGCCGAGATCGCGCGGCGCACCGGTGTCGAGAACGTGGTGATCGCCGAGGACGGCGTCGTCGTCGACCTCGTCGAGCGCCGGGCCGCGATCTCCGGGCGCGTCGAGGTCGGCCACGTCTACGTCGACGGCAACCAGGTCGGTGACGTCGGGGAGTCGACGCTGTCGGACCGCACGGTCCTCGGGGAGGGCGGCTTCATCGCGATCACCGTCGCCGTCGAGGCCGCGACCGGCCGGGCGCTGTCCGCGCCGCGGATCTCCGGGCGCGGGTTCTCCGACGACCCCAAGGCGCTCGAGGACGTGGTGTCGCTGGTCGAGATGGAGCTCTCGCGCACCGAGGCCGAGGGCATCACCGACACCCACCGCATCGCCCAGGCGGTCCGCCGCGTGGTCGGCAAGTGGGTGGGGGAGACCTACCGCCGCCGGCCGATGATCGTCCCGACGGTCCTGCCGGTCTAGGGCCGCGGGCTCAGCGCCGCCGGATCGTCTTCTCGAGGTGGAGGCGCACCGGCGCCCACAGGTTCGGCAGCACCATGTCGACCTGGTCGTGCAGGTACCAGCCGGCGCGGACGCTGTCCGGGATCTCCTCGGGATCGACGTCGTGGACCGGCCGCGCGGCGACGTAGATCGTCGCGATGCCGTCGTGGTTGAAGCGCCCGAGCTGGCGACCGGCGCGGATCTCGACGCCCGTCTCCTCGCGGCACCCGCGCTCCGCGGTCGCGCCGGGCGACTCGCGGGCCTGCGGGCGCCCTCCGGGCAGCACGGCCGGCGGGATCTCACCGGGCCGGTGGACGAGCAGGAGCCGACCCGGCGGCGCCGTCACCACGGCCAGCACGAGCTGTGCGTCCCGGCTCATCCGTCCCTCCCTGCGCTCGGCCGCTTAGGCTACGGCGGGTGACCACCACCGAGGGCGGCGAGGTGACCACACCTGCCCGCCGTGTCGCCGCCCGCATCACGACGGTGACCTCGCCGACGCTGCTGCTGGCGGTGCTCTACCCGGTGGTGGGCGCGCTCGCGGCGGGGCCGGTGGGCGTGGCGTGGTCGCTGATCGGGATGCTGTTCACCGTGGCGATCCCGGCCCTCATCGTCGACCGCGGCGTGCGCACCGGGCGCTACACCGACCACCACCTGCGCGAACGCGAGCAGCGGGCGGTCCCGCTCGGCCTCGCCGCGCTCTCGGTCGCGCTCGGGGTCGTGGTGCTGCTCGTCCTGGGTGCGCCCCGGGCGATCACGGCACTGCAGCTCGCCGTGCTGGTCACGGTCGCGGTCGCCACCGGCATCACGCTCGTCTGGAAGGTCAGCTTCCACACGGCGGTCGTCGCCGCCGCGGCCGCGGTGCTGACGCTGCTGGGCGGACCCTGGTGGGCGCTCGCCTGGCTCGCCGTCCCCGCCGTCGGGTGGGCCCGGCTCGTGCTGCGCGCCCACACGCTCGCCCAGGTGCTCGCCGGGCTCGTCGTCGGCGCGGGCGTGAGCACGGCGGTGCTGCTGCTCGCCGGGGTGCCGTGAGCACCGCGCGAGGCCTGCGCGGCGTCGAGCGGACCGACCGCACGCCGCGGTGGGCGCTGGTCGCCGGCTACCGCGGGACGCGGCGCCGGCTCACGGGCCTCCACACGGTCGCCCTCACCGCGGACGGTGTCGAGATCGAGGCCCGCCGGGCGCGGCTCGACCTGCCCTGGATGCAGGTGGTCGCGGTCCGGTCGCACGGGGGAGAGGACGCCGACGGGCGCCCGCGCCGGATCGCGCTGGACGTGGTCGACGCCGACCCGTCGGCCCCGCTCGTGGCCCGTCTGACCCACGGCGGCACCGACCGGCCCGGCGGCGTCCGGACGCTCGTGCTCCCGACGGCGGGTCTCGACGCCGATCCCGCGCTGCTCCTCGCCGCGCTCGACCACTACCAGACGCTGCCCGGCGAGCGACCCGGTCTGCCCGGCCACCACTGGGCGTCCTGACGCGTCGGCACGGGCCTGTCCAGCGGGGTCGCCTGCTGCGGCTGTGCGAGTGACGCAGGCCACCGTCGCCCAGAGAATCGAGGGGTCAGCCCGCCCGTCAGGGCCAGCGAGACGTTCACCGAGGAGCGCTCATGAAGGCCGTCGCCTACATCGAACCCATGAAGGTCGAGATCCAGGACATCGAGTACCCGGGCCTGGAGCTCAAGGACGGACCGGGGGTGAACCCGGCCAACGTGGGGCGCAAGTGCCCCCACGGCGTGATCCTCAGGCTCGTCGCCACCAACATCTGCGGCTCCGACCAGCACATGGTGCGCGGTCGGACCACCGCTCCGCCCGGACTCATCCTCGGGCACGAGATCACCGGCGAGGTCGTCGAGGTCGGGCCCGACGTCGAGTTCATCGCCCAGGGTGACCTGGTCTCGACGCCGTTCAACATCGCCTGCGGCCGCTGCCGCATGTGCAAGGAGGGCCACACGGGGGTCTGCCTCAACGTCAACCCCGACCGCCCCGGCTCCGCGTACGGCTACGTCGACATGGGCGGCTGGCAGGGCGGCCAGGCGGAGTACGTGATGGTGCCCTACGCCGACTGGAACCTGCTGCGGTTCCCCGACCGCGAGCAGGCGATGGAGAAGATCCTCGACCTGACGATGCTGTCGGACATCTTCCCGACCGGCTACCACGGGTGCGTCACGGCCGGGGTGACCACGGGCTCGACGGTCTACATCGCGGGCGCCGGGCCGGTGGGCCTGGCCGCGGCGGCGTCGGCGCAGTTGCTCGGTGCGTCCGCCGTGCTCGTCGGCGACATGAACAAGGAACGTCTCGAGCACGCGCGCACCGCCATCGGCGCGGAGACGATCGACCTCTCCGAGGAGGGCGCGCTGCCGGACCGGATCGAGCAGATCCTGGGCGAGCCGGTCGTCGACGCCGCGGTCGACGCGGTGGGCTTCGAGGCGCGGGGCCACGGCGCCGACTCCGCCCACGAGCAGCCGGCCACGGTCCTGAACTCGATCATGGAAGTCACGCGGGCGGCCGGGAAGCTGGGCATCCCGGGGCTCTACGTGACCGGTGACCCCGGCGCGGCGGACGAGGCCGCCAAGGTCGGCAGCCTCTCGATCCGCATCGGGCTCGGCTGGGCGAAGTCGCACTCGTTCACCACGGGGCAGTGCCCGGTCATGCGCTACCACCGGCAGCTGATGAACGCGATCCTGCGCGACCGGATCCAGATCGGGAAGGCGGTCAACGCGACCGTCATCTCCCTCGACGACGCCCCGCAGGGCTACGCGCAGTTCGACTCCGGCGTCGCCCGCAAGTACGTCATCGACCCGCACGGGTCGATCGCGGCCTGACCGCTCCGGGGCGGTCCCGGTCGTCAGCCGTCGACCGGGACCGCGCCGAAGGCCACGAGGCTGACGACGAAGTACACGACGTAGAAGCCGAGCAGCACGACCCCGTGCCAGCGGCGCACGCGGCCCGTCGCCAGGAACCCGGCCGCGAGGGCCGTCATGAGGACCAGCACCGGCAGGTGCCAGCTCACGACGTCGGGGTCGACCACGATCGCGCCGCCGACGAGCAGGATGATCCCGAGCTTGCCGGTCACCGAGAACACGACGCTGCCGACGATGTTCGCCACGGCGATCTCGGGCGCACCGCGGCGCTGGGGCTCGACGGTGAGGAAGACGTCCTCGAGGGAGAGGGCGAGCGTCGCGATCGTGACCCCGAAGACCGTGCCCGACAGGGCGAACTCGGACAGGATGCCGTCGGTGCCCTGTCCGGCGACGAGGGCGCCGACGATCAGGCCGGCGAGGGCCAGCACCGCGAGGCCGACCGTGACGCGGGGGGAGTGCTGCCGGGCGCGCAGGAAGCCCTGGTCGACCCGCAGGTCCGGGGGCAGGTCGAACCGCCCGCTCCCACCCGTCGCGTCCTCAGGGCCCCGTCCCACCCCGGTCCCGGTCGCGCCCCGGCCGACCGTGACGTGGTCGATCTGCTCGTAGAGCTCGGCGTTGCGCCACACCGGGCGCCGCGAGGTGTACTCGCGGAACCCGATCCAGCCGACGAAGGCCACGAACAGCACCACGAGCACGACACCGCTGACGACGGTCAGCGCCCCGGTGAGCGCGAGGGCGTACACGATCACGGGGCCGGCGACGAACAGGCCGAGGTAGTCCTGGGGGACGTCCACGCGGCACGGCGCGATGATCGCGGCGAGGGCGAGCACGAGGCCGGTCAGGGCGACGGTCGTCCCGATCACCGTGCCGAGCGCGACCTCGCTGAGGTCCTCGACGTTGAGGACGATGCCGAACGCGAGGTCGTCGAACTCGATGCCGGTGAAGACGACCGCCACGAGGAAGAGCGAGATCGCCCAGCGGCTCGCGACGCCGACGAGGTAGCCGATCAGCTTCTCGGCGCTGTAGACGAGGACCGCGATGCCCAGGACGAACTCGATGATCGGGATCATGGCGTTCCCCCTCAGCCGCGGATCGCGTCGACCGCGCTGATGACGGCCAGCACGATCATGATGGCTCCGGCGATCCGCGTCACCCAGTGCACCGGTACGAGCCTGCGCAGGCGGTTGCCCCCGTACACCGCGAGCGCGGACACGGCCCAGAGGCCGAGGACCGCGCCGATGGCGACGAGCAGCGGCTCGCCGTACCGCGCGGTCAGCGCCGCGGCGAGGATCTGCGACGGGTCGGCGAACTCGGAGAGGGCGGTGACGCCGAACGCCGTGGCCACCACGCCCCACCGGGTGCGGGGCGTCTCCCGCTCGTCGTCGTCGTCATCGTCGTCGTCCTCCTCGCCCTCGCGGATGAGCAGGACGGCGCCGACGAGGAGCACGACGGCGAGGACGGCCTCGAGCACGCGTTCCGGGAGCAGCCCGAGGAGGCTCCCCGCCGCGATCGCGACGCCGACGTGCACGAGCATGCCCGCGCAGACACCGAGGAGCACCCAGCGGGCGGGGAAGCGGGTCGCGAGCACCAGCGTGACGAGCCCGCTGGTGTCCGCGATCTCCGCCAGGGCGACGACGACGAAGGTGATCGCGATCACGGACACGGGGCATCGTTACCGGTCGTGCCCGGCCACCGCAACCACCGCGACCTCCTCGGGGCCTGGCCGCCTCAGCGCAGGGCCTCCGGGGCCGCCACCGTCGAGCGGTGGGTCGACGACGGCTCGCCCCGGTTCGGCCACATGAACTCGATCTCGAGCTCGATCTTGTCGCCGTACGGCTCGATCTCGAGCTCGCACTCGAACTCCTCGTCGGGCAGCTTCAGGGCCACCGTCGGGCCGACCAGCGCGACCTCGGCCGTCCCGCCGGCCTCGAGCGCCGAGGCCAGCTCGTGCAGCCACCGCGCGGTCTCCTGGCGCGTGAGGATGACCCGCTGTTCGATCTTTCCGCCCGGCATGACCGTCTCCTTCAGTGCGTGATCAGGGGCCGGACGAGCGTAAGCGTCCGACCACTCCGTCGCGCTGTCCGAGTGATCAGTCCGCGCGGTGCGGTCGGGGCACGAGCTCGGGCACCGGGACGAGGACCGGCTCGCGCGCCGACCGGCCGGGCGAGGACGGTGCGTCGGGGGCGTTGGCGGCCGCCACCGCCTCGTCGACGAGGTGCCGGTCGGGGGACAGGACGCAGACCGGGTCGGTGCGCTCCATGTCGCCGGTGAGCTGGAACGCCTGGCAGCGGCACCCGCCGAGGTCGACCTCGCGGCGCTCGCAGCTCGCGCAGGGGTCGGGCATCCAGTCGGTGCCGCGGAACGCCGAGAACAGCGGCGACGACTCCCAGATCCACGCCAGGTCGTGGTCGCGGACGTTGGCGTGCGGCAGGGGCAGCTCGTGCGCCGCGAGGCACGGCCACGCGTTGCCCTCCGGGCCGACGACGAGCTGGCGCGAGCCCCAGCCGCCCATGCAGGGCTTCGGGTACTCGGCGTAGTAGTCCGGGATGACGTAGATGACGTCGGTGCGGCCCCGGAGGCGCTCGCGGGCCTCGCGGGTGACCTCCTCGGCGTGCGCCAGCTGCTCGCGGCTCGGCAGCAGCGCCGACCGGTTGCGCAGCGCCCAGCCGTAGTACTGCGTGTTGGCCAGCTCGACGCGGTCGGCGCCGAGGTCCTCGACCCACCCGAGGATCGCCTCGATGCGGTCGATGTTCTGGCGGTGCAGCACGACGTTGAGCGTCAGCGGCCAGTCGAGCTCCTTGACCAGCCGCGCCGCCTCGATCTTCTTCTGGAACGACGAGATGCCGGCGAGCCGGTCGGAGAGCACCGGCTCGTCGGCCTGGATGCTGACCTGCACGTGGTCGAGCCCGGCCTCGCGCAGCGCCTCCGCGCGGGGGCGGGAGAGCCCGATCGCGCTGGTCACGAGGTTCGTGTACATCCCGAGGCCGCTCGCGTGCGCGACGAGGTCGACGACGTCGCGGCGCAGCAGCGGCTCGCCGCCGGAGAAGTGGCTCTGCAGCACGCCGAGGTCGGCGGCCTGGTCGAGCACGCGGCGCCACGCGTCGGTGTCGAGCTCCTCGGAGCGCTTCGTGAGCTCGAGGGGGTTCGAGCAGTACGAGCACGCGAGCGGGCAGGCGTGGGTGAGCTCGGCGAGGAGCCCGAGGGGGCCGTCAGTCATGGTCGATCTCCACCCAGCGTCGGGCGACGAGCTTGGCGAGGAACGCCTCGACCTCGTCGTCGACCACGCGGTCGTACCGGCGCCCGAGCTCGTCGACGATCTGCGCGACGGTGTGGCTGCTGTCGCAGAGCGCGAGGATGTCGGCGCCGGTGGGGTTGAGCACCACGACGGTCTCCGGGCCGAGCAGCACCTGGCGCTCCCGGGCCTTGTCGTAGCGCGTCTTGACGAACCGGGCGAGCCGCGGCCGCCCGGTGCGGGGAACGGTGCTGGTCACGAGGGGTACGCCCTGTCGATGGCGTCCATCATGCTCCACAGCACGTCGTTCTTGAACGCGAGCGAGGCGACCGCGGCGTCCTGTGCCTCGGCGGTGCGGCAACGGTCCTTGACGATCTCCAGCGCGTGCTCGGAGTCGCGCGGCGCCTGGTGCAGGCGGTTGCGGAAGTAGTCCAGGCCGTCCCGGTCGATCCAGGTGTAGTGCTTCTCGAACGCCGCGAGACGCTCGGCCATGAGCCCCGGCGCGAAGAGTTCGGTGAGCGAGGACGCGACGGCCTCCACCCACGGCCGCGTGCGGGCGAAGGTGACGTACGCGTCGACCGCGAACCGCACGCCGGGCACGATGTGCTGCCCGTCCTCCATCTCCGCGCGGGGCACACCGCACGCCTCGCCGAGCCGCAGCCAGGCCTCGATGCCGCCCTCGGTGGTGTCGGTGCCGTCGTGGTCGGTGATCCGCCGGATCCAGCGCTTCCGGATCTCGCGGTCGGGGCAGTTGCCCAGGATCGCGGCGTCCTTGCGGGGGATCGCCTCCTGGTAGCAGAAGCGGTTGGCGACCCAGCCGCGGATCTGTTCGGGGGAGAGGTCGCCGGCGTTCATGCGGACGTGGAAGTCGTGCTCGCTGTGGTACCGGTTGGCCTGGGAGCGCAGTCGCTCGACGAGCGCATCGGGGCCGACGGCCTCACCGGTGCCGTGCGTGCCGTTGGTCGCGTGGGTGACCGTCATGCCGCTCTCAGACCTCCACCTCGAGCCCGTCGGGCGCGATCTCCACACCCCGGGCGATGACCTCGGCGTGCTCGGGGGAGTCCTCGAGCAGCATCGGGTTCGTGTTGTTGATGTGCACGTAGATCCGGCGTTCGGCCCGCAGACCGTCGAGGACCGCGAGGCTGCCGCCCGGCCCGCCGACGGCCAGGTGGCCCATGTCCCGGGCGGTCTTCGACGCCAGGCCCATGGTGATCATCTCGTCGTCGGTCCAGGTGGTGCCGTCGACGAGCACCACGTCGGCGCCGGCGAGCTCGTCGTGCACCGCCGGGGTGATCTCCTGGACGCCCGGCAGGTACACGGCCGTCCGCCCGGTCGCGGTGTCGACGAGGCGGTAGCCGACGACCCGGCCCTCGTCCTCGACGCCCCCGAAGCGTGCCTTCTTCACCGTGGGCACGTCGAACGCCCGGTAGCTCAGGCGGTCGTCCAGGGCGACGCTCTCGCCCGGCACCACGCGGTGGCGCTCGACCGCGGTGTAGCGCTCGAGCGTCGGCAGGAAGCCGGTGCCGCCGCGCAGCGTCTCGAACGACGCGTCCGTGGCATGGAGCGCGATGCCCGGCCCCTCGCGCAGCAGCAGCAGACCCATCGTGTGGTCGAGCTCGGCGTCGGTGAGCAGCACGGCGGCGATCGGGCTGTCACGCCCCGAGGTCGGGTGGAGGTCCTGGCAGGCGTCGATCTGGGCGCGCAGGTCGGGGGAGGCGTTGATCAGGAACCAGGTGCGGCGGTCGGCGCTCACGGCGATCGACGACTGGGTGCGCGGGGTGGCGGGCCGGGACCCGTCCCGCACGGCGCGGCAGCCGGGGCACCCGCAGTTCCACTGGGGGAACCCGCCGCCCGCGCCCGCGCCGAGCACCCGCAGCCACATCGCTGTCTCCTCCTCGCAGGAATTGCCCCGACGGCGACAGGGGCGCCCGGAACGACATTCCCGGCGCCCCTGTCGCGATCGTCGTCAATCGTCGAGCTGAGCGACATACATGGTCACCTCGGGGGCGACACCGATCTCCTCGAACTCCGGGGTCTCCCAGACGGAGAGCGACTCCATGATTTTCGCACCTCCTTTCGATCGACGAAGGTCAACATACCTGCCGCGGGGTCACGCGGCAGTGGGCCGAGGGGTCACCAGAACTTGATCCCGACGGACTTGAGGCGCCGCTGGTGCAGGTGCTCGACGTGCGCGATGTCGTCCTGGGCGATGAGGTCGCCCCACGCCGACGCGGCCTTGGTGCCCTGCGTCAGCAGTTCCTCCATCTGGTCGTCGACGACGTCGGCGCTCTGGATCACCCGGGACCCGAAGCCGATGTGCCAGCGCTCGTCACGGAGCACCAGCTCCATTCCCTTGACGACACCGGGCATCTTCACCGTCAGGCCCTTGAGCGTCTCGAGCAGCGCGTGCTGACCCGCCGTGAGCACGACACCCTCGAGGATCATGTGGTAGAGCCCGACGGCGGCGGTGAGCTGCTCGGGGTCCTCGGCCACCTGGGCCGCGATGGCCGGGAGGCGGTCCTCGAACAGCTCGACGAGGTCCGGGCTGACGCGGTCGCGCAGGTGGTCGACGCGCTCGGTCATGGTCGCGCCCGGCACCCCCGCGACCTCGCGCACCACGCGGTCGAAGAAGCGGGCGTGGCGCGCCTCGTCGCGGGCCTGGGCCTCGAAGACCTTGCCCATCATGTCGTCCTCGGTCGCGGCGCCGCGGAAGGACGTGAGGTGCGTGGCCACCGAGGTCTCACCGATGCAGAAGCCGGCGAGCAGCCCCAGGACCTGGTCGTACTCGTCCTGCTCGAGCTTCGGGAACGCCTCGGTGTCGGCGGTGAGGTCGATGGTGGTCTCGTCCCACTGCAGGGACTCGGCGAGCTGGACGAAGTGGCCGTACCCGGTGATCATGCTTGCTACAACCTCACATCTCCGGGAACTCACCCGGTTCCAGCTCGCGGAAGTCCGCCTTCTCGGCGCCGCAGATCGGGCACATCCAGTCGTCGGGAATGTCCTCGAAGGGCGTGCCCGGCGGGATGCCGCTGTCGGGATCGCCCTCCTCCGGATCATAGATGAACCCGCACATTTCGCAGAGCCAGCGAGCGGCCGCGGGGGGCGCCTCGGTCTGCTCGACGGTCATGTCCTCTCCTCCGCGGGATCTCCCGCCGGGTCCGTGCCGAAACGCCGCAAAGGGGCGCCGGAACGGATCCGGCGCCCCTTCGCGATCTGTCGGTCAGTCGTCCATCTGGGCGACGTACATCGTCACCTCAGGCGCGACGCCGATCTCCTCGAACTCCGGGGTCTCCCAGACGTGCATCTCCATGGGAGTCACTCCTTTCCGTCGGCTCCCGCCGACGATCGTCGTCAGGTCGGGCAAGGACTCACTCGGGCAGCGCGAAGCAGAACAGCGCGTCGCCGGCGGCCGCGCCGAGCAGGCCGGGCAGGAAGCCCTCGACCCAGCCGCCCCAGCCGGTCGGCACCGCGATGTACTGGCGCCCGTCCACCTCGTACGTCGACGGGCTCGAGTGGTGCCCGCTGCCGCACTGGAACGAGTACAGCTTCTCGCCGGTGTCGGCGTCGAGGGCGACGAACTCACCGGTCGGCGTGCCCTGGAACACCAGGCCACCCGCGGTGGTCAGCGTCGAGGCGCACATCGGGTACTCGTTGTTCCAGCGCCACTTCTCCTCGCCGGACACCGGGTCGATGGCGGCCACGTAGCCGTAGAAGTCGTCGAGGTCGACGGCCACACCCGCACCCCAGTAGGGGATGCTCTCCTTGAACTCGCGGCGGCGGCGGGTCGCCGTCGCCCCGACCTCCTGGACGGGCACGTAGATCAACCCCGTGTTGGGGTTGTACGACATGTGCGTCCACTCCTTGCCGCCGGCCGGGCCGGGCCAGAAGTGGACGGGGACGCCCTCCTCGTCCGGGTAGACCTTCGGCGTGACCTTGCCGTCGGGCGTGATCTCGCCCCACGTGATGCGGTCGACGAAGGGGAAGACCCGGAAGAGCTCGCCGTTGGTGCGGTCGAGGACGAAGAAGTAGCCGTTCTTGTCCGCGTGGGCGAGCAGCTTGCGCCCGTCCGGAGCGTCGAAGAGCAGGTTCTCCATCGTCGAGTCGTAGTCCCACAGGTCGTGCGGGGTGAACTGGTAGTGCCACCGGATGGTGCCGGTGTTCACGTCCACGGCCACGACGCTGTCGGTGTAGAGGTTGTCGCCGGGGCGCACGCCGCCGTCGAAGTCGGGCGCCGGGTTGCCGGTGCCCTGGTAGAGCAGTTCGAGCTCGGGGTCGTAGGTCGAGGTGACCCAGCAGTTGGCCCCGCCGCGCTGCCACGCCTCGGCGTTCTCGTCGCCCCACGTCTCCGACCCGGGCTCGCCCGGCTTCGGCACCGTGTAGCAGCGCCAGCGGCGCTCACCGGTCTGGGCGTCGAACGCGTCCATGTGGCCGCGGAGGCCGAACTCGCCGCCGGCGCTGCCGACCACGACCATGTCCTTGACGATCAGCGGGGCGACCGAGCCGCTCTCGCCGGCGCGCACGTCACCGTTGGTGACGTCCCAGACCAGGTCGCCCGTCGTCGCGTCGAGCGCGATGAGGTGGGCGTTGAGGGTGTACATGTACACCTTGCCGTGGCCCACGGCGACGCCGCGGTTGACGTTGCCGCAGCACAGCGACACGTCGTAGGGCGAGGCGTGCTTGTAGCGCCACAGCTCCTCGCCGGTCGCGGCGTCGATCGCCCAGACCTTGCCGTCGGGGCCGGAGACGTACATGACGCCCTCGACGACGAGCGGCGACGCCTCGAACGAGTAGGTCGACGCGCCGGAGTGCAGGCCGTTCATGCCGGCCTGGAACACCCACGCCGGGGTGAGGCGCTTGACGGTGTCCTTGTTGATCTTGTCGAGCGGGCTGTAGCGCTGGCCGTCGTAGCTGCCGTAGTAGGTCAGCCAGTTCTGGGGCTCCGACTTGGCGTTCTTGATGCGCTCGAAGTCGACGTTGCCCGTGGCCGGGGCGCTGCCCTTGGTGGCGCTGAGTGTCTTGTGGGGGACGGCCTCGCCGGCGTCCACGTAGTCGGTCATCGGTTTCCTCTCCGGTCTCTACGTGCGGTGTGGGCCTACGGACGCGGCTGCGGAGGACGGTCCTGCTTGGCGTCGTCGGGGACCTCGCCGCCGAACACGAGCGCGCCCGTCAGGCCGCGGCCCTCGTCGTTGCCGGTCGTGGAGCCGTAGTAGTAGGTGCCGGGGCCGCCCAGGGAGAGACGGGCCGTGCCCTTGGAGTGGTTGACCAGCCAGATGATCTTGGGGTCACCGTTGTGGGGCAGCACCGCGCAGTGGGTGTTCTTGTCGTCGTTGATGAGCGTGAGCTCGACCTCGCCGCCCTCGGGGAAGACGAGGATCGAGGGCTCCCAGATCAGCTCGTCCTCGGGGATGCGCACCGTGCCGCGCATGACCCCGTCGGACCCCTTCTCGGCGTATCCGATCGAGCCCGTGCCGAGCAGCCGGCCCAGCGCGGTCCTGTTCTGTCCGTCCAGGCCGGCGGCGGCCAGTTCGGCGTCTCGATCTGTGGACGTCATGCGACGTACCTCCTCATGGGTGCCCTTCTCGTCTCCGCTGACGACCCCGGGCTCGTGGCGACCGGGGCACGCCGGGCATGGCTCATCGCGGCGGACGTCCGGGTGAGGAGGGCTCTGCCGCCACGGGTCACACGACCGTCCGGCCGACGATGTCGACCACTGGGCGGCAGGACACACGCGGTGTGGCGGCGGCCGGACGATGACGGCCGCCGAGCGGTGTGTGCTGAGCCACAGGGGACAGTAGGGAGGCTGTCCCGGCTCGGCAAGGGCCGGTGCGGGGGTTTCAGATCTCGATCTTGCACGCGCAGCACTATCACGCTGGTGGCCTGGGATGATCACGGGAAGTAGTCGTCGAGCGTGTCCCGATATGCGGAACAGGCGCCGGGAGTGTGCGGAACGGACGACCCCCCTCTCCATCCGACCAGGTTCGCCGGTCCGAGGTGTCCTGGATCACCGCCCGCCGCTATCGTCGGTCGCGGGCGGGCCCGACGACGGGGATCCGGACCGCCCGGTGGGAGGTCGGTCGGCGGTGGGCAGGTTCGGGTCGACCGAAGCGCTCGCGTGGCTCGCGACCCACGGCGTGCACGCCGACAGCGTCGAGCTGAAGACGCTGCTCGTACCGCCCGCGGGAGCCGCCGCGGAGGCGCTCACGGGACGCCACGGGCCCACGTGGAGCGTGCGCCAGACCTACCTGCTCGACACCGAGAGCCTCGACTTCCTGCGGGTCGGCGTCGAGATCCGCCTGCGACGCCGCGCGCGCGGCAAGTTCGACCTCGCGGTCTCGGCGCGGCGCCGCGGCACCGAGCTCGGGTGCTACCGGCCGCGGGGCGCGCGGGTCGAGTACGACGTCGTCCCCGCCGGGGTGTGGAAGGACATCGAGGTGCGCCGCGACATCGACTCGGCGGCGGCCGCGGCCGTGATCGCGGGCTCCGCGAAGGCGCGCGAGCTCCTCTCGGGCACCCAGTGCACGTGGGCGTGCGAGGGCGGGAGCGAGGTCGTCGACGACGACCGGCTCATCGAGCTGAAGGTGCACGGGCCCCTCGTCGTCCGGCGCGTCAAGGTGGCGGCCACGGGGATGGGGCTGCCCCGCGTCGACCTGGAGCACTTCCGTTTCCCGAGCGGTCGCGAGCTCGTCGAGCTGTCGACCCGCTGCTGCCCCCAGGACGTGCAGCCCACCGCCTCCGGATTCGAGCACCTGCTCGACGACCGCGACGTCGTCGTGGCCCCGGAGTACTGCACCAAGACCTCGGTGTGGCACGACGAGATCGCGCGGCGGGGCCCTGGCTGAGTCACGTCCCGGAGTGAGGCCCTTCCGGGGCGCGTGTGGTTACCGGGACGCGTGGGGCCCGCGGGCTACCGTGGGCGCATGGCCGGGCGCACCGAGACACGAGACCAGTCCTCACGGGGCTCGGACCGCAGCCGCCCGCTGACGGGCGGGCGGACACCGCGGCAGCGCGGCACGGGCCCGGCGGCGTCGACCCGGTCCCCGCAGCAGCGGCCGCCCGCCAAGCGCCGGCCCGCGGGCTCGTCGACGAGGAAGCGCCCGCCGGCCCGTCGCTCCGGGCCCGGGCCGATCGTGCGGACGCTGCGCGGGGGCTGGGTGCTCACCGCCCGCGGGCTCGGCTCGCTCGTGCGCACGTTGGGGCGGGCCCGTGACGTCGACGCGGCGCACCGCCGCGACGGGGTGGCGCTGGCGCTGGTCGTGCTCGCGGTGCTCACGGCGGCGGGGGTGTGGTGGGGCGCCGGCGGTCCGGTCGGCACCGGCCTGGACGTCGGGCTGCGGACCGTCATCGGTGCGGCCGCGCTCGTGCTGCCCGTCGTGCTGCTCGGGGTCGCCGTGATCCTCCTGCGCACCGACCCGCAGCCCGAGACCCGTCCGCGCACGGTGGTCGGCGCGTTCCTGTTCGGCCTCGCCGTGCTCGCCGTCTGGCACCTCGTCGTCGGTGCGCCGCGCGAGCTCGACGGACGGCGCGCGGCGGGGGGCGTCCTCGGCGCCGTGATCGCCGACCCGCTCGCCCGGGGCGTGACGACGTGGATCGCCGGGATCGTGCTGGTGCTCGTGGGCCTCTACGGCCTGCTGGTGCTCACGGGCACGCCGGTGCGCGAGATCGGCGAGCGCCTGCGCCTGCTGGTCACCGGCGAGCGCCCCGACGACGACTGGGGTGGCCCGGACGACGTCGACGTCGACGCCGACGGCGTGCCCCTCGACGACCCGGACGGCACCGCGCCGACCACGGCGATCCGCCGGCGGGGCAAGCGCTCGGGTGCCGACGAGGAGGCGGCCGACGCCGAGGACGGGGACGCCGCCCGCCACCCGGCGCGGCACCGCGACCGCACCGCCGCGGCCGTCCCCGACCTGACCAGCCCGCCGCGGGACGAGGAGGCCCCGGTCCCGGCCCCGGCCCCGCCGCGGCCGAAGAAGAAGCCCGCCCCGGCTCCCGCGGCCGAGGCCCCGGAGGAGACCGAGCCCGACCCGCAGGCGGCGGCCTCGTTCAGCTCCCACCGCGACGTCACCGACGGCGACTACCGCCTCCCGCCGCCCGACCTGCTCACGGCCGGCGAGCCGCCCAAGGCCCGTAGCGCCGCGAACGACGCCATGATCGAGGCGATCACCGGCGTGCTGGAGCAGTTCAAGGTGGACGCCGAGGTCACCGGGTTCACCCGCGGGCCGACGGTCACGCGTTACGAGGTCGAGCTCGGGCACGGCGTGAAGGTCGAGAAGATCACCGCGCTGCACCGCAACCTCGCCTACGCCGCGGCCACCGACCGCGTGCTGCTGCTCGCGCCCATCCCGGGCAAGTCGGCGGTAGGCATCGAGGTGCCGAACAGCGACCGCGAGATGGTCCGGCTCGGCGACGTGCTCACCTCGCCGACCGCGCGGGCCGAGACCCACCCGATGGTCATCGGCCTGGGCAAGGACATCGAGGGCCGGATGGTGACGGCCAACCTCGCGAAGATGCCGCACCTGCTGGTCGCCGGCTCCACCGGCTCCGGTAAGTCGAGCTTCGTCAACTCGATGCTCGTCTCGCTGCTGCAGCGCTCGACGCCGGACGAGGTCCGGATGATCCTCATCGACCCGAAGATGGTCGAGCTGACGCCCTACGAGGGCATCCCGCACCTCATCACGCCGATCATCACCTCGCCGAAGAAGGCGGCCACGGCGCTGCAGTGGCTGGTGGAGGAGATGGAGCAGCGCTACGCGGACATGCAGGCCAACCGTGTGCGGCACATCGACACGTTCAACGAGAAGGTGCGCAGCGGGGCGATCCAGGCGCCGCTCGGCTCGGAGCGCGTGTACCGCCCGTACCCGTACATCATGTGCATCGTCGACGAGCTCGCCGACCTCATGATGACCGCGCCCCGCGACGTCGAGGACGCGATCGTGCGCATCACCCAGAAGGCCCGCGCCGCCGGCATCCACCTGGTGCTCGCCACGCAGCGGCCGTCCGTCGACGTCGTCACCGGCCTGATCAAGACGAACGTGCCGTCGCGGCTCGCGTTCGCGACGTCGTCGCTCACCGACTCGCGCGTCATCCTCGACCAGCCCGGGGCCGAGAAGCTCATCGGCATGGGCGACGCGCTCTTCCTGCCGATGGGGGCGGGGAAGACGAACCGCCTGCAGGGCGCGTTCATCTCCGACGACGAGATCTCCGCGGTCGTCGAGCACTGCAAGGAGCAGGCCGACCCCGACTACACCGAGGGCGTCACCACCGAGGCCGCGGGCGACAAGAAGGAGATCGACGCGGACATCGGCGACGACCTCGAGCTCGTGGTCGCGGCCGCCGAGCTCATCGTCACCAGCCAGTTCGGCTCGACCTCGATGCTGCAGCGCAAGCTCCGCGTCGGGTTCGCGAAGGCCGGCCGGCTCATGGACCTGCTCGAGACCCGGGGCGTCGTCGGTCCGTCGGAGGGTTCCAAGGCCCGCGACGTGCTGTTCAAGCCCGATGAGCTGCCCGACCTGCTGGCGTCCCTGCGCGGCGAACCGACCCCGGCGCCGGCCGCCGACCCCGACTCGGACATCCCGCCGCCGAGCGAGGACTGACGCGGAAGTCGTCGGTCGCTCCTAGAAGGGCGGCGGGTCGTCGGCGCCGGACTCGGCGGCCGTCGTCGGCGGGGTGGGTGCGGGTCGGGTCCGTGAGCGCTGGGCGGCGAGCTTCGGGGCGATCTTCTCGAGCCACCGGGGGTCGGGGTCGTCGTCCTCGCGGTCGGGGTGGCCGTCGTCGGGGAGGGGCCGGGGTGTGGCGGCGGGGCTCGGGGCGGGGAGTGATCGGAGGATCTTCTTCGGCCCGGTGGTGTGGGTGATCCCGGCCCGGGTGCGGATCACGAACCACCCCGGCAGGGGCTGCCGCACGTGCCAGCCGCCGAGGTGCTTGAGGCGGTGGTCGTGGGTGCACCACGCCCCGAGGTTCCAGGTGACGGTGGGCCCGCCCCGGGCGTGGTCGCGGGTGTGGTCGATCTCGGCGCGGTGGGCGGGCTGCCGACACCAGGGGATGACGCAGTGCCGGTCGCGGGCGCGGGTCCAACGCTCGGCCTCGGCGCCGGGACGTCGGCGTAGCCAGTCTTCGGGACCGCTGGCAGCGTCGGGTGGGTGCCCGAGGGTGCCGGCGTGGCGCAGATCGGCGAGGCGGGCCTGGAGCTCGCGCAGGAGCGGCGCCCAGCCGGGGTGGTCGTCGGGGTGCAGGGCAGCGAGCACCGTCGTCGGAACCTGGAGTTCGACGATCGCGCCGGTCCGGGCCGGGCCCGGTGTCTGCCCCCGCGCACGGTGACGGCCGCGGGGGCTCGCTGGTCGGGATGGTCGACGGCGGGCGAGCAGGACGTGGTGGAGATGGCCGCCGGGGTCGGTGAGGACGACGCGCCACTCGCCGTGGTGTCGGGCGGCGATCAGGTCGCGGGCCACCGGGGCGGTGACGGCGCCGAAGCCGGGGACGGTGGCGGGGTACCGGTCGGCTCCGAGCGCGGTGGTCAGCCGGAGCCGGATCTCGACGGTGCCGCGGCGCAGCCGTCCGGCGCGCGACTCCACCGGCGGCGCGGACTCAGGCTCATCGGTGTCGTCGTCCTCGGCGGGAGGGCCGGGAAGGCCGGGAAGGTCGAGGGCGCCGTGCTCGGCGGGCGACCGCGGCGCGGGCTGCTCCGGAGCGACCTCGTCAGGGTCGTCCTCGTGTCGACCGTCGGAGGCGCCGCCGCTGGGGCCCTCGCCGCCGCTGGGGCCCTCGCCGTCGCGGCGGTCGTCGTCGGGGCGGTCGTCGTCGGGGCGGTCGTCGTCAGGGTTCTCGTCGTCGGGGTCCTCGTCGTTCGGCCTCCGACCGGGGTCGCCGTCACCGGGTCCACCATCAGGCCCGCTGTCGTCCGGACCGGGATCAAGGCCGCCGTCAGCGGGTCCACCATGAGGACCGTCAGGCCCGCTGTCGTCCGGACCCGGATCGGGATCGGGGTCGTTGTCATCGGGTCCGCCGTCGTCGGGTCCGCCGTCGTCGGGGCCGTTGTCGTCCGGCTTGCCATCGTCGGGTTCGTCGGAGGTGTCGGAGGCGTGGTACTCGGCGGCGAGGAGGCGGGCGATGTCGTCGTCGGGCATGCCCGCCGTGGACCCGTCGAGCAGCCGTGTCCCGACCTGTCGGCGCAGCAGCGCGATGGGGGTGAGCACCCCGAGCCCGCGGATCGCCGCGGCCAGCGCCTCGATCCGCGCCATCGACGCGATCCCGTCGGTCGCGGGAGCGTCGACCAGCGCCAGGGTCGCGGTGCCCGACGGGTTCATCGACAGCTCCACCCGCCCCCGCGACTCGGCCCGCTTGCGGCGCCGCTCGGCCCACTCCGGATCGAGGGCGAGCACGACCTCCTCGAACTGTTCCCGCAACGCCGTGACCGGCAGCTCGGCGGCCTCGGGCAGCACCTCGGCCACCGCGAGCCGCGCGTGATCAGCGGACAGGTCGGTGGTCAGCTCGCTGATCGCGCGAACCTTGGGTTCGTCGAGGCACCCCTGCCACAGGGCTGAGCCGAGCGCGGGCAGCCGGGAGAAGAGATCATCGGCGAGCTGCAGACGCCGGGAGGCCGTCGTGCGGGAGCAGCCCAGCACCGCCGCGACCTCGTCGCCAGAGAACTCGTCGCTGCTCGGCAGCCGGCCGGTGTGCCCGTCCTGCGCCGTGCCCAACTCCCGGAGACCGGCCAGCAGCATCGCCTCGGCGCGGTTGTGGACCTGCCACCGCGCCCGCACGTACGCCGCCAGGTCCTCCCCGGTCAGCGTGCGCGGGTCCGTCCCGTCGAGCTCGGCCATCAGGTCGGCATCCGGCTCACGACCCGCCAGCGCGGCCGCCAGGCCACACCCCAGATCGTGGTCGATGCTCATACCCGGGACGCTACGACCGCCCCCCGACAGTCCCGCCTCGGTAAGCCCAGGTCAGGCCGCACCGGCACGTCACGGAACGGCAACGATCCGGGGAGGAGTCGCGCCGCTCGCGCGGGCTCGGTTCGAGGACGTCCGGGAAACACCGGACCGCCGCCTCACCGTCACGCGGCGCGGTCGCGGCTCGGGGCCAGGAGCGCGGCAGCGGCCCCGGCGCGGACGAGCTCGGCCTCGGCAGGGTCGAGGCCCGCGGCCGCGAGGCGATCGAGGGGATCGGTGACGCCCATGTCGAAGGGGTGGTCGGTGCCGAGGCAGACGCGATCGGCGCCGGCGACGGCCACGAGGTGGCGCAGGGCCTCGGGCGTGTAGACCAGCGCGTCGAACCACAGCCGGCGCAGCGCCCGGCTCGGGGGCGCGGGCGCCGCCCGGTCGCCGGACCGGGCGTGCCAGGCGTGGTCCTGGCGCGCCGTGCCGTACGGGAAGAAGCCGCCGCCGTGCGCCGCGAGGACGCGGACCCCCTCGGGCAGGGCGTCCGACGCCACCAGACGCGAGAGGGCCACGGTCGTCTCCACGGGGTTGCCGACGCTGTTGGACAGGTAGCCGACGTCGAGGCGCTCGCCGAGCGTGCAGCCCCAGGGATGGATGAACACCACGGCCTCGAGCTCGGCGGCGGCGGCCCAGAACCCGCGCAGCGCAGGGTCGTCGAGCTCGCGGCGCACCCCGTCGGGCCCGGTGACGAACGTGCCGATCTCCACCCCGCGCAGGCCGTCCGCGACCGCCGCCCGCAGGACCTCGACCGCGAGGTCGGGATGCTGCAGGGGTGTCGTCCCGAGGCCGACGAGCCGGTCCGGGGCACCCGCGCAGTGCGCGAGCACGCCCTCGTTGACCGCCGCCGCGTACCGGGCGGCGAGGTCGCGGTCGGCCCAGGTGTGGTGGATGGGCATCGGGCTGACGAGCTGGACCTCGACACCGGCGGCGTCCATCGCCGCGAGCCGGAGGCCCCGGTCGGTCAACGCCGGGCCGAGGGCCCCGATCTGATCGCGGTTGACCCGGGACGACGCCGGCCCGGCGGCGCGCGCCTCGGCGATCCGGGCCTCGGCCAGGGCGGGCTCGTCGGCGACGAGGGCCTCGGCGGCGGGCACCAGGAGATGGGCGTGGACGTCGACGGTGGGGCTCATGCGGTCTCCGGGCGAGTGATCGAAGTACCGATACGGACGCTGAGTGTCTGTGATGGCACTTCGCTGACACGGGTCACCGGGCGACGCGATCGGTCGGGCGGGTGCGGGGGCGCGGGCGGGCGCGGGGGATCGGGACGGGGTCGGCGCCGGCGACCACGTGCGAGGTCAGCGTCCCGATGCCCTCCACCGTCAGCGAGACCTCGGAGCCCGGTCCGAGCGGCGGCAGGTCCTCGTGCGTGGCGCCGCGGCCCCAGAGCTCGCCGAGGCAGCCGCCGTGGCCGCACGTCCCGGAGCCCAGCACGTCGCCGGGCCGGACCTCGGTGCCCCGCGACGCGTAGGCGACGAGGTCGCCGAGAGGCCAGCCCATGTTCGAGAGGAGATCCTCGCCGACGACGCGGCCGTCGACCGACGCCGTCATCGCGAGGTCGAGGAAGCCCTCGGCGTCGGGCGAGAACTCGTCGGCCGTGACCAGCCACGGTCCGAGCGTCGTCGCGGTGTCCTTGCCCTTGGCCGGGCCGAGCCCGACCTGCATCTCGCGGGACTGGACGTCTCGGGCCGACCAGTCGTTGAGGATCGTCAGCCCCGCGACGTGGCCCCACCCGTCGGCGGGACCGACGTCGCGACCGGTCCGCCCGATGACGACACCGACCTCGAGCTCGAAGTCGAGGACCGCGCACCCGGGCGGCACGGGGACGTCGTCGGCGGGGCCGAGCGTCGCGTACGGGTTCGAGAAGTAGAAGGTCGGCGCGTCGTACCAGGCGTCCGGCACCCCCGTGCCCGACCGCATCCCCTCCACGTGCTCCTCGAAGGCGACGAAGTCGCGCACCGTCGGTGGCTCGAGCGGGGCGAGCAGCCGGGCGTCGGCCAGCGCGACGGGTCGGGCCCGCAGGGCGTCGGCGCCCGCCTCGAGCAGGGTGCCGTCACGCAGCAGGTCGAGCACCGTGGCCGCGCCCGAGAGCACGTGGACGTGGTCGTCGACCACCACCCCGACGCGGGCCGTTCCGTCGTGCAGCGTCGATGCGATCTTCATCAGACCGGCGGGGCGACGAAGACGCCGCGGTCGGGGTCGTTGAAGGACTTCTTCGCGACGAACTCGCTCATCGGGTTCGCCGTGCCCCACTGGTCGGAGACCATCGGGTCGGTGAAGTCGTGCAGCGACGGGTGCCAGGTGTCCTCGTCGAGGCACTCGAGCTCGGTCGTGTACTCGACGGTGTTGCCCTGCGGGTCGAGGAAGTACGAGAACGTGTTGTTCCCGGCCAGATGGCGCCCGGGGCCCCACACCTTCTCGACGCCCGCCCGCAGCAGCCGGCCGGTGCCGCGCATGTACTCGTCGATGCCGCGAAGCTCGAACGACGCGTGGTGCAGCGACACGTGCGGGCAGCGGGCGATCGCCAGCGAGTGGTGCTGGGGGTTGCAGCGCAGGAACCACATCATCTCGCCCATGTGCGGGGAGAAGAGCGTGTCGGAGAGTGCGAAGTCCAGGTGACGGTCGTACCAGGCCACCAGCGCCTCGGGCCGCGGTGAGTTGATCACCACGTGCGAGAGCTTGACCGGCACCGACTCGCCCTCCTCGACGCGCCGGTGCGCGCGGACGGCGACGTCGGCCGACACCTCGATCGTGCGGCCCTCGAGGTCGAAGAACCGGAAGCCGTAGCCGCCCCCGGGGGTCGTCAGCTTGTCGGGGGTGCTGACCAGCGTGACGCCGTCGCGGCCGAGCTTCTCGGCGAGGGCGTCGACGTCGGCGGGGGTCCCGGCGCCGAAGGCGATGAGGTCGACGCGCTTCTCCGCGTCGGCGCGCAGGCGCACCTGGTACTGCTCGGGCGAGCCCTCGGCGGCGAGGAACGCGATGCCGGTGTCGGTGGTCTCGGGGGAGAGCTTCCACAGGTCGCGGTAGAACGCGAGCTGGGTGTCGAAGTCGGGCACGGCGAGGTCGACGTGCCGGAGGTGGGTGATCAGGCGGTCCATGGGGGGGGGGCTCCTCAGGGTCGCTGCGCGAGCAGCGCGGCGGTCCGGGCCATCAGCCCGGGGACGTCGGCGGCGCCGCCGGCCTGCGGCGGGGGCTCGTGGTCGAGCAGCCAGCGGGCGAGCTGCACGGAACTCGCGACCACCGCGCCGGCCCGTTCCCGACGACGGGCGGTGTAGGCCGTGAGCGCGGCGTCGAGGTCCTCGGTGGCCTGCAGCTCCTCGACCAGGACGGTCGCGTCCTCGAGGGCCATGGCCGCGCCCTGGGCGAGGGTCGGCGGGCACGAGTGCGCGGCGTCGCCGGCGAGGACGACGCGGCCCCGGTGCCACGGCCCGTCGACGAGGTGGTGGGTGAACCACGTGTAGTTGACGCGGGAGGCGTCGGTCATCCGTGCCCGTATCTCGGTCCACGGCCCGCCGTAGTGGTCGGCCAGCCCCCGCATGGTGGCGAGCTGCTCGTCGAGGGAGAGGCCGGTGCGGTCGGCCGCGTCCTCGACGAGGTAGGCGTAGATCGAGTCGTCGCCGGTGGGGCAGTACCCGGCGATGTAGGCCGCGCCGCCGTAGATCAGGTCGGTGCGGGTGATCGACGACGGCCGCGTCGTGACGACCCGCCAGATGCCCATGCCGATCGGCTCGGGACGGGTGTCGATGCCGAGCTGCGCCCGGACGCCGGAGTTGAGGCCGTCGGCCCCGACGACGAGGTCGTGGGTGCTCCGGGTGCCGTCAGCGAGGACGACCTCGCCGGAGGAGGCGACGCTCTCCAGGCGGGTGCCGGTCCGGACCTTGACGCCGACCTCGGCGGCCCGCTCGGCCAGCAGTCGGGCCATCTCCCCGCGGGGCATCCCCACGGTGGCGGGCAGGTCATCGCCGCCGGTCCGCGCGTCGGGGATGACCGCGAGGACGCCGCCGTCCGGGGTGCGAAGGCCGACCTCGTCGAACGCGTAGCCGCGGGCCAGCACGTCGTCGAGGACCCCGAGGTCGCGGAAGACCCGCAGGGCGTTGCCCTGCAGGGTGATCCCGGACCCGGCGGTCCCGATCTCGGGCGTCGCCTCGACGAGCTCGACGGTCACGCCGGCGCGGGCCAGCAGGATGGCGGTGGCGGCGCCGGCAGCACCGCCGCCCACCACCAATGCGTTCTGGATCATCACTTCACCGCGATCGGGTTGACGGGGGAACCGACGGCACCGGTGATGCGCAGGGGAGCCGCCGTGAGGAAGAAGGCGTAGCGGCCGTCGGCCGCGCAGTCGGCGGCGAGCCCGTCGAGGTCCCACATCTCCCCGAGGAACAGGCCGAGGTGCGGGATGGCGACCTGGTGCAGGGGCTGGAAGGCGACCTCGAACTCGTTGGGCCGCACCTCCACCCCCCACGTGTCGGTGGCGATCGCGGCGACGTCGCGGTCGTGCAGCCAGTCCAGCGTGGTGAACGACAGGCCCGGTGCCGGCCCGCCCGCGTAGCCGCCCCAGCCCTCCCGGCGGGTGCGGGCGTACTGGCCGGTGCGGACGCAGACGATGTCGCCCGGCCGGACCTCGACACCCTGGGCCCGGGCGATCATGTCCAGCTCGTCGGCGGTGATCGGGTAGGCGTCCGGGAGCTCGCCCCGCTCGTCGCCGAGGACCCGCCCCGCGTCGAGCAGGACACCCCGCCCCGCGAGGTGGGCGGCCGCGGTCTCGATGCCGGTGAGCAGATCGCCCTCGACGCGGACCACCGCGGCGGCGTCGCGGCCGTTCCAGGCCTTGCCGTGGTCGAAGATGTGGCCGAGGCCGTCCCACTGCGTCGAGCACTGCAGCGGCATCGCGATGACGTCGTCGGCGCCGCCGATGCCGTGCGGGAACTCCCCGTCGAGGGCCTCGTGGCCGGTGCCGAGCATGGTGTGCACCGGGTTGGTGCGCTTCTTCCAGCCGTTCTGCGGGCCGGTCTCGTCGAACGGCTGCGAGAGGGAGAACGCCACGCCGGTCCGCACGCACGCGGCTCCCTCGACGCGCGTGGCCGGCGTCAGCAGGTTCAGCGAGCCCAGGACGTCGTCGGGGCCCCAGCGGCCCCACCGCGAGACCCGGGCGGCGACGGCGGCGACGGCCTCCTCCGGCTTCGCCGGGTCGTGTCCGGCCGCGACGATCGCGCTCGTGTCGGTGCTCATCGCGACGCCACCACCCGGGTGCGCTGGGTGCCCAGACCCGTGATCGAGCCGACCATGACGTCGCCGTCGCGCAGCAGTCGGCCCAGCGCCATGCCGTTGCCGGCGGGGCTGCCGGTGAGCACGAGGTCGCCGGTGCGCAACGGTGTGATCTCCGAGGCCGCGGCGACCAGGGCGGCGACGTCGAAGAGCATGTCCTTGGTGGTCTCGTCCTGCATCACTCCGCCGTCGGGGCCGTCCAGCTCGAGGCGGATCCGCAGGTCGGACGGGTCGACGTCGCGGGCGAGGACCAGCCAGGGGCCGAGCGGGGTGAAACCGGGGCCGTTCTTCGCGCGGAACCAGTCGGTGCCGATCTCGGGCATGTCCCGGCGGAACACGAGGTCGCGGGCGGTGAGGTCGTTGGCGATCGTGTAGGCGGCGACGTGGTCGAGCGCGTGGGCCCGGTCGACGCGGAACGCCTCGCGCCCGATCACGGCGGCCAGCTCGAGCTCCCAGTCGAACTTCGCGGTCCAGGGCGGGATCGTGACGTCGTCGGCGGGCCCGGTCACGGCCGAGGGCAGCCCGATGAACAGGTAGGGCGTGCCCTCCGCGGCGCGCCGGTCCATCATCGCCGCGACCTCGGCGCGGATCTCGGCGTCGGGCCGGGTGCCCCGCTCGGCGTGGTGGGCGGCGGCGAGGTCGATGACGTGGGTCCGGTAGTTCGCGCCGGACTGGAGGATCTGTCCGGGCTCGAGCGGAGCGAGCACGGTGAGCCCGTCGAGGGGGACGCCCGGCCGGTCGGCGAGGGCGTCGAGGGCGGCGACCGCGCGGTCCCCGTCGGCGAGCAGGTCCCGCGTGGTCGCGCCGACCTCGCTGACGTCGACGACGGTCCCCGCGTCCGTCACGAGCCCGGGGAACCGGTGTCCGCCGGCTCCGGCGAACGTGCCCAGCCTGATCGCCCCCATGGGCGTGCCCTCCGCATCGAGAGTCCGTGTGGTCGCGACCACGATGCGGTCGGGGCGCAGCAGCCCGGAAGCCCGAACCGCTGATGCCGGGCATCGGCCGGATCGATGCCCCGCTTGAAGCGCGCGCGGCGGGCCCGGTATCCCTACGGGATGGACGAGGACGCGGCACCGCGGCCGCTCCGGCTCGCCAACCTCGACCTCAACCTGCTGCTCTCCCTGCGCGCGCTGCTCGCCGAGCGCAACGTGACACGGGCCGCCGCCGCCCTCGGCCTGTCGCAGCCCGCGGTCAGCGCGGCCCTCGCTCGACTGCGGCGGCACTTCGGCGATGAGCTGCTGGTCCGGGTCGGCAACCGCTACGAGCTGACACCGCTGGCGGCCGGCCTCGTGGACCGGGTGCAGGGCGCGGTCGCGGGCGTCGAGCGGGTGTTCTCCGCCGCCCCCGACTTCGACGCCGCCGACAGCACGCGGGAGTTCACGCTCCTCGTCTCCGACTACGCGACGAGCGTGCTCGGCCCGCCGCTCGCGGCCGCCTTCGCCCGCTCCGCGCCGAACGCCCGACTGCGCCTGTGCCCGCACCGTCCCGAGGACGTCACCGGCGCGGCCGAACGCCTCCGCGGGGTGGACGGGCTGCTGCTGCCCCACGGTTTCGTCGACGACCTGCCCTTCATCGACCTCTACGAGGACCACTGGGTGGTCCTGGTCGCGACCGCCAACGAGCGGGTCGGGGAAGAGATCACCCTCGACGATCTCGCGACGCTGCCGTGGGTGACCGTCTACCACCGCCCGACCGCGTTCACCCCGGCCGCGCAGCAGCTGCGGGCCCACGGCATCGAGCCCCGGGCGCAGGTCGTGGTGGAGTCCTTCCTGCCGATCCCGGACCTCGTCGCCGGCACCGACCGGGTGGCCCTCGTCCAGGCCCGCCTCGCGGCGCGCCTGCGGCCCGGCGGCGGTGTGCGGGCGCTGCCCTGCCCCTTCACGGTGACGCCGCTGGTGGAGGCGATGTGGTGGCACCCGACGTACGACACGGACGCGGCCCACCGGTGGCTGCGCGGCCTGATCACCGAGGTCGGCGCCGTCCTCCCCGCCATCAGCGCGACCGATGGTGGGTCCCAAGAGGAGTGATTTCCGATCACGTGATCCAGGCCTCGACACTCTCCGTCACCACCACAGCGGGACGGGACGGAGGGCGTCGTGACGGTGATCGGCCAGGACGAGGACCAGGGCAGCGCGGCCCGGTCCGGGCGGGCGACGGGGCAGGGCGCGATCCTGCTGGCGGGCAGCTGCCTGCCGATCCTCGGATCGGTGCTGCTCGCCCCCGTGCTGCCCCGGATGATGGACGCCTTCGCGGGGACGGCGGGCGTCGAGGCCCTGGTGCCGATCGTGCTCACCGCGCCGGCCCTGGTGATCGGCCTGCTGGCCCCGGTCGCGGGGCGGATCGTCGACGCGGCCGGCCGCAAGCGGGTGCTGGTCGCCGCTCTCGTGGTCTACGCGCTCTTCGGGACGGCGCCGCTGTACCTGAGCTCGCTGGGCGCGATCGTCGCCAGCCGCGTCGGGGTCGGGATCTGCGAGGCCGCGATCATGACCGCCTGCACGACGCTGCTCGCCGACCTCTTCGACGGCACGGCCCGCGACCGGTGGTTCGGCCGGCAGACGATCGCGACGACCCTCGCCGCGACCGCGTTCTTCGCCCTCGGCGGGGCGCTCGGCGCGGTGAGCTGGCGGGCGCCGTTCGTCCTGTACTTCTCCAGCCTCGTGATCGCCGTCCTGGTCGCGGTGTTCGTGCGCAGCACGGGCCGCACGCCGGCCGCGGCGCTCCCGCCGGTGCCCTGGCGCCTCATCGCCGTCCCGTGCCTGGTCACCCTCTTCGGCGGGGTCGTGTTCTACACGCCGATCGCCGAGCTCTCCCTGGTGCTCGCGTCGGTCGGGGTCACCTCGACGGCCACCATCGGCCTGGTCAGCGCCGTCGCCTCCCTCGCCACCGCGGCCGGCGGCTTCACCTTCGGCCGGGTCTCCGGGCGCGGGACGCGCGTGCTGCTCCCGGTCGCCCTCGGGCTCGCCGCGGCGGGGCTCGTGGTCGTCGGGCTGTCGTCGGCGGTGCCCGTGATCGCCGTCGGCGCGGTGATCGCCAGCGCCGGGACCGGCCTGCTGCTGCCGACCCTGCTGACGTGGGCGCTGTCCGGGCTGGGCTTCGCCGAGCGCGGCCGGGGGACGGGCTTCTGGACCGCGGCGATGTTCATCGGCCAGTTCTTCTGCCCGCTCGTGCTGCTCGCGGTGGCCGGCCCGCTGGGGAGCCTCTCGTCGGCGATCCTGGCGCTCGGCGTCCTCACCGCCGCCGTCGCGGTCCTGGCACCGATGATCGTGAGGTCTCAGCGGTCGAGCCGGGCGGTGACCACGCCCGTCTCGTAGGCCAGCACGACGGCCTGGACGCGGTCGCGCAGGTCGAGCTTGGTGAGGATCCTCCCGACGTGGGTCTTCACCGTCTGCTCGGCGAGCACGAGGTGCTCGGCGATCTCGAGGTTCGACAGGCCCCGCGCGACCAGCCCGAGCACCTCGCGCTCGCGGGCGGTCAGGACGTCGAGGCGCGGGGAGACCGCCCGGGCGGGCACGGCGCGTGAGGCGAACTCGGCGACCAGCCGGCGCGTGACCGACGGGGCGAGCAGGGCGTCGCCGGCGGCCACGACCCGGACCGCCCGCACCAGCTCCTCCGCGGGGGCGTCCTTGAGCAGGAAGCCGCTGGCGCCGGCGCGCAGGGCCTCGTAGACGTACTCGTCGACGTCGAACGTGGTCAGCACGAGCACCCGGACCTCCGGGTGGCGGGCCACGATCCGCCGGGTCGCCGCGAGCCCGTCGAGCCTCGGCATCCGCACGTCCATGAGCACGACGTCGGGGGTGTGCGCCTCGACCGCGGCGATCGCCTCCTCGCCGTCGGCGGCGTGCCCGACCACCTCGAGGCCGGGCTGCGCGGCCAGCAGGGCGCCGAAGCCCTCCCGGACCATCGCCTGGTCGTCGGCGACGAGCACCCGTGTCACACGCTCCTCCCCGCGACGGCCCGCCCGCTCGGCAGGCGCGCCTCCACCGCGTACCCGCCCTCGGCGGTCGGCCCGACGGTCAGCTCGCCCCCGACCGCCGCCGCGCGCTCGCGCATCCCGGGCAGCCCGAGCCCGGAGCCCGGGCCGGTGGCCTCGCGGCCCGGGCCGTTGACCACCCGGACGCGGACGGCATCGTCGGCGTGGTCGACGGTGACCGCGACCGGGGCGCCGGCGGCGTGCCGGGAGGCGTTGGCCAGCGCCTCGGCGAGGATCCGGTAGAGCGAGACCGTCGCGGCGGCCCCGAGCGCCGCCGGGTCCCCGGTGGTCGTGACGGTGAGGTCGACGCCCGCGCGGGTGGTCGCGGCGAGGAGGTCGTCGACGTCGGCCGCGGTCGGCTGCGGCCGCCGCTCGCCGCCCTCCTCGGTGCGCAGGACCTGCAGGACCCCGCGCAGCTCGCCGAGCGCCTGCCGCGCCGCGTCGCCGATCGCGGTGAACTCGCCGGCGGACGCCTCGTCGACGTCCGGGAGGCGGTAGCGGGCGGTCTCGGCGCGCACCACGACCATCGACATCGCGTGCGCGACGACGTCGTGCAGGTCGCGGGCGACGCGGGCGCGCTCCTGCAGCACCGCGCGCCGTGCCTCCTCGTCGGCCCGCTGCTCCTCGACCACGGCGATCTCGCGACGCTGGGCGGCGACCCGGCGTACGAGCAGCGCCACCGCGAGCAGGACCAGGGTCCAGAAGACGGCCAGGCCGGTGCCCTCCACCGAGGCGGTGGCCGCGGACACGACGACCGGCACGCCGACCGCGGCCACCGCCACCGCCCACCAGGCGCACCGCACCGCGACCAGTGCCGTCAGCCCGCCCAGCACCACCAGGTGCACGACCTGCACGCCGAGCCCGTGATCCGGCGCCGGCCCGACGAGCCACGCGATCAACAGGGCCCCGAGGGCGGAGGCGATCCACGCCCGCCACGGGTGCTCCGGCGCCAGGAGCACCGGCAGGCACACGACCAGCGCGACGGGCAGCGCCGTCGGCGGGGTGACCGCGAGCTCCTGCAGCGCGGTCGGCCAGGCGATCGCGAGCAGCACGCCGACCAGCACGATCCGGCCCGCCCACGACCAGGGCCGGGCGCGCGGCGTGATCCGTCCCCGAGCCATGGACGAGGAGGTTAGGAGGCCCCTACCGCGCTGTCGTCACACCAGGGTCCTCACCCCCCGGTATGACGCCGCGGCGGTGATGGCACCGTGGTCCTGCTCCCACGACGGCTCCCCAGCCCGACGCCCGCCGAGGCCCTCGGTGGCGAGCGTTCCCCCATGACCTGCACCGACACCCCTGCTCCCTCGCTGCCCCGGGTGACGTGGCCCCGCCGCACGCGCTTCCTGCGCCGGCCGGCGACCGCGACGCTGCTCGTGGTCCTCGCCGTGATCGCCGGGCTCGTGCTCGCCACCGGCACCGGGCAGGCGACGGTGCCGGCGCGCGGCGCCGAGGACCCGGACGCGGCCCGCGCGGTCGCCGACCTCACCGGCGAGAACCCCGGACCCGGGCGCGTCGGCTCCCGGCTGCCCGTCGCCTACGTCGCCGCGACCGCGGGCACGTCGCGCCACCCGGCCGTCGTCGACGGGATGCTGCTCGACCCCGGCGGGGGGTGCTCGTCCCCGATCGCCCTGCCCGCGGCGTTCGACGACGCCTGCCGCGCGCACGACCTGGGCTACGACCTGCTGCGCTACGCCAACCGGCGGGGGGCGCCGCTGGGGGGATGGGCGCGCGCCGCCCTCGACCGCCAGCTGGCCCGCGACCTCGCCGCCGCCTGCACCGAGACCTTCGCGGCGCGGGGCGTCGTCGACCTCACGCGCTGCCACCTCGTCGCGGGGCTCGCCGACGTCGTCGTCGCCGTCAACTCGTGGCGACAGGGCTGGAGCGTGCCGGTCGTCGAGCACGGTCCCTTCGAGCGGGACCCGGCGTGACCCCGGTCGTCGGCCCGCCCGCGGCCGGCGACCCCGCCCCCCGATCCCCGACCCGCTCGGCGCTCCCGGCCGCGCTGCTCCTGGCCGTGTCGACGTACCCGCCGATGCTCCCGCGCGGGGTCGTCACGCAGCTCGTCGAGTCGGCGGTGCTCCTGGGGCTGGGCTGGTGGCTGGGCGGGTGGGTGCGGTGGCGGCTCGGCGTCGCGGGCGCGGTGGCCACCGCCGTGTGGGTCGCGGTCACGCTCGGGGCGCAGGACGTGCAGCGGGCGGACCTGGGGCTGCCGGTGGTGGGCTGGGCGCCGATCGTCGCCGTCGCGGCGGCAGTGGTGCTCGTCCGGCGTCGGGCGATGCGGGTCGTGGCGCCGGTGCTCGCCGTCGCCGTGCTGGTGGGCCTCGGTCCCGGGCCGGCCGTCGCGGCGCCCACAGGGAGCCCGGACGTGCCGACGGTTTCCCCGGTGCACGTCGCCGTCCCGCTCGGTCCCGGCACGCCCGAGGAGCGGGCGGGCGCGGCGGTGGGCGCCCTCGAGCGCGCGGGCGGCACCGCGCGTCGGACGATCGTCGTGCTCGTCCCGACGGGCTCGGGATGGGTCGACGAGGAGGCGCTCGCGACGCTCGACGCGGCGACCGGCGGCGACGTCGCGACCGTGACCGTCGCCTACGACGACGCCCCGAGCTGGGTGTCGTACCTGACCGCCCGCGACGAGGCCGTGGCGACGACGGACGCGGTGCTGGCCGCGGTCGCGCGGGTCGCCGGCTCCTCCCGGGTGCTCGTCTACGGCCAGAGCCTCGGCGCGCTGGCCGGAGCGCAGGCCTGGGCCGCCCACCCGGAGCGGGCCGACGGCGCGTTCTGGGTCGGGCCGCCGGCGGACACGGTGATCGGCGCCGGGGGCCGGCCCGTCGTCGTGCTCGCGCATCCCGGCGATCCCGCCGCGGTCTGGTCGCCGCGCCTGCTCGTCGAGCCGCCGTCCCGGCCCACCGGCCGGCCGTGGGTCCCCGTCGTCTCGTTCCTGCAGACGTCGGTGGACCTCCTCGCCGCGGTCGGCGCCCCGGCCGGGGCGGGGCACCACTACGGCGCCGAGCAGCGGGGCGGATGGGACCGGCTGCTCGCGGCCACGTCGTCGGGCACGTGACCTGGCACGATGCGCCACGTGGGGATCCGGGTGCTGCTCGTGGACGACCAGCCGATCGTCCGGACGGGCTTCCGCACGGTGCTCACCGCGGCCGGGGGCATCGACGTCGTCGGCGAGGCGGGCGACGGGCCGGCGGCCGAGGCCGCGGTCGCGTCCCTGCGCCCCGAGGTCGTGCTGATGGACGTGCGGATGCCCGGCGGCGACGGGCTCACGGCCACCGAACGGATCACCGCTGCCCACCCCGACACCCGGGTCCTCGTCGTCACGACGTTCGACGTCGACGACTACGTCCGCCGCGCTCTACGGGGCGGGGCGAGCGGCTTCGTGCTCAAGGACTCCGACCCCGAGGACCTCGTGCGCGCCGTCCGCACGGTGCACGCAGGCGAGTCGCTGCTCGCGCCGTCGGTCACGACCCGGCTGGTGCGCGACTGGGTGGCGCGGGAGCCCGCTCCCGAGACCCCGCAGGGCCCGCCCGAGGGGCTCACGGCGCGGGAGCACGACGTGCTCGTGCTCGTCGCCCGCGGGCTGTCCAACGCCGAGATCGCCGCGGAGATGGTCGTGGCGGAGTCGACGGTGAAGACCCACGTCGCCCACCTCCTGCGCAAGCTCGGCCGGCGCGACCGCGTCCAGCTCGTCGTCCACGCCTTCGCGTGCGGCCTGGTGCCCGCCCGGCCGTCGTGAGGATCCGCCGCTGGACCGGGCTGCTGCCCGAGCTGCGGGCGGGCGACGCCGTCGTGATCGGCGTCCTGCTAGTCATGGTGACGATCAGCGCGCTGGCGCTGGGCCGGTGGTCGGGGAACCCGGAACCCACCCGGATCGTCGTGACCGCCCTCGTCGCCGGCACGCTGCAGACCGTCCCGGCCCTGTGGCGCCGCGAGCGCCCGATCGGCGCGCTGGTCGTGTTCGCGGCCTCCGTCCCGCAGGTCTGGGCGCTGGCGGCCTCGCCCGCGACGTGGACGTGGGCGGTGCTCGTGTTCGGTGTCGTCCGCCGGTCCCGCCCGGTGCCCGGCGGCGTGGCGCTCGTCGCGACGACGCTGCTGGCCCCGTTGCTCGCCGGAATCGCCGACCGCCCCACCGACCCGGCCACGGCGCTCGGGATCGCGGTGGGACTGCTCCTGAACGTCGGCCTCGTCCTGGTCGCGGCGGCCGCCGTCGCGGTGGTCGCCCGGGGGCGCGCCGCGCGGATCGCGGCGCGGCGCTGGCAGGAGGAGCGTGACCGGCTCGCCGACGCCCTCGCCGCCCAGCGCGACCGGCTCGCCGGCGACCTCCGCGACCTCGTCGCCGTCCGCGTCGAGCGGGTCGTCGCCGGTGTCCGCGCCCTGCCGGCGACCGCGACCGACCGTGACGCCCGGCTCACCGTCGTCGCCGCGGAGGCCCGGGCCGCCCTCGCGGGGATGCGCCGGGCCCTGCACCTGCTGCGCGCGCCGACGTCGGAGCCCGACGCGCCGGCGGCCGACCCGCCGGCACCGCCGAACCCGCGGTGGCTCCCGACCCGGGGCGGGGCGGCGCTCGCCGCCGTGGCGGCGGGGCTGGTCGCGGCCTCGGCCGCCGTGGCCGCGGTCGCGATCCCCCACGCCCGCCCGGGCCCGCTGGCGGACACGCTCGCGCTGGTCGACGTCGACCTCTCCCGCCCCGCCGGGCTGCTGCCGCTGCTCGTCCAGGTCGGCGCCCTCGCGTGGTGGCGCCGCGCGCCCCTGCCGGCGCTGGTGGTGGCGACGGCGGGATCGACGGCGGCCGCGCTGCTGCACAGCACGCACCTGGTCACCGAGGCGGCCTGGAGCATCCTCGTCTTCGGCGCCGGGCTGGGGGCGGGGACGGTCGCGTCCGCCGTCACCGTCGCGGCGTGCTCGACCGTGGTCCTCGTGACGACCCTGACCACGGACGTCCCGGCGGCGGTCGACCAGGGCCAGGCCACCTGGGTGCTGTCGTACGTGCTGGTCCCGGCGATCTGGGGTCTCGGGGTCCTGCAGCGCCGCGCCGCGGCCGCCGAGGCCCGCCGCGCCGCCGACCGGTCCGCGGAGCGCGCCCTGCGGGAGGTCCGTGCGCAGCGGCTCGGCCTGGCCCGCGACCTGCACGACGTCCTCGCCCACGAGCTGTCGGCGCTCGTCGTGACCCTCCACGCCGCGCGCCTCGACCCCGACCCGGACACGCTCGCCGCGATCGACGAGGCCGGCGAGCGGATCGCCGCGGCGCTGGCGACCCTGCTGGAGGGCGCTCCGGGCGCCGCGCGCCCCGTCCTCGACGTCCTCGACACCGACGCCGTCGGGGCGCTCGCCGGGCCGGTGCGCGACGCCGGGCTGCCGGTGGAGGTCGAGGTCGTCGGCGACGCCCCGGCAGACCGCCCGGAGGCGGACGTGCTCGCCGCGCGGATCGTCACCGAGGCGCTCACCAACGCGCTGCGCCACGCCGGACCGACGCCGACGCGGGTGTCCGTGCGCCACGGCGACGACGGCGTGACGGTCGAGGTCGTCGACGACGGCGTGCGGCCCGGCCACCGCGCGGCGCGCGAGGGCTCGGGCCTCGGGCTGGTGGGGATGCGCGAGCGCGCCGCCCTCGTCGGCGGGACCGTCGAGGCCGGACCGTGGGGGCCGGGCTGGCGCGTCCTCGCGCACCTGCCGCGTCGTGCGGCCGGGCTGCTCGACGCGGATGCCGACGCCGAGCCCGCCGGGTCCAGATCGCCGTCCCGGTGACGAACCCGCTCGGATGTGACACCGATCGTCACCGAGATCGCGATCGTGGTCCCTCCTCCTCGAGGAGGAGACGCCCGGGCGGGGATCCGCATCGCGAGGGACGATCACCGGCCCTCGCGTCCCTAGCGTCGACGACGTCCGATCGCCGCCCGAGGAGGAGACGTCGTGTCGACACCCACGCAGCCCGCCGACCCCGGCCCCGTCCCGCCCGGCCCGACCGACCCGGGCCCCGCGTCCGGTGCCCCGGAGCGTCCGCGCCCCGGCTGGACCGAGATCGCGGTCGGCGCCGTCGCCTACCTCGCCCTCACCGCCCTGGCCGCGATCCTGCTCGGCGGGCTGCTCCGGCCGGGGTCGGCGGCCCTCTCCGTCGTCGCGATCGGGATCTCCGGGGCGGCCGCGCTCGGCGCGGCGCTGCTCGCCGTCGCCGTGCGGGTGCGGTCGCTGCCGGCCATCGGCGTGCGCGCCGCGTCGTGGCGGTGGCTGCTCGTCGGCGTCGCGGGCGGCGTCGTCGGGTTCGCCGTCAACCGCGTGATCATCATCGGGTACGTCCTCGCGACCGGGGACATGTCGAACCCCCAGGCCGGGTTCCTCCCGGGGCTGACCGGTGACCTGCCCACGTTCGCCCTCATGATGCTGCTCGGCGCGGTCCTCGTGCCCGTGGGGGAGGAGCTGCTCTTCCGCGGCGTCGTCACCACGGCGCTGGGGCGCTACGGCGCCGGGGTCGCGGTGCTCGCGAGCGCGCTCGTCTTCGCGCTCGCCCACGGCGTCTCGATCGTGCTGCCCGCCGCGTTCGTGCTCGGCGTCGTCAACGCCCTGCTGCTGCGCCGCAGCGGGTCGGTCTGGCCCGGTGTGCTGGCCCACGGCGTCAACAACGCCCTGGTCTTCGGTCTGGCGGCGATCGTCCTGTAGTCAGAGCTCCAGGAGCATGCGGGTGTTGCCGAGGGTGTTCGGCTTGACGTACGCGAGGTCGAGGAACTCGGCGACGCCCTCGTCGGCCGACTGCATCATCTCGGCGTAGACCTCGGGTGACACCGGCGAGCCCTCGATCTCGCGGAAGCCGTGCCGGGCGAAGAACTCCACCTCGAACGTCAGCACGAAGACGCTGCGCAGGCCGAGCGCGCGGGCCTGGGCGATGAGCTCGTGGACCAGCCCGTGCCCGATGCCCGCGCCCCGCATCCCCGGACCGACCGCGATGGTGCGGATCTCGGCGAGGTCCTCCCAGAGCACGTGCAGCGCGCCGCAGCCGACGACGTCGCGGCCCCGCACGGCGACCCGGAACTCCTGGACCGTCTCGTAGAGGGTGACCAGCGGCTTGCGCAGCAGGATGTTGTCGTCGGCGAACGAGTCCACGAGGGCCTTGATGCCCCGCACGTCGGCGGTGCGCGCGCGCCGCAGGAGCACCGGGGCGGCGGTCTCGGGGGCGGTCTCGGCAGCAGGGGTCACCGGGCGCTCACCACCAGCGGAGGGTAGGCCAGGGGTCGGGCCGATAGGCTGGGGAGGTGGTCGAGCGCTCCCCGGAACCCCCTGAGCCATCGAGCCGCCGTCCTCGTGCTGCGCTCGTGACGCTCGGGTGTGCGCGCAACGACGTCGACTCCGAGGAACTGGCCGGGCGGCTGGCCGCCGAGGGCTGGGACGTCGCAGCCGACGACGCCGGGGACGCGGACGTGGTCGTGGTCAACACCTGCACGTTCGTCGAGCAGGCCAAGAAGGACTCCATCGACGCCGTGCTCGCCGCCGGAGGCGGCGACGCGAAGGTCGTGGCCGTCGGCTGCATGGCCGAGCGGTACGGCGCGGAGCTCGCCGAGGCCCTGCCCGAGGCGTCCGCGGTGCTCGGGTTCGACCACTACGGCGACCTGCCGTCCCGCCTCGACGACGTGCTGGCCGGGCGCCCGCTCGCGTCGCACACCCCCTCCGACCGGCGCACGCTGCTGCCGATCAGCCCGGTGAAGCGGCCCGAGGCCGTGGAGCGCGGGTCCATCCCGGGCCACGAGTGGCTGCCGGAGGTACCGCGGCAGCGGCTCGACGACGCACCGGTCGCCCCGCTCAAGCTCGCCTCGGGGTGCGACCGCCGCTGCAGCTTCTGCGCGATCCCCTCGTTCCGGGGGGCCTTCGTCTCCCGCGACCCGCGCGACGTCGTCGCCGAGGGCGCCTGGCTCGCCGACCACGGCGCGGCCGAGGTGATGCTCGTCAGCGAGAACTCCACGTCGTACGGGAAGGACATCGACGCCGGGGGCGCCGCGGGCGGGGCGCTCGAGCGCCTGCTCGGCGAGCTCGCGGCCGTGCCGGGGCTGCGCCGGGTCCGCGTCTCCTACCTGCAGCCCGCCGAGGTCCGGCCGCCGCTGCTGCGCGCGATCGCGGAGACCCCGCGCGTCGCGTCCTACTTCGACCTGTCCTTCCAGCACGCCAGCGCCCCGGTGCTGCGCCGGATGCGGCGCTTCGGCTCCCGCGAGACCTTCCTCGCGCTCTGCCGCGAGATCCGCGCGCTCGACCCCGAGGCCGGCATCCGCTCCAACGTCATCGTCGGCTTCCCCGGCGAGACCGAGGACGACCTCGCCGAGCTCGAGGCGTTCCTGTCCGAGGCCGAGCTGGACGCCGTCGGGGTGTTCGGCTACTCCGACGAGGACGGCACCGAGGCGCTCGACCTGCCCGGCAAGGTCGATCCCACCGAGATCGCGGCGCGCGTCGAGCGCGTCACCCGCCTCGCCGAGCACGTCGCCGAGGACCGGGCGGCGCGGCGGGTCGGGACGACGGTCGAGGTGCTCGCCGAACGCTGGGAGCCCGACGAGGAGTCCTGGATCGGCCGGGCCGCCCACCAGGGTCCCGACGTCGACGGCGAGTGCCGGCTGGTCGGGGACGAGGACCTGCTCGACGCGCTGGCGCCGGGCGACGTCGTCACCGGCCGGGTGGTCGACGCCGAGGGTCTCGACCTCGTGGTCGAGGCGCTCGCGCTCACCGAGGACCGGTCGGACGAGACCGCCGCCGGCGTCCCGGCCGGCGCCGGGGCCCGGTGACCTCCCCGCGGCCGGGCTCCACGCCCGGTGCCCCGTCCCCGACCGCGTCGGCCACCACGGCCGGCGGCGTCGTCGCGCCTCCGGTACCCCTGGTCAACATCGCGAACGCGCTCACCGTCGTGCGCCTCGTGCTCGTGCCGGTGTTCCTCGTCGTCCTCTTCGTCGACGGGGGACAGAGCGCGGCGTGGCGGTGGGCCGCGTTCGCCGTGTTCGCGATCGCGTCACTGACCGACACCTTCGACGGCGACCTCGCGCGCCGCTGGGGTCTCGTCACCGACTTCGGCAAGATCGCCGACCCGATCGCCGACAAGGCGCTCACCGGGTCCGCGCTGGTCGGGCTGTCGCTGCTCGGCGAGCTCGGGTGGTGGGTGACGGTCACGATCGCGGTCCGCGAGATCGGGGTGACCCTGCTCCGGTTCTGGGTGCTGCGCCACGGCGTGATCCCGGCCAGCCGCGGCGGCAAGATCAAGACGGTGCTGCAGACGGTGGCGCTCGGGCTCGCGATCATGCCGCTGCCCACCTGGCTCGACCCGGCCGTCGCGGTGCTCATGGTCGCCGCCGTCGTCGTCACCGTCGTCACGGGCGTCGACTACCTCGTGCGCGCGCTGCGCCTGCGGGCGCGCGGCCGGGCGACCTGACGGAACTGTTCGCTCTCGACGAACAGGGCGGGGCCCGCGTCACCGTCCCGGCGGCGTCGATCTCGGTACGGTGGACGGACACGGTCGTCGACGCCCGGTCGGGCAGGTCCAGGTCCTGCCCAGGGTTCACCACGGCCGGCGCTGGGAGGTGTGGCATGTCGCTGCTGTTGCGCGAGGCCATCGGCGGATCGATCCGTCAGGCCCGCACCGAGCGGGGCCGCACGCTGCGCGACGTCTCGAAGGAGGCGCGCGTGAGCCTGGGCTACCTGTCCGAGATCGAGCGGGGCCGCAAGGAGCCGTCCAGCGAGCTCCTCGCGGCGATCTGCGAGGCGCTCGGCCTGCCGCTGCCGGAGCTGCTCGACGAGGTCGCCGACGCGCTGCGCCCGGTCCGTCGGCGCGTGCCGGCCGGGGTCGGCGCGGGGGCGATCGACGAGCAGCCCGTCGACGAGGCCCTGCGCACCGCCGTGGAGGAGGCCTTCGAGGCGGGCGACGGGACCTCGGACGGTGCCGCCGCGTCGGCCAGCATGTCGGCCAGCATGTCGGCCACGCTGCCGACGCCGCCCGAGCCCGCGGACCCGCCGCTGCCGCAGACCGTCGCGCTGCCGGAGCCCGAGGGCGTCCCCGGCACGGGCGAGGAGGTCGTGGCGCCGGTCGAGGGCGGCACCACCGTGCGCCTCGTCGGCCTCGCGGGCGGGTCGGCGACCTCGTCGGCCGGCCGCTCGACGCCGGTGGTGCGCGTCGCGGCATGACTCCCGCGTGATCTCCCCGTGAGGTCACGTGAGATCCGCGCGGGCGCAGCAGCCGGTGATCGGTGGGCCGGTGGAAGCCTCCGCGAGGAGGTGAGACGATGGGGTCAGACCAGGCGCGGATGTCGCCCGCCTGAGCCGGATCGACGTCACGAGTTGGGCGGGAGCAGATGGCCAACCCCTTCGTCAAGGCCTGGCGGTACTTCTTGGCCGCGTTCTCCTCGAAGATCGACGAGCACGCTGACCCGAAGGTCCAGATCCAGCAGGCCATCGAGGACGCGCAGCGTCAGCACCAGGCGCTGTCGCAGCAGGCGGCGTCGGTGATCGGCAACCAGCGCCAGCTGGAGATGAAGCTGAACCGTCAGCTCTCCGACATCGAGAAGCTGCAGGCGTCGGCGCGTCAGGCCCTGGTGATGGCCGACGAGGCGCGCGCCCGCGGCGACGAGGAGGGCGCGCAGCGCTACGAGCAGAGCGCCGAGCAGTTCGCCTCGCAGCTGGTCACGGCCGAGCAGAACGTCGAGGACCTCAAGACGCTGCACGACCAGTCGATCGGCGCGGCGCAGCAGGCCAAGCAGGCCGTCGAGCGCAACGCGCAGGTCCTCCAGACCAAGATCGCCGAGCGCACCAAGCTCCTCAGCCAGCTCGAGCAGGCGAAGATGCAGGAGCAGGTCTCGGCGTCGCTGCGCTCGATGAGCGAGGTCGCCGCGCCGGGCAACACCCCGTCGCTCGACGAGGTGCGCGACAAGATCGAGCGCCGCTACTCGACGGCGCTGGGGCAGGCCGAGCTGGCGCAGAACAGCGTGCAGGGCCGCATGCTCGAGGTCGAGCAGGCCACCCGCGACTACGCGGGCAAGAGCCGCCTCGACCAGATCCGGGCCTCGATGGGCCAGGGCGGTGCGCAGATCCCGGCCGGGCAGTCTGCGGCCCAGCCGCAGGTCCAGCCGGCCCAGCCCGCCCAGCCGCAGCAGCAGCCCACGCAGCAGCAGGCGCCGCGCCAGTAGCCACCGCGCCAGGGATCACCGGCGGGGCCACCCCCGGGCGAAGCGCCCGGGGGTGGTGCCCGTGACGCGACGGAAGTGCCGCGTCAGGTGCGACTGGTCGTGGAAGCCCGCCGCGGTCGCGACGTCGGCGGCGGGCATGCCGCCGAGCACCAGGCGTCGCGCCAGGTCCACCCGGCGACCCGTCAGGTAGCGGTGCGGCGGCAGCCCGAACTCCGCGCCGAAGGCCCGGACGAGGTGGGTCGGGTGGGCGTGCAGCACCCGGGCGGCCTCGTCGAGCGCGAGACCCCGGGGCATGCGGGCATCGAGGAGATCCCGCAGCCGGTGGGCGAGGGTCGGGTCCCGGCGGGTCTCCGCGGTCACGTCCCCGAGGTGGGCCGCCAGCCGCTCGGCGATGAGCGCGAGCCGGGTCTGCGCGGCCAGCTCCTCGCCCGGCGCGTCGAGCACGTGGTGCAGCTGGTCGACGCGGCGGCGCAGCAGGGGGTCGTCGAACGCCGGACGGTCGACGGCGCGACCCGCGAGCGCCGGCCCGTCGGGGGCGCGCAGCACCGCGTCGTCGAGGTAGACCACGCGCTTGCGGAACCCGCCGGGCCGAGCCGAGCGCCCGTCGTGCGCGACGTGCGGCGGCAGCAGCGTCACCGAGGCCGGCAGCGCCCCGTGCTCGTGGCGGTCGAGGTCGTAGCGCACCGCGCCGTCGTCGACGATCAGCAGCGTCCACGCCTCGTGGGTGTGCGCCGGGTAGGCGTGGTCCACGAAGTGCGCGTGGAAGACCTCGGTGATCCCCGGGACCGCCGGGCGCCACGCACGGACCCGCTCACCCACGCCAGGAACGTACAAGACCGCACCCCGGTCGGCGGCCGATCGTGGTCGCGTGAGCTTCGAGACCAAGATCGCCGTCCTGCTGCGTGACGACCTGGCGGGCTGGCAGGCCCTCAACGTCACCGCGTTCCTCACCAGCGGGATCACCGGGGCGACCCCCGAGCTGGTCGGCGAGCCCTACGCCGACGCCGACGGCACCCCCTACCTGCCGATGCTCGGGCAGCCGGTGATGGTGTTCGCCGGGGACGCCGCGGTCCTGCGGGCCGCGCACGGACGGGCGCTGAGCCGGGGCCTGCGCATCGCTGTCTTCACCGCCGACCTGTTCGCGACCGGCAACGACGCGGACAACCGCGCCGCGGTCGCGAAGGTGGGTCGCGACGACCTCGACCTCGTCGGCATCGCGGTGCACGGGCCCCGGAACGGGATCGACAAGATCGTCAAGGGCGCCCGGATGCATCCGTGAGTGGCACGTCGGCGCCGTCCACAGCCCAGCGGTCGACGCGGTCCGGCGGCGAGACCAGGGCGGGGTCCTCGCCCACGGCGGGATCGGTCGCCTCGACCGCCGCACGGGCCGCGTCGAGCGGGCGCGCGTCGGTGGCCAGGTGCAGCCCGCGCATCGACCGGGAGCGGTGGTCCCACAGGAACAGCCCCCGGACGGTGCCGGGCAGGGCGCGCAGGGCCGGGATGACGTGCCGGCGGTGGATCCGGTCCATGGCGGCGCGCCCGGCGTCGCTGAAGGGGCCGTCGAACGCGGCCACGGCGGCGATCGTCGCGTCGGCGCCGGCGTCGGGCCCGGCTTCGTCCTCGACGACCTCGTAGACGACGTCCTCGTCGATGGTCACCGGCGGCGGGGTGCCGTCGTACGCGGCGCGGGTGCGGTCAGAGGCGGCGCGGGCGTCCTCCTCGGTGGCCCACAGCGTCAGCAGGGCCCGCACGGCGGTCGGTCCGGAGACCATGAAGTAGGCCCCGCTGTAGCCGGCGTGCCGGCGCAGGATGTCCGTGAGCTCGCGGCGGCGGGCGTCGGGGTCGTCGGTGGGTGGCAGGGACCTGACGGTCTGGAGTCGGGCGAACACGGCGTCCACGTCCTCTCGGTGTGCTGGTGGATGCCGTCGAGCGTGGAACGCGGCGCCGGGAAGGACCTCCGTGGTGCCACGGGGATCGCGGTACGCAGGGCCGGCTACAGGGCCTCGGCCGCCCACGCCGCGAGCTGCGTGCGGTTGTGCAGGCCCAGCTTCGCCAGCGCGTTGCGGACGTGGCTCTCGACGGTGCGCTCGCTGACCACGAGGCGGGCGGCGACCTCCCGGTTGGCCAGCCCGGTGACGACGAGGGCGACGGTCTCGCGCTCGCGGGCGGTCAGGGACGCCGCGCCCGGCCCGAGGCCCGTGAGCTCGGCGAGCAGCGCCGACGCCCCGTCGCGCGTCGGGCGCAGCCCCAGGCGGCGGGCCACCGTCCGGGACTCGTCGAGGACCTTCCGGGCGCGGTCCCGGTCGGCCGCGCCGCCCCGCGCCGCGAGCGCCAGGCCCAGCTCCAGGCCCGACCGCGCGAGACCCGGCATCGCGCCCAGGCGCCGGTCGGAGGTCACGGCCTGGTCGGCCAGCCGGACGGCCTCGTCGTGCTCGTCGAGCCCGCGGGCGGCCGCGGCGGCGAAGCGCGCGATGGGGCCGGGGCAGCCGGTGCTGCTGTCGGTGCGCAGCGCCGTGTGCGGGAGCAGCTGGGTGAAGGTCGCCCGCACGACCTCGGTGTCGGCGAACGCGACGGCCAGCTCGCTCCCGCAGCACAGGACGGGCCGCCACCGGTTCCCGGGCGGCACGGCGAACAGGTGCGGGCGCAGCTCGTCGTAGAGCGTGCGGGCGAGCTCGGCGTCGCCGCGGGCGAGGAACGCGACGCCCGCGGTGGCCCAGAACACCGGGAGGCGGCGGGTGCGCGCGATGGCGTCCTCGTCGGGCCGCCACGTCGCGAGGGTGCCGAGGTCGCGGTGGAGCAGGCTCAGGAACGCCTGGTACATCGACTCCGCCGTCGGGTCCTGGCTGCGGCGGCCCAGCTCGCGGAACCGGTCGGCCAGGGCGAAGGCCTCGTCGTACCGCCCGACGAGGTGGGCGCGGGCGGCGCGCGCCCGCAGCTCGTGCCACCGGGCGAGGGTGCCGCCGAGCTGGTCGGCCACCTCGGCGAGGGCCTCGATCCCGGCGTCGACCACGTCGGGCGCGCCCAGCTCGAAGGCGTCCTCGATCCGCCACACGTGGCCCCAGACCAGGGCCTCCGGGCGGCGCGCCGTGGTGCCGAGGGCGATGGTCCGCCGTCCGACGGCGAGCCGCTCGGCGATGTGGGCCGGCCCGCCGCACAGCTCGTAGCGCGCGTGCAGGGCGTGCAGGACCGCGTCGGCACCGTCGGGCCCGTCGGCGTGCCGGTCGGCCATCGCGAGCGCCCGGGCGGAGACGGCCGCCGCCTCCTCGGACCACCCGCGGACGCCCGCGACCATCGCCTGCTGCGCCAGCACGCGCGCCCGCCGGGCCGAGTCCTCGCCGACGAGCAGCGCGTCGGCGCGCGCCACGAGCCCCTCGACCCGCCCCGCGACCAGGTCCGGGCCGACCCCGCGCACGACCACCGCCGCGGCGGCCGCGAGGTCGGCGCGGTCCGCGTCCTCGGCCACCTCGAGGACCGCGGCCGCCGCGGCGAGGGCGTCCGCGGTGCGGTCGGCGCGCACGAGGGCCCGGGCCAGCGCCAGCCGCGTCTCCGCGGCGTCCACGGGGTCGTCGGTGACCTCCAGCGCGCGCCGGCACCAGTCCGCGGCCTCGTCGGGCGCCCGCCGGGCGGTCGCGTCCTCCGCCGCGGCACGGCACGCCGCGGCGGCCGCGGCCCGCGCGCGCGGCGCGTCGGCGGCGGCGAGCCGGTGCCCCGCGACCTCGCCCGCTCGGGCCTGCGGCAGGGCGTCGGCGAGCCGGCGGTGCTCGTCCCGCCGCCGTGCCGGCGCGAGCCCGTCGCGGCAGGCGGCGCGCACCAGCGCGTGCGACCAGCGCACCCGCCCGGCGTCCTGCGGATCGCCGATCAGCAGGTGTGCCGCGAGCGCCTCGGCGAGCGCGGCGGACCCGTGCGCGCCGAGGAGGTCGAGCTCGACGTCCTCGCCGGCGACGGCGGCGGTGGCCAGCAGGTCCTGCGCGGCGGGGGAGAGCCCGGCGACGCGGCGACGCACCAGGGGCGCGACCGCCTCCGCGTGCACCTCGGGCGCGCGCAGCAGCTCGCGCAGGTGCAGCGGGTGCCCCGCGCTCACCCGCAGCAGGGTGTCGACGGCGGTGTCGTCGGGCTCGCCGCCGTCCCGGCGTCGCAGCAGCTCGCGGACGGGGTCGCGCCCGAGCCGCCCCGGGCGCAGCACGATCGGGACGGCCGCGTCGAGGCCCTCGGGCGCCGGCTCCCGTGACGTCGCCACGAGCAGCAGGGCCGGGCCGCGCGTCGCCACGACCTCGCCGACCAGGTGGTGCAGCAGCGCCAGGGACGCCGGGTCGGCGGCGTGGACGTCCTCGAGGGCCACCACGAGCCCGTCGCCCGCGGCGGCCGCGAGGGCGTCGGCGGCGTCGGCCATCGCGCGGAAGCGGGCGCGGGCGTCGCTGGCCTCCGGGCCGTCCCCGGCGCCGTCGAGCACGCCGGGGTCGAGGCCCCGCTGCCGCGCCGCGCGACTGCCCAGCAGGCGCAGCCACGGCCAGAACGCGGGGGCGCCGAGGTCCGCGCCGGTCCGGCCGAGGAGCACGGACACGCCCCGCCTCTCCGCCGTGTCGAGCAGCCCGGTGAGCAGGGTCGACTTGCCGATCCCGGCCTCGCCCACCATGAGCACCGCGGTGCCGCGTCCCACGCACGCGTCGTCCAGCGCCGAGACGAGCACGGCCGTCTCGTGCTCGCGGCCGGGTGGGGCGGTGTCCACGACAGGAAGTGTGGCGCGGTCCGGCCCCCGCCCCTAGTAGCGCGCCTGCCGCCCCGACTGCTGCTGGGGGCGCCGGCCGCGGCGGCGGTCGAGCGGCGGGTGGGGACCGGGCTGGCAGGTGGGGCAGAAGTAGGCGATCCGGTCCTCGCGGTCCGGGCTCCCGTCGTCCTGCCCCGCGGTGCGCACGACGTCGCGGCAGCGCCGGCACCCGCGCCCGCCCCGCTCGAACACCCAGTGCTGGGCGTTCCCGCCGAGGTCGCCCGTGGTCGACTGCTCCGGGCGCCAGGCGTTGCGCGACAGCAGCGTGTGGGACCGGTCGACGACGTCGCGGACCTGGGCGTCGGTGAGGGCGCCGACCGTCGTCCAGGGCGAGACGCCCACGAGGAAGCACACCTCGGCCTTGTAGAGGTTGCCGACGCCGCAGGCGACCCGCTGGTCGAGCAGGGCGGCGCCGAGCTCGCGGTCGGGGTCGGCGCGCAGGCGCCGCTCGACCTCCGCCGCCGCCTCCGGACCCCAGTCGTCGCCGAGGAGATCGGGGCCGAGGTGCCCGACCCAGGTGTCCTCGCGCTCGGTGGGCAGCAGGTCGAGGTCGTGCAGCCGGTAGCCGACGGCGACGCGGTCGGGCACCTCGAGGATGGCGCGGATCTGGTGGTCGCCGCCGCCCCGCCAGGGCCGGCCGGGCCGGTAGAGGTGCCACGTGCCGTCCATGCGGAAGTGGCTGTGCAGACTGGTGCCGTCGTCGAAGCGCGTGAACAGGTGCTTGCCGACGCTGACGACCTCGAGCACGGTGCGCCCCGCGAGGTCGTGCTGCACGAGGCGGGGATGCCGCAGTTCGCCGCGCGTCAGCTCCTGGCCGGCCAGCGCGTCGTGCAGGCGCCGGCCGGCGAGGAAAACGGTGTCACCCTCGGGCACCGCGCCATGGTCCCACTGGCGCGGGTCAGTCGTCCGGGTTCCGGGGCCGGCCGGTACCGGCCTCCTGGAGCTCGTCGCGCGGGTCGCCGACGAGCCCGCTCGGCACGAGCGCGCCCGCGAGGCGCTCCCGCAGCGTGGCGAGGTCGTGGGTGTGGGGGTCGCGCGGATCGGTCGTCGCGCGGTCGACGCCCTGGAGCACGTCGACCAGCTGCTCGACGAGGGCCCGCGCCTCGGTGCCGAGCAGCCCGAGGTCCTCGCGGTCGAGCGGCCGCGTCACCGTCCCGGCCCGCAGTGCCGCGATCGCCTGCCGGACCGCCACGACCGGGGTGTCGTCGCTGGACAAGGTTCCCTCCGGGCCACGCATCGTTGCGTCTGGTCGAGAGGAGGGGTGCCACGCGTGGGGTGGGCCACAAACGCGTCCCGCGCGACGATCAGGAGTGCGAGGTGCACCTCGGCGCCCGCGACGGGGTGGACGACGCGCCCGTGATCTCCGGGATCGCGGTGCGCCGGTGGACCCGGGCCGGCAACAGGACCAGAGGGCTGGCGAGCGTGTCCTGGCCCGGTGCGACGTGCACGGCGGCGGGTGCCGCCCCGGGCAGCGCGGCGATGAGCAGCACGGGACGGTGCGGGCCCGGGTCGGCGGTGAAGGCGCCGTGCTCGTCGACCGGGGCGACGGCGAGCTGGCGGCCGTCGTTGCCGACCAGCGTGACCCGGGCGCCGGTGGCCGGCCCGCCGTCGCCGTGCAGCACCCGGCCGCGCAGCAGCGCCGGGTGGGCGACGGTCACGGCGTCGGTGGCGGTCTCGGGGGCGGTCTCGGGGGCGGTCTCGGTGCGCCCGAACTCCTCGACCTCCTCGGTCGGCTCCGGCAGCGAGGGCACGGCGAAGCTGACGAGCAGGGCGAGCACGGCGCACCCCGCCGCGATGAGCAGGGTCGTGCGGATGGCGCCGAGCGAGGGGACGAGGGTGTCGCCGACGGCCACGGTCGAGGCCGAGAGCACGACGGCCGCGACCGCGGAGGCCGCCGAGGTGCCGATCGAGCGCATGAGGGTGTTCAGCCCGTTGGCGGCGGCGGTGCGGGTGGTGGGCACCGCGCGCATGATCAGCGCGGGGAGCGACCCGTAGGACAGCGCGACGCCGGCGCCGATCACGGCGATGACCAGCGACACCTGCCACGCCGCGCCGACCAGGACGATCCCGGCGAGGTAGGCCACGGCGATGACGACCAGCCCGATCCACAACGACGTCCGGGGGCCCGCGGCGGCCGAGATCCGGGCGGTGACCGGCGACATCGCCATCATCACCAGCCCCATCGGGGCGAGCGTGACGCCGGCCGCGAGCAGGCTCATCCCGAGGCCGTGGCCCGACGCGACCGGCGCGGTGAGCAGCTGCGGGAAGACGACCATGCCCGTGAACATGGCGACGCCGACCGGGATCGAGATCAGGTTGGGCAGGAGCACCGCGCGGCGGGCGTTGAGCCGCAGGTCGACGAGCGGGTCGCGCACCCGCAGCTCGTAGAAGCCCCACCCGATCAGGGCGACGACGGCGACCGCGGCGGACGTCAGCGTCGCCGCGCTCGTCCAGCCCCACTCCGCGCCCTTCGACACGGCGAGCAGCAGGCCGATGAGGCCGATCGAGAGCACCACGGCGCCGCCGGCGTCGAAGCGCCCGCCGGTGCGCGTCGTCGACTCGGGGATGACGAGCGCGACGAGCACGACGCCGACGAGCCCGAGGCCGCCCGCGACCCAGAACAGGGCGTGCCAGTCGGCGAGCTGCACGATGATCGCGGCGAGGGGGAGGCCGAGCCCGCCGCCGATGCCCAGCGTGGCGCTCATCAGCGCGATCCCGGAGCCGAGGCGTGCGGGGGGCAGCGTGTCGCGCATGAGGCTGATCCCCAGCGGGACGGCGCTGACCGCCACCCCCTGCAGGGAGCGCCCGACGAGGACGGGCACGAGGTCGGCGGTGACCGCGCAGAGCACCGACCCGACGACGAGCAGCGCGAGCGTCGCGAGCAGGACCCGGCGCTTGCCGACCATGTCGCCGAGGCGTCCGGCGATCGGGGTGGCGACGGCGCCCGCGAGCAGCGTCGAGGTGATCACCCAGGACGCCGTGGCCGCCGAGGTGTCCAGCAGCCGGGGCAGCTGGGAGACCAGCGGCACGACGAGCGTCAGGCACAGCGACGCGACGAGGCCCACCGACGAGAGGACGGTGACGACCAGGGCGGGCCGAGGTGCCGCGGACGCGGGGGACGACGGCACCGACGCGACGGCCTGCGGCACGCGTCCTCCTCGCAGACGTGATCGTTGGCTGTGCCAACCAACAGTAGCCCGCGGCGCCCGGTCCGGGGACGTGGTCCTGGTCGCTCCCGACCGCTCGTCCCACTCGTCGTCACCGGGAGTTCACGGCCGTGCACCCCGCGTCGGAGGCGCTCGACCGGACGGCCCCGGGCGTTGGTCTCGGCTCTCCCGTCGCCGGGGACGTCCCGTCCGTGCGGTCCGGGCGGTTGGGGGCACGGCGTCCGGACCCGTGCTCTACGGTGCGTGAGCATGATCACGCCCCGTCGCGGAGCCACGGTGCTCGTGCTGAGCGCCCTCCTCGCCCTCGCGGCCTGCGGCGGGGGCGGGGGTGGTGCCGGCGGCGCCGCGGGTCCGGGCCCGGAACCGGGCCTGCCCCGGCGGCTGGCCGAGCAGGCCACCGCCGACGGGGCCTTCGCGCACCTCCAGGAGCTGCAGCGCATCGCCGACGCGCACGGCGGCAACCGCGCCTCGGGCACGCCCGGCTTCGACGCGAGCGTGGACTACGTCGCGGGCCGGCTGCGCGAGGCCGGCTACCGCGTGGACACGCCGAGCTTCCCGTTCGACACCTTCGCCGTGGACGCCCAGACGCTGGCGGTGGCGGGTGCGCCCGGCCCGGCGGTCACCGCCCTGTCGTACTCCCCGGCGACGCCGCCCGGGGGAGTCACGGCGCCGCTGGTGGCGGCCCCGGACGCGCCCGCCGACCCGACGCCGGGCTGTGAGGCCTCCGACTACGCCAATCTGCCGGCCCGGGGCGCCGTCGTCCTCGTGCGCCGCGGGTCGTGCACCTTCACGCAGAAGCAGCAGGTCGCGGCCGAGGTCGGCGCGGCGGCCGTGCTGGTCGGCAACAACGCGCCCGGCCCCCTGGGCGGGACGCTCGGCTCGGTCGCCGAGGGCCGACTGCCGACCGGTGGGCTCCTGCAGCCCGACTTCGACGGGCTGCTCCCGCGGGTGGGCACGCCGGTCACCCTCGTGCTCGCGACGCGGTCGGCCACGCAGACGACGCGCAACGTGATCGCCCAGACGACGACGGGGCGTCCCGACGAGGTCGTCATGAGCGGGGCCCACCTGGACTCGGTGCCCGAGGGGCCCGGGATCAACGACAACGGGTCCGGGTCGTCGGCGCAGCTCGAGCTCGCGCTGCGCCTCGGCGGGGCGCCGGCGGTGACCAACGCGGTGCGGTTCGCCTGGTGGGGCGCGGAGGAGGAGGGCCTGCTCGGCTCGACCAACTACGTGCAGAGCCAGACCCCCGAGGCCCGTCGCGACATCGCGGTGCTCCTCAACTCGGACATGCTCGCCTCGCCGAACCCGGGCTACCTCGTCTACGACGGCGACGACTCCGACCGCGAGGGCGCCCCGCCCGGCCCGGCCGGCTCGGACGCCATCGAGCGCACCCTGACCCAGGCCCTGGGCGCGACGGGCGTGCAGCCGCGCGGCACCGACTTCGACGGACGGTCCGACTACGGGCCCTTCATCGCGGCGGGCATCCCGTCCGGCGGGCTGTTCACCGGTGCCGAGGAGGTCAAGACGCCGGAGGACGCGGCGCTCTGGGGCGGCCAGGCCGGGGCCCCGTACGACCGCTGCTACCACCAGGCCTGCGACAACCTCGCCAACATTGACCGCGTCGCCCTCGACCGGATGCTCGACACCCTCGCCGTCGGCATCGGCACCTACGCCGTCGATCTCGGCGGGCCGAACGGCGTCCCGACCCGGGAGCAGCGACAGACGCGCTGAGACCGCGTAGGGTTGCGCACTCCGCAACCGCACCTCCGGTGGCGTCCCGACACCGATGGACCCCCACCCCCCGGACGGCCCTGCCGGCTCGGAGAGGATGGTCCCCGATGGCCCGTACCGACGGCGACGACGCGCGTACCGGCGGCTCCGGCCGTGACCGGTCGGAGCCGTCGCTCGTCCGCTCGGTCGACCGCGCGGTGACGGCCCTCGAGGTGGTCGCGGCGCGCGGCGAGGTCGGCATCACCGAGCTCGCCGAGGAGCTCGGCGTCCACAAGTCGACGGCCTCCCGGCTCGTGGCCGCGCTGGCGCGGCGCGGGATGCTCGAGCAGCTCGGCGACCGGGGCCGGGTCGCGCTCGGCTTCGGTGTCGTGCGGCTCGCGGCGTCGGCCACGGGCCGAATGGACATCGCCCGCCTCGGCCAGCCGACGTGCCAGCAGCTCGCCGAGGTCGTGGGGGAGACCGTCAACCTCGCGATCCACGACGGCGAAGCCGCGATCAACGTCGCCCAGGAGTTCGGGAGCGCGTCGGTCACGACGCAGAACTGGGTCGGCCGCCGGACGCCGCTGCACGCGACCTCGGCGGGCAAGGTCCTGCTCGCGTACATGAGCGACGCCGAGCGCCGGACGTTCCTGCGCCGGCGCCTGCCCCGCTTCACCGACGCGACGATCACCGAGGCCGCGGACCTGCGCACCGAGCTCGCCCGCGTCGTCGACGAGGGCCACGCGCGGTCGTTCGAGGAGCTCGAGGTCGGGCTGCACGCCGTCGCCGTGCCGGTGTGGGGTGCCGGCGGGGACGTCGTCGCCGCCCTCAGCGCGGCCGGGCCGGCCTACCGTCTGCCGCGCCGCCGGGCCCGGGCGATCGTTCCCGACCTCCGGTCCGCCGCCGAGGACCTCTCCACCCGTCTCGGATGGCTCGGCACCTCCACCTGACCGCCCCTCAAGAGCGCGTGTGCTCCGGGTAAAGAATGCTTGACCGCGCATTTCCCCGGCGTTCGTGAGGGTCACCTACGGTCGCGCCGTCCCACCCGGAAGGGGAATGTGCGGTGGACCTCTCCCTGATCGTCATCGTCGTGATCGTCACGGCGTTGGCCTTCGACTTCACCAACGGCTTCCACGACACGGCCAACGCCATGGCCACCTCCATCGCCACCGGGGCACTGAAGCCCAAGGTGGCCGTCCTCATCGCCGGCGTCCTGAACGTCGTCGGTGCGTTCCTGTCCGTGGAGGTCGCGAAGACGATCTCCAGCGGCCTCGTCGACGAGGCGAGGATCTCGCCCGTCGTGATCTTCGCGGGCCTGGTCGGCGCGATCCTCTGGAACCTCCTGACCTGGCTGCTCGGCATGCCGTCGAGCTCGTCGCACGCCCTGTTCGGCGGGCTGATCGGCGCGACGCTCGTCGCCGCGGGCGCCGGCGCCGTGAACTTCGGTGCGGTCCTGTCGAAGGTCGTGCTGCCCGCCGTGATCTCGCCGGTCCTCGCCGGGGTGATCGCGCTCGTCGCGACCTACCTCGCCTACCGCACCACCTCCCGCGCCGACGACGGCACCGTCAAGCGGGGATTCCGCATCGGCCAGATCGGCTCGGCGTCGATGGTGGCGCTCGCGCACGGCACGAGCGACGCCCAGAAGACGATGGGCGTCATCACCCTGACGCTGATCACCGCGGGTGTCCTCGCCCCGAACTCCGGCCCGCCCTTCTGGGTGATCCTCGGCTCGGGCCTGGCGATCGGCCTGGGCACCTACCTCGGCGGCTGGCGGATCATCCGCACGCTGGGCAAGCGGGTCAGCGAGATCGAGACGCCGCAGGGCTTCGCCGCCGAGGCCAGCACCACCGCGGTCATCCTGACCTCGTCGCACCTCGGTTTCGCGCTGTCGACCACCCAGGTGGCCACCGGCTCGATCTTCGGGGCCGGCGCGGGGCGCCGTCTGGCCGCCGTGCGCTGGAGCGTCGCGGGCCAGATGGCGATCGCCTGGATCCTCACGCTGCCGTCCGCCGCCATCGTCGGGGCCGTCGCGGCCTGGGCGGCCTCGACCGGCGTCGTCGGCACCGTGATCGTCGCGCTCGTCGCGATCGCCGTCGCCGCGGGCATCTACGCCGCCTCGCGTCGCCGTCCGGTCACCGCCGACAACGTCAACGACGTCGCTGACGACGCCGCCATCCGCCACGAGCCGGCCGTCCCGGCCTGAGAGGACCCGACATGACGATCGACTGGGCCTCGCTGGGTCTCGTCTCCGTGGTCTCGATCGCCGCCGGGGTGGTCGTCGTCGCGCTGTTCTCGCTCGGGCTGGTCGGGCTCTCCGCCCGCGCGCCCGAACGCGTCGGCGGCCCCGACGACGGCGCCCCCACCCTGAGCCCGGCCGCGGGCACGGCGGTCGCGGTGGTGTGCTTCGCCGCCGTCGTCGCGATCGTGCTCTACGGGCTGTACGTCATCGCCTTCTGAGCGCCCCGAGATGCAGCGAACGGGCTGTTCGCTGCTTCTATGCGCACGAAGTCCCCGTTGATCACCGCCCGCCGACCGCCTTCCGGTCGGCGGGCGGTGTCGTGCGCGCCACCGGGAGGCCGTCAGGCGAGCTGGTCGAGGTCGGGATGGTCCTTGACCCACCACAGGAACTGGCGGGCGTGGTCGAGGTCGACGAACCGGTTGCCGATCAGCTCGACGAGCAGGTCGTTGCTCCAGTACGCGAGCCGCCCGATGGTCTGCGACGTCGAGTCCGGCGCCGGGAGCTCGACGCCGAACACCCGCCGCGCGATCTCCCGCTTGCCGCCGGACGGGCTGGTGTAGACGAGGATCGGCAGGAAGCGCTCGGGCTCCGCGATGCACAGAACCCGGGTCAGCATCGACTCCCGGAACCCGGCCATCGCCGGCGGCTCGTCGGACGTGATCAGCTCCGTGAGCCGGTCCTCCGGCGCGGGCGGGTCCTCGCCGCGCAGCAGGTGCTCGATGACCCCGCGGAACGCGTCGGCCGCGTCCTGGCTGCCGAGCGCGCGCCACTCGTCGTTGAACCGGCTCATGTTGCCCGGCCGGGCGACGACCTTGCTGTTCGCGAAGTCCTTGAGCGCGTTCGGGGTCGTGTAGGGCAGCGCGTCGGCCTCGAACGCCTGCCGGTAGACGTCGCGGTAGCGCCCGGCCTCCTCGTCGGGGTGGGGGAAGTCGGCGAGGAACTCCCGCCGCAGCTCGTCGATCAGCTTCCACCGCGCCGGCGGGAGCTCCGGCGTGACCGGGAACCGGCGGCGCGCGGTCTCGACGTCCTCGGGCCCCCGGCGTTCGCGAGCCGGGCGGGCCGGGGACGCCGGGCGGCTCGTCGAGCGGGTGGGGGAGCGCGGCGCGGTGGAGCGGGAGGTCGTGCTCCGGGTCGTCGTGCTGCGCGACCGCGTGGTCTGGCTGACCGCGCGCGGCGACACCGGCTTGGCGCCCAGGACCCACTCGTGGCCGCAGCTCGTGCAGCGCATCATGTTGCGGCCGTCGTCGGCCATCCCGAGGTACTCCGCGGCGGACTGCTCACACGTGGGGCACGCCAGCGCCATTGCTCTCCCTCGTCGTCGGCTGCTCGGACCGGGCGGTGCGGGGCGGTTGCCGCCCAGCCTGCCGTGCGCGCCGTACGCCCGCTCCTCGAGGTCCCCTGTGGACGGAACCACACCGCGCCGGGCGCGTTCGGGCCCCGTGCGGAGCAGCGCGCCGGACCGTCCGGTCGAGGCCCGGATCGCCGTGTCCACCGATGGTCCCGAACCGCACCCGTCGCGGGCGCGACCACCGCACCGTGGCGTCATGACCTCGCGCCACGCACTCCGCATCCCCGCCGGTGACCGGGACCTGACGGTCCGGGTCGTCGGCACCGTCGCCTGCCTCGCGCTGCACCCCCGGAGCGGCGAGCCCGGCGATCACGACGGGCCCGACGGGACCGACGAGCCCGGCGATCAGGACGGGACCGATGAACCCTCGGAGCCGGTGACCGTCGCCGTACCGGCGCGCGTGCTCGTCGCCGCGCTGCGGGCCGCCTGGGCCGACGAGCACGACTCGTGCACCTTCGAGCCCTGGCGCGACCGGGACCGCTCCGGCTACGGCGACGGCGGTGACGCCGGTGGCGACGGCGGACCGTTCGGCCGGTACCGCTGGTACGGATCGGGCGACCTCGGCGGGCGTCGCTGTGAGCGATGGGGCGACCGGCCCGACGACCCGGTCGGCGACCTCGGCGACGGCGATCCCGACGGGTTCCGGGATCCGACGGTCGTGCCGTTCCCGAACCGGTTCCGGTCTGCGGTGCCACCCCGCAACGGGCTGCCCTGGGAGCCCGAGGAGGAGCTGCGCATCCGGACGGCGTGGCTCGCCGCCGCACCCGACGCCGACCGTCGCGCCCTCCTCGCCGAGATCGCGGGCTCCGTCGAGCGCAAGGTCAGCGGGGTGGTCCTGCGTCTCCGCCAGGTCGGCTGCGACCCCGCGCAACCGGGGGGTCTCCTCGCGCGGCCGTGGGACACGCCGGCCGGTGACGCGCCGACCGGCACCTCGTCAGGCCCGTAGCCGCAGGCCCTTCGGGCTGTGGCGGAAGCCCGCGTCGGTGAGGACCTCGGCGAGCACGCCGTCGAGCGAGCCGGAGCCGTCGGCCTTCTCGACCGCGATGCTGCCGAGCCAGCCCTCGCGCACCGCGGTGGCCAGCGCGGTCGCGGCGGCGGCGAGGGTGTCGTGCTCGGTGGTGAAGCTCAGCAGCGTCTTGCCGCCGCGCTCGACGTAGATCGCGGGCTCGCCGTCGGTGAGCACCACGAGCGCGCCGGCCTTGCGTCCCGGCCGGTGCGAGCTGGTGCCGTCCTGGCTGCCGACGGTCGCGGGCCACTCGAGCGCCGCGCCCCAGGGCTGGGCGGGATCGGTCGCCGCGAGGACGAGCGCCTGGGCCGCCCCGCCACCGTCCTCGACCCGGGACTCCGCCCGCAGGCGGTCGATCGCGCCGGGCACCGCGAACTGGGCGGCGCCGAGCCCCTCGATCACGTAGCCGCGGCGGGCGCGCCCGGACTCCTCCATGGCCCGGAGCACCGGGTAGATGCCGGCGAACCCGCCGGTGGTGCGCTCGGTGTCGAGGGCGCCGCGGGTGAGGACGCCGTGGCGCTCCAGGAACGCCTCGGTGCGGGCCTGGGCGCGCCGGGTCGGCTCGCCCTCACGCTCGGGGACCCCCGACCAGCGGCCCGCGGCGGTGGGCGGGCCGGTGCGCGAGGGCATCGGTGCGCGCCCGAGGCGGGCGTAGCGACCACGTGCCGGCGCCCGGCGTTGCCGGTGCGCCCCGCCCCGTGACCCGCCCGAGCCCCGGGACCCGCCGCCGGAGACGAGGGCCCGCACCGGGGCGAGCGTGTCGTTGGTGGCGAGCCCCGCCCACACCAGGTCCCACAGCGCGGCGACCATCGTGGCGTCGTCGGGCATCGCGGTCTCGGACTCGCCGGCCTCGCGCAGCGCCGCCTGCGTCCGTTCGGTCAGCTGGCGGAAGAACAGCGCGCCGCCGGCCTCCAGGGTCGTGAGCAGCGCCCGGTGCAGCGGGGTGTCGGCGAGGTCGGTCTCGGGGTCGGGCAGCAGGAGGTCGGCGAGGTCGGTGGGCGCGACCGCGAGCCACCCGTCGCCGCCGGCGAGCGTGCCGCAGCCGGTCCATGTGACCTCGCCCGCGCTGGTCAGCTCGTCGAGCAGCGCGGTCGAGTACCCGGGAAGGCGGGCCGGCAGCACCAGGCTCTCCAGGGCGCTCGCCGGGATCGGCGCGCCGGCCAGCTGCTCGACGACCCCCAGCACGTCGTCCGGGCCCGGCGCGCGGCGGACCCGCCCGCCGATGCCGTGCCACGAGGGGAGGAACCGTCCGAGCGCCGCCGGCTCGACCGGCTCGACCTCGGCCCGCAGGCGGGCGAGCGAGCCCCGCCGCAGCCGGCGCAGCACCTCGGCGTCGCACACGTCCGGACCGGTGGCGGCGAGGTCGGCGGGCGCCCCGGGGACCGGCGGCGACCCCTCCGGACGCAGCTCGCCCCGCACGAGCCGCCCCGAGGAGACCAGGCGGTCGACCACACCGCCGACCACCGCGACCCCGAGCCCGAAGCGGTGCGCCGCGGCGGCGACCGGGAACGGCCCGCGCGTGCGGGCGAAGCGGGCCAGGAGGTCGCCGAGCGGGTCGGCCACCGGCTCGGTGAACGCCTCGGGCACGCCGACCGGCAGGCCGGCACCCAGGGCGTCGCGGAAGCGCCCGGCGTCCTCGATCGCGATCCAGCGCTCCTGCCCCGACACCCGCACCCGGATCGCGCGGCGGGCCGCCTCCAGCTCGGTGAGCCACTCCTCGCGGACCCCGCGGGCCTCGGCCTCGGCGGTGGTGAGGTCGCCGACGAACCGCAGCAGGTCGGCGGCGCCCTCCGCGTCGCGGACGTGGCGTTCCGGGTCGGTGCGCTGCAGCTGGCCCTCGATCTCGGCGAGCACCTCGGCGTCGAGCAGCTCGCGGATCGCCTCGGACCCGAGCAGCTCGGCGAGCAGCGTGGAGTCCAGCGAGAGGGCGGCGGCGCGCCGCTCGGCCAGCGGGGCGTCCAGCTCGTAGAGGAACATCCCCACGTAGCCGAACATCAGCGTGCGGGCGAACGGCGAGGCGCTGGCGGTGGCGACGTCGACCACCTGCACCCCGCGGGAGCGCACGTCGCGCATCAGCTCGGCGAGCCCGGGCACGTCGTAGACGTCCTGCAGGACCTCCCGCATCGTCTCGAGCACCACCGGGAACTGCTCGAAGCGGCTCGCGACCGAGAGCAGCTGCGCCGCGCGCTGGCGCTGCTGCCACAGGGGCGTGCGCCGGGTGGGGTCGCGGCGCGGCAGCAGCAGCGAGCGGGCCGCGCACTCGCGGAACCGCGCGGCGAACAGCGCGGAGTTGCTGACCTCGGCGGTGACCACCTGCTCGACCTCGTCCGGATCGAGCAGCACGTCCTCGGCCGAGGGCAGGATCTCCTCGCCGGCGTCGTCGAGCGCGTCGGGCAGGCGCAGGACGATGCCGTCGTCCGCGCTCGCGGCCGACACCTCCAGCCCGCGCTGCTCCCGGAACCGGGCCGCGATGGCCAAGGCCCACGGCGCGTTGACCTGGGCGCCGAAGGGGGAGTGGACGACGAGGCGCCAGTCGCCGAGCTCGTCGCGGAAACGCTCGACGACGATGGTGCGGTCGCTGGGGACGTGGCGCGTGGACTCCTTCTGCTCGCGCAGGTAGGCGAGCAGGTTGGTGGTGGCCCACGCGTCGAGCCCGGCGGCCTGCGCCCGCGCGGTCGCCGCCTCGTCGTCGGCGGCGGCCACCTCGCGCACGAAGGCCCCGAGCGCCCGGCCGAGCTCCAGCGGGCGGCCGGGGGCGTCGCCCTTCCAGAACGGCATCCGGGCCGGCACCCCGGGCGCGGGCTCCGCGACGACGCGGTCGCGCGTGATGTCCAGGACCCGCCAGCTGGTGGAGCCGAGCAGGAAGGTGTCGCCGACCCTCGACTCGTAGACCATCTCCTCGTCCAGCTCGCCGACGCGTGACCCGCCGGTGCCGCCCTCGCCCGCCCCCGGCGTCACCACGGTGTAGAGGCCGCGGTCGGGGATCGTGCCGCCGCTGGTGACGGCCAGGCGCTGGGCGCCGGGGCGGCCCGAGAGCTGGTCGGTGACGCGGTCCCAGGTGATGCGCGGGCGGAGCTCGCCGAAGTCGTCGCTGGGGTAGCGCCCGGCGAGCATGTCGAGCACCGCGGCCAGCCCGGAGTCGGGCAGACCGGCGAAGGGCGCGGCCCGGCGGGCGAGCGCCGCGAGGTCCTCGACCGTCCACGGCTCCATCGCCGTCATGGCCACGACGTGCTGGGCGAGGACGTCGAGCGGGTTGCGCGGGTAGCGCATCGCCTCGATGGCGCCGCCCGCCATGCGCTCGGCGACGACGGCGCACGACACGAGGTCGCCCCGGTACTTCGGGAACACCACGCCCTCGGACACGGCGCCCACCTGGTGGCCCGCGCGGCCGACGCGCTGCAGCCCGCTGGCCACCGACGGCGGCGCCTCGACCTGCACGACGAGGTCGACCGCGCCCATGTCGATGCCCAGCTCGAGGCTCGAGGTGGCCACGACGCAGGGCAGCTGGCCGGACTTCAGCGCCTCCTCGACCTGGGTGCGCTGGGTGCGGCTCATCGACCCGTGGTGGGCCCGCGCGACGATCACCTCGGCGGCCTCGGCCGTACCGGACTGGCCGACGGCCTCCGCCGGGAACCTCCCGATCATCGGCGCGAGCTCCTCGGCCTCGTCGTCGGTGCCGGTGCCGGTGTCGGTGTCGCCGGGCTCGGCGTCGTCCAGCTCCACCGGCTCCCGCTCCGCCGCCGCGGCGTGGGCCCGTTCCGTGGCGAGCTCGTTGATGCGCGCGGTGAGCCGTTCGGCGAGACGGCGGGAGTTGGCGAACACGATGGTCGAGCGGTGCGCCTCGACGAGCTCGAGCACCCGCTCCTGCACGGCGGGCCAGATCGAGGCGCGCTGCGCCGCGCCGGCCGCGGAGCCCTCGACCTCCTCCTCGACGCCCGGCCCGGAGCTGTTGTCGCCCTGGCCGTCGAGCGCCGCCATGTCCTCGACGGGCACCTCGACGCGGACCTGCACCGTCTTCGCCGACTCGGGCGCGACGACGCGCACCGGGCGGCCGCCGCCGAGGAACGCCGACACCTCGTCGATCGGCCGCACGGTCGCCGAGAGGCCGATGCGCTGAGCCGGCGCGTCGAGCAGGGCATCGAGACGTTCGAGGCTCAGCGCGAGGTGCGCCCCGCGCTTGGAGGCGAGCACGGCGTGGACCTCGTCAACGATCACCGTGTCGATGCCGCGCAGCGACTCGCGCGCCGCGGACGTCAGCAGGAGGAACAGCGACTCCGGCGTCGTGACGAGGATGTCGGGCGGCGTGCGGGCGAAGCTGCGGCGCTCGTCGGCGGGGGTGTCGCCGGTGCGCGACCCCACCGTGACGTCCGGGCGCGGCAGCCCCAGACGCTGCGCCGCCTGCCCGAGCCCGGCCAGCGGTGAGCGCAGGTTGCGCTGCACGTCGATCGTCAGCGCCTTCATCGGCGAGACGTAGAGGACCCGGCAGCGGCGGGTGGGCTCCTCGGGCGGCGGCGACGTCGCCAACCGGTCGAGCGCCCAGAGGAACGCGGCGAGCGTCTTGCCCGAACCGGTCGGGGCGACGACCAGCGCGTGCTGCCCGTCGGCGACCGCCTCCCAGGCGCCCTCCTGCGCGGGCGTGGCCCCGGCGAACGCGCCGGTGAACCAGTCGCGCGTCGCGGGGGAGAAGCGGTCCATGACGTCCACGGGTCCCATGGTGCCCCCGACCCCCGACAGCGAACCGCCGAGCGCTTCCCGGTGGTCGGGAGGGATCACTAGCGTGGCCGGATGCGGATAGCGCTCGCCTTCCAGGGCGGCGGCAGCCACACGGCGTTCACCGCGGGCGTGATGGCCCGGTGGGTCGAGCGTGGCGCCTTCGACGGGCACGACGTGGTGGCCGTCAGCGGCACCTCGGGCGGCGCGATCAACGCGCTGCTGACGTGGTCGGTGCTGCGCGGCGGCGGCGTCGAGGGGATCCCGGCGGCCCTGGAGGCGTTCTGGGAGGACAACGCCGCGCGCGGTCCGGTCGAGCGCGTCGGCAACGCCGCGCTCGTGGGGGCGGGGCTCGCGCAGAGCCTCGGCCTCCTGCCCCCGCTGAACCCCTACCTGGTGCCGCCGCCGTTCGACGGCCGCGAGGAGTTCCACCGGCTGCTGCGCCGGCACGTGGACTTCGACGCGCTGACCGTCGACGCCGCCGGCGAGCACCCGCGGCTCGTGCTCGGCGCGGTCGACGTCCGCAGCGGGGCCTTCCGCGCGTTCGACAGCCGCCGCGACCGCATCACCGCGGACACCGTGCTGGCCTCGGCGGCGATCCCCACCCTCTTCCGCTCGGTCCACACCGACGGCGGCGCCTACTGGGACGGGCTGTTCTCCCAGAACCCGCCGGTCGCGCCGCTGCTCGACGACGACCCCGACGAGCTGTGGGTCGTCCAGATCAACCCGACCCGGCGGGACACCGAGCCGCGGACCACCCTCGAGATCGCCGACCGCCGCAACGAGCTCGCCGGCAACCTCTCGCTCTACCAGGAGCTCGCGGCCGTCGAGCGGATCGACCAGCTCCTGGCGGCCGGCACGCTGAGCCCGGCCGGCGGGTACCGGCAGGTCGCCGTCCGGGTCCTCGAGCTCGCCCGGTCACCGGTCACCGGCCTGCTCGGCGCCGCGTCCAAGCTGAACCGCGACGTGGCGTTCCTGCGGGATCTGCGCCGGCGCGGCCGCGCGCGGGCCGACGTCTTCCTCGCCGCCCTGCGCTTCGAGGAGGCGTGGGACGCCGGCGACGTCGCCCTCCTCCGAGCCCTGCTCGTCGACGCCGCCGTCGGGGCCGACCCGCCGTTCGACGGGTCGGCCGACCTCCCCGCGGCGCTGGTGGACGACGTCGCCCGCGACGTCACCCGCAAGGAGCTGGTCGGCGAGGACGTCGCGTGGCGCGTCCGGGCCGGCGACGGGACCGCCGGGCTCCTCACGGCGTCGTACGCGGGGGAGCAGATCGTCCGGCTGCACCTGGGCCCGGCCGACGAGGACGCGACGTGAGCCCGGAGGCCCTGGCGCTGGGGCTGCTCAGCGCCGTGCGGGGCGTCCAGCTCGCGATCGTCTACATCCTGCTGCTCTCCGAGCGCCCGCGTCCGCTGCTCGTCGCCTACCTCGTCGCCGGGATCGCAGTGACCCTCGGCGTGGGCATCGTCGTCGTCACCTGGCTGCACACCGGGGCGCCCTCGACCGAGGCGACCACGGGCCGCCTCGTCGTCGACCTCGTGCTCGGGGTCGTCGCCATGGTGTGGTCCGCGTTGCGCCTGGCCGGCCGGGAGCCGCGCCGGCGGCGCCCGGAGCGTCCCCGCAAGCGCAGCACGGTCCTGCCCGAGGCCCTCGACCGCCGCCTGCGTCCGCCGACGACCCGCGTGGTGGCCGCGGCCGGGGTCGTCACCAACCTGCCGGGGCTCTACTACCTGGCCGCGCTCGTGGCGATCCTGCAGACCCATCCGAGCGCGGTGGACGGGATCGTGCAGGTCGCGGTCTACACCGTGCTCCGCTTCGCCGTGCCGCTCGCGGCCCTGGCGCTCGTCGTGCTGCGCCCGGACCGCACCCTGGAGACCGTGCAGGGGGCGCACGCGTGGGGCCGGCGCAATTCCAAGACGCTCATCGCGGTGGCGGTGGGTCTGGTCGGGATCTACCTGACCGGCAAGGGCCTGGTCGGGCTGCTGGGCTGGTGACCCCGGCCGGGTCGTCCGACGGAGGTCGATCCGCGTCCCTCCTTTCGGCCACGGGGAGCAGCCGTCGCGCCGTGGCCGGCGCCCGGTGCCCCTGGCGACGATCACCACCATGACCGTCACGGCACACGTCCCGACCGCCACCGCACCGTCGCGCCCCGTGCGGCCGCCGTTCGCGCGGTGGCCCGTGGGCGCCGTCGCCGCCGGCGTCGCCGCGGCCCACCTCGCGGTCGCGTGGATCCCGGGCTGGTGGTTCGACGAGGCGCTCATGCTCGCCATCGGTCGCCACCACCTGGCGTTCGGGTCGGTCGACCAGCCGCCGGTGGCCCCGCTGATCGCGGCCGCGATGGACGCGATCGCGCCCGGGAACGTGCTCGTGCTGCGCCTCCCGGCGATCCTGGCGACGGTCGCGGCCGTCCTGCTCGCCGCGCTGATCGCCCGCGAGCTCGGCGGCGACACGCGCGCCCAGACGCTGACCGCGCTCGCCCAGGGCACCGGCGTCTGGGCCACGATCGGCGGCCACTGGGTCACCCCGTACACCCTCGAACCGGTCACCTGGCTCGCGCTGGGCTGGCTGCTGGTGCGCTGGTGGCGCGTGCGCGACGACCGGTTGCTGCTCGCGGTCGGCGCCGTGGTCGGGGTCGGTGCCGAGGTGAAGTTCCAGATCCTCCTGCTCGCGGCCGTGCTGGTGCCGGCGGTCGCCGTGCTGGGGCCGCGCCGGCTCCTGACCCGGCCCCTGCTCTGGGCGGGCGCCGGCGTCGCGGCCGTGCTCGCCGCGCCCACCCTGGTCTGGCAGGCCGTCAACGGGTGGCCGCAGCTGCGGATGGGCCCGGTCGTCGCCTCCGAGGCGGCCTCTCTCTACGGCGGGCGCCCCGGGATCGTGCTCGGGATGCTCGCCGCGGCCGGCGTGCTGGGTCTGCCGCTCGCGCTGTACGGGGTGTGGCGCCTCGCGCGCGACCCGGAGCTGCGCGACCTGCGCCACCTCGCGCTCACGGCCGTCGTCCTCTACCTCCTCGTCGCGGTCACCCTCGGCCGCCCGTACTACCTCGCGGGCCTCTACGGGCTGCTCGCGGCGGCGGGCGCGGTCGGGCTGCAGCGGCGCCGGGAGGCCGGGCACCGGCGGCTGCGGTGGGCCGCCTGGCCCGCGGCCGCGGCGAGCGCCGCCGTCGCGATCGCGGTGCTGCCGACGTCGGTCGCGATGGCGGCACCGACCGTCGGCGAGCCGCTCGCCGCCGCGACGGTCCGCGCCTACGACGCCCTGCCGCCCGGGCAGCGCGCGCACACGGCCGTCACGGCGGAGTCCTACATCTACGCGGCCTACCTCGACGTCCACGCCCCCGAGGGCGCCCTGCCCCCGGCGGTGAGCAGCAACCGCAGCTACGGCTGGTTCCCGCCGCCGTCCGACGACGCCGACACCGTGCTCTACGTGGGGTCGACGGCCGACGAGCTGCGGCCCTGGTTCGCCGACGTGCGCCCGGTGGGGGAGCCGGTCGGCGACGCACGGCTCTGGCTGGCGACGGGCCGGCTCGTGCCCTGGGACCAGCTGTGGCCGAGCCTGCGGCACCTCGAGGTGCAGTGAGGACCGTGCAGCAGCTCAGCGACCGCGGTTCTGGAACCACCAGCGCAGCAGCACCACCAGCGCGCCGACCATGCACGCCAGGGCGACGATCGACCCCAGCGTGCCCCCGAGCGCCCCGTCCACGCCGTCCAGGTTAGCGGTCTCGCGGTTACTGGCTGGTGTTGCTCGCCAGCCGAGCGATACCAGCCAGTAACCGCAACCGGCGGGGCGTCGCGGGCCGGACATCGGGTGCGTGCCTAGGGTGGGACGCGTGCGGCTGACTCACTTCCGGCAGCTGATGGACGACGAGTTCGGGGCCGTGCGGGCCGGGTCGATCTCCCGCGACCACGTGTTCGGCGCGCTCGGCGGGCGCACGGTGGCGCAGGCGCTCGAGGACGGTGACGAGCCGCGCGACGTGTGGCGGGTGGTGTGCGCCGAGTTCGAGGTGCCCGCCGAGCGGCGGTGACGTCGCGTCCGGCACCACCGCCCGGCGCACCGGCCCCGACGCCCGACACGCCCGGACCACCACGGGCTCCCGGATCGAACACCTGTTCGTCTACTCTGCTCCGTACGGCCTCTGCGCGGCGTCAGCGTCGCCGGCGTCCGTCCACAACCGTTCCGTCCGTCCCCAGGGCGACCGGCTCCGGCACCACGCTGTCGGACCCTCCGCCTACCGTCGGCGTCTGAGAGTCGACCCCTGACCCCGAAGGTGACATCCCCATGGCACAGGCACCGGATCGCGACAAGGCGCTCGAGCTCGCCCTCGCCCAGATCGACAAGCAGTTCGGCAAGGGCTCGGTCATGCGGCTCGGCGACGAGGGCCGGGCGCCGGTCAACATCATCCCCACCGGCTCGATCGCCCTCGACGTGGCGCTCGGGGTCGGCGGCCTGCCCCGCGGACGCGTGGTCGAGATCTACGGCCCGGAGTCCTCGGGCAAGACGACCGTGACGCTGCACGCCGTCGCCAACGCCCAGGCCCAGGGTGGCATCGCGGCCTTCATCGACGCGGAGCACGCGCTCGACCCGGAGTACGCCAAGGCGCTCGGTGTCGACACCGACGCGCTGCTGGTCTCGCAGCCCGACACGGGTGAGCAGGCCCTCGAGATCATGGACATGCTGATCCGCTCGAACGCCCTGGACGTCATCGTGGTCGACTCGGTGGCGGCGCTCGTGCCGCGCGCCGAGATCGAGGGCGACATGGGCGACAGCCACGTCGGCCTGCAGGCGCGGCTCATGAGCCAGGCGCTGCGCAAGATCACCGGTGCGCTGCACGCGTCGGGCACCACGGCGATCTTCATCAACCAGCTGCGCGAGAAGGTCGGCGTGATGTTCGGCTCGCCGGAGACCACCACGGGCGGCAAGGCGCTGAAGTTCTACGCCTCGGTCCGGCTCGACATCCGCCGCATCGAGACGCTCAAGGACGGCGCCGACGCGGTCGGCAACCGCACGCGGGTCAAGGTCGTGAAGAACAAGGTGGCCCCGCCGTTCAAGCAGGCCGAGTTCGACATGCTCTACGGCCACGGCATCTCCAAGGAGGGCTCGCTGATCGACATGGGTGTCGAGCAGGCGATCGTCCGCAAGTCGGGGGCCTGGTACACCTACGAGGGCGACCAGCTGGGCCAGGGCAAGGAGAACGCCCGCAAGTTCCTCAAGGACAACCCCGACGTCGCGCTCGAGATCGAGAAGCGGATCAAGGAGAAGCTCGGCATCGGCGCCAAGCTCGATGCCGAGGAGACCGCGCCCGCCCCGGTCGACTTCTGAGCCGGTGGGGCTCCGCGAGAGGTCCGGACGGCGCCGGGCGTCGCCACGACGCCCGGCGCCGGAGCCTCCCGACCCGGACGGCACCGGCAGCACCCACGCCACCGGTGACGACCCGCCCGCCGACCCGGAGTCGGTCGCCCGCACGATCTGCCTGAACCTGCTCACCACGCGCGCCCGGTCCCGCGCCGAGCTGGCCGACTCCCTGGCGCGCAAGGGCGTCGAGGACGACGTCGCCGGCCGGGTGCTCGACCGTCTCGCCACGGCCAAGCTCGTCGACGACGCCGCGTTCGCCGAGCAGTGGGTGTCGTCGCGCCACCGCCACCAGGGCCTGGGCAAGCGGGCGCTGGCCGGGGAGCTGCACCGCAAGGGCGTCGACCGCGAGACGGCGACGACGGCGGTCGAGGAGATCGGCCGCGACGACGAGCGCGCCCGCGCCCGGGCGCTCGTCGACCGGCGACTGCCCTCCCTCGCCCGCCACGACCACGCGGTGGCCGCGCGCCGCCTCGTCGGGATGCTGGCCCGCAAGGGCTACGACGCCGGGGTCGCGTACGGGGTGGTCCGGGAGGCGCTCGCCGATCGGCCCGCTCCGGAGGGTGAGCACGACGCGCTCGACGACGCGCTCGCCGGCGTGGATCCCGAGCCCGACGAGCCCGGCCACGGGCGCTGATCCGGAGGCCGGCGTCCGAGGGGCGACCGGCCGCCGACCCCGTCGTGACCGGCGCGATGATCGCTCTCGATCTCGGACGTGGCCATCGTCACGCCCGGCCACGGGGGTGGCCCGGGCGACATGACGGATTGACGCGTCGTAGTGTGCGGCGCACCACAGAGCGTGGCGTCCGCGGGTTCTCCGCTCCGTCGCCGGCCACGGCCGGGCGCATCGGGCGGTGCCGCCACCCGCCGACGCGTGCGCGTCACCGCAGACGAGACCACGCAGACAGGACCGGTGCCGTGACCACCACACACGACTCCGGGACGTACCGGCCGCCGGCGCCGGGACGCCCCGACATCCGACAGCGCACCCTGCGCACCGACCGCTGGTGGCTGCCGCCGCTGGCGAACGCGCTGGGCCTGGCCACGTTCGTCGTCTACGCGACGATCCGGTCGCTCTGGGGCGCCGCGTACTACGTCGACGAGTACCACTACCTCTCGCCGTTCTACTCGCCGTGCGTGAGCGCCTCGTGCGTCCCGGAGGCGAGCCACCTGGGCCAGTGGTTCGGCGAGATGCCGTGGTTCCTGCCCTACGCGCTGGTCTCGCTGCCGTTCCTGCTGCTCTTCCGGCTCACGTGCTACTACTACCGGAAGTCGTACTACCGGGCGTTCTGGTCGTCGCCGCCCGCGTGCGCCGTGGCCGAGCCGCACACGAAGTACACCGGCGAGACGCGCTTCCCGCTGATCCTGCAGAACGCGCACCGGTACTTCTTCTACGTCGCGTTCGTGATCTCGCTGCTCAACACCTACGACATGGTGCTGGCGTTCCAGAGCACCGACCCCGCCACCGGCCAGACGTCGTTCGGGCTGGGGCTCGGCACGCTGATTTTGCTGATCAACGTGGTCGGTCTGTGGCTGTACACGCTGTCGTGCCACTCGTGCCGCCACATCACCGGCGGGCGGCTCAAGCACTTCTCGAAGCACCCGGTGCGCTACAAGATCTGGACGGGCGTCTCCAAGCTGAACACCCGCCACATGCTGTTCGCGTGGCTGACGATCGGGACGCTGATCCTGACCGACTTCTACATCATGCTCGTCTCGAGCGGCACCATCTCCGACCTGCGGATCGTGAACTGATGACGGACCCCGGCACCACCACCGCCTTCGAGGCGGCCGACGCGAGCACCACCGGCGACACCCCGGTCACCCACCACACGTACGACGTCCTCGTGATCGGGGCGGGCGGCGCGGGTCTGCGTGCCGCGATCGAGGCGCGCCTGCGCGGCAAGCGGGTCGCGATCATCTGCAAGTCGCTGTTCGGTAAGGCCCACACGGTCATGGCCGAGGGCGGGATCGCCGCCTCCATGGGCAACGCGAACCCGCGCGACAACTGGGAGGTCCACTTCCGCGACACCATGCGCGGGGGGAAGTTCCTCAACAACTGGCGCATGGCCGAGCTGCACGCCAAGGAGGCGCCGCAGCGGGTCTGGGAGCTCGAGACCTACGGCGCGCTGTTCGACCGCACGCCCGAGGGCAAGATCAGCCAGCGGAACTTCGGCGGGCACAACTTCCCGCGTCTCGCCCACGTCGGTGACCGCACCGGGCTCGAGCTGATCCGCACCCTGCAGCAGAAGATCGTCTCGCTGCAGCAGGAGGACTTCGCGCGCACCGGCGACTACGAGTCCGACCTCGCGGTCTTCCACGAGTACACGATCACGGAGCTGCTCAAGGACGGGGAGCGGGTCGCCGGGGCCTTCGGCTACCGCCGTCCGACGGGTGAGCTGGTCTGCTTCCACTCGGCGGCCGTGGTGCTCGCGACCGGCGGCGTCGGCAAGTCGTTCAAGGTCACCAGCAACTCGTGGGAGTACACCGGCGACGGCCACGCGCTCGCGATGCGCGCCGGCGCGAAGCTGCTGAACATGGAGTTCGTCCAGTTCCATCCCACCGGGATGGTCTGGCCGCCCAGCGTCAAGGGCATCCTCGTCACCGAGTCGGTGCGGGGCGACGGCGGCGTCCTCAAGAACTCCGAGGGCAAGCGGTTCATGTTCGACTACATCCCCGAGGTGTTCCGCGAGCAGTACGCGACCAGCGAGGCCGAGGGCGACCGCTGGTACACCGACGCCGACAACAACCGGCGCCCGCCGGAGCTGCTGCCGCGCGACGAAGTCGCGCGCGCGATCAACAACGAGGTCAAGGAGGGCCGCGGCTCCCCGGCCGGCGGTGTCTACCTCGACGTCTCGAGCCGCATGCCCGCCGCGGAGATCACGCGCCGGCTGCCGTCGATGTACCACCAGTTCAAGGAGCTGGCCGATGTCGACATCACCGCCGGGCCGATGGAGGTCGGACCGACCTGCCACTACGTCATGGGCGGCGTCGAGGTCGACCCGGACACCGCGGCCTCCGCGGTGCCGGGGCTCTTCGCGGCCGGCGAGGTCGCGGGCGGCATGCACGGCAGCAACCGCCTCGGCGGCAACTCGCTGTCGGACCTGCTGGTCTTCGGCTGCCGCGCCGGCGCGGGTGCCGCGGCCTACCTCGACGGACTCGGGAACGTGCCGGCGGTCTCCGACGCGTCGGTGACCGCGGCGCGGGAGGACGTCGAGCGCCCGATCGAGAGCTCGGGCGGCGAGAACGCCTACACCGTGCACCAGGAACTGCAGCAGACGATGAACGACCTCGTCGGCATCATCCGCAAGGCCGACGAGATGGAGCTGGCCCTCAAGAAGCTGCACGAGCTCAAGGACCGCATCCCGCGCGTCGCGGTCGACGGGCGCCGCGCCTACAACCCGGGCTGGCACCTCGCGCTCGACCTGCGCAACATGCTCATGGTCAGCGAGTGCATCGCGATGGCCGCGCTCGAGCGGCAGGAGAGCCGCGGCGGCCACACCCGCGACGACTACCCGACGATGGACGAGACCTGGCGGCGCGAGCTGCTGGTCTGCTCGCTGCGCGACGGCGAGGTGCATCTCGAGCACCAGGGCCAGCCCGACATGCGCACCGACCTGTTCGACCTCTTCGAGCTCGACGAGCTGAAGAAGTACTACACCGGCGACGAGCTCGGCGGGCACCGCAGCGACGCTCCGGTCCGCAAGGACGAGGTCAACGCCGACGACCCCGGTAGCGAGCACACCGGAGGGGGAGCCTAGGCATGGGATACGCAGCGAGCTTCAAGGTCTGGCGCGGCGACGCCGAGGGTGGCGACTTCGTCGACTACACGGTCGACGTCGAGGAGGGCGAGGTCGTCCTCGACATCATGCACCGCCTCCAGGCCACCCAGGCCGGGGACATGGCGGTGCGGTGGAACTGCAAGGCCGGCAAGTGCGGGTCGTGCAGCGCCGAGGTCAACGGGCGCCCGCGCCTCATGTGCATGACGCGCATGTCGACGTTCACCGAGGACGAGACGATCTCGGTGGCGCCCATCCGGACGTTCCCGGTGATCCGCGACCTCGTCACCGACGTGGACTTCAACTACCAGAAGGCCCGCGAGGTCCCGGCCTTCGCGCCGCCGGAGGGGGTCGCCCCCGGCGAGTACCGGATGGCGCAGGCGGACGTCGAGCGCTCGCAGGAGTTCCGCAAGTGCATCGAGTGCTTCCTGTGCCAGAACGTCTGCCACGTGGTGCGCGACCACGAGGAGAACAAGGAGCCGTTCTCCGGCCCGCGCTACCTGATGCGCTTCGCCGAGCTGGACATGCACCCGCTCGACGTGCGCAACCGCAAGGAGGACGCGCAGGAGGACGCCGGCCTCGGCTTCTGCAACATCACAAAGTGCTGCACCGAGGTGTGCCCCGAGCACATCAAGATCACCGACAACGCGCTCATCCCCATGAAGGAGCGCGTGGTCGACCGCAAGTACGACCCGCTGGTGTGGCTGGGCAAGAAGATCTTCAAGCGTGAGGACCTGGAGCAGGAGCAGCGCGGCGCCACCGGGGCCCGCTCGCTCGAGAACCCGGGACCGGACAACGGCTCGTCGCTCGACGCCGACCGGATCGGCCCGGTCGGCACCACCTGAGGTCGACCCCCCGCGACGGACCCGTGTCCGGAGGGACACGGGTCCGTCGTGTGTCCGTCGTGGATCGGGAGGGGAGTCAGCCGGCGGCGTGCAGCGCCGCGGGCCCGCCGACCGCGGCCCAGAAGCGCTCGTTGGCCTCCCGGTCGCGGTCGTAGGTCTCCAGGCGCGCCCACTGCCCGTCCCGCATCGTGATCACGTACACGGCGTGGTTGTCGAACACCGCGTCGCCGCGCCGTCCGGTCTCGTGGACGAGCATGACCACGCGCTCGGCGTCGCCGTAGATCCCGAGCGGCTCCTGGGCGAAGGTGCCCTCGAAGAATGTCAGCCACCGCCCGTAGAAGCCGAAGAACGCGTCCTTGCCGACGATCTCGGCCTGGTCGGCGGCGCCGTTGTCGTGGTTCACCATGACGAAGTCGTCGGGGAGCATCGCGTCGAACGGCCCGACGTCGCCCTGCTGGGCGGCGAGGAACGCGTCGCGGGTGTGTGTGACGTTCGGGTGCTCGGCGAGGCCGGTGCTGGTCATGGTCGTCCCCCAGGGAAGGCGAGCGGTACGCGCCGGACGCTAGGGACCCCGGGGCGCAGGATCGTCTGCCGGACGGCAGATGCCGCGGATCAGAAGTCGACCCGCAGGCCGATCCGCGCGTCGCCCATCGACTTCGCGACGAACACCGTGTGCGCCCCCGCCCCGACGGTGCAGGTGACCACGCGCGGTGGCTCCGAGGGCCGGATCGTGCCCCGGCACGTGTCCACGTCGACGATCCAGACGTGGTCGTCGTCGCGCTCGATGCCGCGGAGCGCGATCACGTCGATCGTGATCCGCGCCGTGGTCGTCCCCGCGACCGTGAAGTCGGCGGTACAGGGCGCGGCGTTGCCGAAGGCGTCGTAGTACTCCGCGGACACCGGGTGGTCCTCCCCGCAGCTGCGGCCGAGGACGGTGTCGGCGTGCGCGACGCCGGCGGTGCCCGTCGCCGTGCCGAGCCCGACGGCCAGCACGACGGCCAGCACCCGCAGCGCCGCCGACCGGCGTCCCCCTCGGCCCATCTCCCGACCTCCGATCGCGCGGTCCGCCCACCACGCGGGACGGTACGGAGCACGAGGCGGGCGCCGTGGCCGTTCCGGGAAAGTCGTCGCGCCGGACCGCGGTCGCTACAGCGTGCGGCGCATCGCGAGCCGCGGCTGACGGTCGAGGCCCCGGGCGGTCTCGGCGGCCCGGATCGCCCGCAGGCCCGGCCCCAGTTCGTCGTCGGCGAGCGGCCGGAACCCGAGGCGCTCGTAGTACGGCCCGTTCCACGGCACGTCGCGATACGTCGTGAGCGTCACCGCGCCGAACCCGGCCGCGCGGGCGCGGTCGACCAGGTGCTCGACGAGCCGCGCACCGAGCCCGCGCCGCGCGCCGTCGGGGTGCACCGAGACCTGCTCGAGGTGGGCCTCGCCGTCGACGACGTCGTCCATGAGGTAGGCGAGCGGACGTCCGTCGGCCTCGAGGACCCACAGCCCGCCCCGGTCCAGCGCGCCGTGCAGGACGACCGCCGAGGGCGGGGCCTCGTCGGCGACCGCGCCGAGGCCCACGTCGCGGAACAGCGCGCCCGCGGCCACCTCGATCGCGCGCAGGACCTCGAGCTCGTCGGTCCGCGCCGGCCGGATCGTGCCGTCCACCCGCCGGAGCGTACGGCCGGTGCGGCGATCGGCCGAAACGGATACTTCATCCGAAAGCGGAACACCACGGCCCGAATACGGCAGGATGCCGGGCGTGACCACGGACGACACCACGGCGACCCGGGACGAGGGCTCGAGCGACCAGGGCCTCGTGCGCGCGATCGGGCCCAAGCTGCTCGTGTTCTTCATCATCGGGGACATCCTCGGCACGACGATCTACGCGCTGACCGGGACGGTGTCCGAGCGGGTCGGCGGCGCGCTGTGGCTGCCGTTCCTGCTGGCGTTCGTGGTCGCGTTCATGACCGCGTTCAGCTACCTCGAGCTGGTCGGCAAGTACCCGCGGGCCGCCGGCGCCGCGCTGTACACGCAGAAGGCGTTCGGCCGCCCGTTCCTGACGTTCCTCGTCGCCTTCACGGTCATGTGCTCCGGGATCACCTCGGCGGCCTCGGCGGCGCAGGCCTTCGGCGGGCGCAACCTCGAGGCGATCGTCGGCGAGCTGCCGGGATGGGTGACGCCGCTCGTGGTCGTGGCGTTCCTGGTGATGCTCGCGGTGATCAATTTCCGCGGCGTGGGCGAATCGGTGCGGGTCAACGTCGTGCTGACCTGCATCGAGATCCTCGGCCTGCTCATCGTGATCGTCCTCGGCGCCTGGGCCGTGATCAACGGGATGGGCGACGCCTCGCGGCTCACGGAGTTCGCCACCTCGGCCCCGGAGAGCTCGATCTTCTCCGAGCCCGCGGTGCTGCTCGCGATCTCCTCGGCGACCGCGCTGGCGTTCTTCGCGATGGTCGGGTTCGAGGACTCGGTGAACATGGCCGAGGAGACGGTCGACCCGCCGCGGACGTTCCCGCGGGCGATGCTCCTGGCGATGGGCATCACGGCGACGATCTACCTGGTCGTCGCCCTGCTCGCGTCGACGCTCGTGCCCACCGAGCAGCTGGCCGAGGCCGAGAGCGGGGCACTGCTGCGGGTGGTGCAGACCGCCTCGCCGTCGTTCCCGGCGATCGTCTTCGCGGCGATCACGTTGTTCGCCGTCACCAACACCGCCCTGATCAACATGATGATGGCGAGCCGGCTGCTCTACGGCATGGCGCGCGAGCGGATCATCCCGAACATCTTCGGGCGCGTGCACCCGCGCCGCCGTACCCCGTGGTTCGCGATCGTCGTCACCAGCGCGCTGGCCGTCGTCCTCGTGCTGCTGCTCGAGATCTCCGAGCTCGGCAGCATGACGTCGCTGCTCCTGCTGGCCGTGTTCACGCTGGTCAACATCGCCGTGCTGGTGCTGCGCCGCGACGAGGTCGGTCACCGGCACTTCCGCGCGCCGACGGCGATCCCCGTGGTGGCCGCCGTGCTGTGCGCGTTCCTCGCGAGCCCGTTCTCCGGGCGCCCGCCCAAGGAGTACCTGTTCGCCGGGATCCTCATCCTGCTCGGTGTCGTCCTGTGGGGCGCCAACCGCGCGACGGTGGGCAAGGTCGACGACTTCGACGCGGAGAAGCTGGGCAAGTAGCGGGCGCCTACCCTGGGACCCGATGAGCGCAGGAGACGCAGCGCAGCGGAGCTCGACCATCGATGGGGCCCGCGCGACCTTCCACATCCGCACCCACGGGTGCCAGATGAACGTGCACGACTCCGAGCGCCTCGCCGGGGTGCTCGAGGAGGCCGGCTACGAGCACACGCCGGACGCCGACGGCGCCGACCTCGTCGTGTTCAACACGTGTGCGGTGCGCGAGAACGCCGACAACAAGCTCTACGGCCAGCTCGGCCGCCTCGCCCCCGAGAAGGCCCGTCGGCCCGGCATGCAGATCGCGGTCGGCGGGTGCCTCGCGCAGAAGGACCGCGACACCGTGGTGGCGAAGGCGCCGTGGGTCGACGTCGTGTTCGGCACCCACAACACCGGGTCGCTGCCGGCCCTGCTCGAGCGCGCCCGCCACAACGGAGAGGCCCAGGTGGAGATCCTCGAGGCCCTCGAGACGTTCCCGTCGCACCTGCCCGCGCGGCGCGACTCCGCCTACGCGGGCTGGGTGTCGATCTCGGTCGGCTGCAACAACACCTGCACCTTCTGCATCGTCCCTTCGCTGCGCGGCAAGGAGGTCGACCGGCGGCCGGGGGAGATCCTGGGCGAGGTCGAGGCGCTGGTCGCCGAGGGCGTGCTCGAGGTGACGCTGTTGGGGCAGAACGTCAACGCCTACGGCGTGTCGTTCGACGACCGCGCGAGCGGGCGCACCGCGTTCGCCGACCTCCTGCGCTCCTGCGGCCGGGTCGACGGGCTCGAGCGGGTGCGGTTCACCAGCCCGCACCCGCGCGACTTCACCCACGACGTCATCACCGCGATGGCCGAGACCCCGAACGTCTGCCCGCAGCTGCACATGCCGCTGCAGTCCGGCTCCGACCGCGTGCTCAAGGCGATGCGCCGCTCGTATCGGGCGAAGCGCTACCTCGACATCGTCGACGACGTGCGTGCGGCGATGCCGGACGCGGCGCTGACCACCGACATCATCGTCGGCTTCCCCGGCGAGACCGAGGAGGACTTCGCCGCGACGCTGCGCGTGGTCGAGGCCTCGCGGTTCAGCCAGGCCTTCACCTTCCAGTACTCGCCGCGCCCGGGCACGCCGGCCGCGTCGCTGCCCGACCAGGTCCCGAAGGCCGTCGTGCAGGAGCGTTACGACCGCCTCGTCGCGCTCCAGGAGGAGATCTCCCTCGAGCTGAACCGGGAGCAGGTCGGGCGCGAGCTCGAGCTGATCGTCTCCACCGGCGAGGGCCGCAAGGACACCGCGACCCGGCGGATGAGCGGGCGCGCCCGCGACGGGCGGCTGGTGCACTTCACGCCGACGGGGACCGCGGAGGAGATCCGGCCCGGCGACGTCGTCACCGTCCGCGCCACCTACGGCGCGCCGCACCACGTCGTCGCCGACGGCGACCTCCTCACCCACCGCCGCACCCGCGCCGGCGACGCCCACGAGGCGGGACAGCGGCCCAGCACGCCGCGCACCACCGGCCTGGGCCTGCCGACGCTCGGCCCGCCCGCCCCGGCGCCGGAGCCCGTCGCGGCCGGGTGCTCGGCGGCCCTGCAGGAGGTCCCGTCATGAGCGAGAACGGCACCGACACCGACGCCCGCGCGCCGGAGCCCTCGGCCGCAGGCGCCCGCGTCGACTTCGGTCCCGGCGCTCTCGTCGCGGCCGTCGCCGTGCTCGTGCTGCTCCTGGCCGCGGTCCTGCCGTGGACGGGTCTCGGAGCGTCGGGCTGGGAGGTCGTCCTCGGTCGCCCCGGCGTCACCGGCCTGCCGCGGCTGTTCGGCACGCTCGCCGTGGTGTTCGGGGTCGTCGGCACCGCGGTGACGCTGTCGACGCGGCGCTGGCCCGCGGTGTTCGTCACCGCGGCCGGCTGCACGATCACGTCGGTCACGGGGCTCTGGGCGATCTGGTCGCAGAACACCAGCGCGGGCGACGGGCCCGGCGTGGGGCTGTGGCTCGCGCTGCTGGCGATGATCGTGCTCGCGGGACGCTGGGCGTCCTACGCGCTCTCGCGGCGGTAGCGCGCCCTCAGCGGGTGGCCTGTTCGGCGGCGGCGAGCCACTCGCGCCACTGGGCGGCCTGGCGCTCGGCTTCCTTCGCGCGGCGGTGGTCGCCCGCGGCGTGGGCCTTCGCCGCCTGCGCCTCGTACTGCTCGACCCGGCTGCGGAACTGGCCGACACGCGCCTCGGTCTCCGGGTCGGCGGTCTGCCAGCGGCGGTCGACCGCGGCCCGGACGCGGTCCTCGACCTCCTTGAGACGGGTCGAGAACTCCCGGACCCGCTCGCGCGGCACCTTGCCGATCTCGTCCCAGCGCTCCTGCACGTCGCGCAGGGCGGCGCGTGCGGCGTCGACGTCGGCGAGGTCGATGCGCCCGGCCTCGACGAGCAGCTCCTCCTTGGCGCGCGCGTTCGCGACGAACTCCGCGTCCCGTGCCGAGAACGCCTCCGAGCGGCGGGAGAAGAACGTGTCCTGGGCGCCGCGGAACCGTGCCCACAGCGCGTCGTCGGCGTCCTTGCTCGTGCGGCCGGCGGCCTTCCACTCGACCATCAGTTCCTTGTAGCGCCCGGCGGTGGGTCCCCAGTCGTCGGAGTCGACGAGCGACTCGGCCTCGACGACCAGCTCCTCCTTGCGCGCCTTCGCCGCGGTGCGGGCCCGGTCGAGCTCGGCGAAGTGCGCGCCCCGGCGGCGGGCGAACGTCTCGCGGGCCCGGGAGAAGCGCTTCCACAGGGCGTCGTCGGTCTTGCGGTCGATCCCCTTGACCGCCTTCCACTCCTCGATCATCGACGAGAAGCGGTCGCCTGCGTGCTTCCAGCGCGTGGTCTCCTCGGCCAGCGACTCGGCCTCGGCGATGAGGGCCTCCTTGCGCGCGACCGCGTCCTCGCGCGCGCCGGCGCGGGCCGCACGCTCGGTCTCCTCGGCCTGCTCGGCCGCCGTGACGACGGCGTCGAGGCGCCCGCCGAGGCCGACGACGTCGCCGACCACCGCGGCCTCGGCGAGGCGCTCGCGCAGGGCGGTCGCGCTGCGCAGGGTCGAGCGGGCGTCGCCGCGACCCGAGGTCAGGCGCCGGACGAGCAGGTCGACCTCGGTGCGGAGATCGTCGAAGCGCACGGCGAAGTGGGCCAGACCCTCCTGGGCGTCACCGGCCTGCCAGGAGCCGACGGAACGTTCGCCGTCGGCCGTGCGGACCCACACCGTGCCGTCGTCGTCGACGCGGCCCCAGCGCCCGGGATCGGTGGCCGCGGACGTCACGGTCGGGAACGTCGGTGGGGTCGTGTCGGACGCGCCGGCCCGGCCGGTGTCCCCGTCGCCCGCGACGTCGGGAGCGGGGCCCGGGGTCGTCGGGGGTGACGGGGTCGTCGGAGGCGCCGGGCTCGTCGGGGCTGTGGGGGCCGTGGGGGCCGTGGGGGCCGTGGGGGCCGTGGGGGCCGTGGGGGCCGTGGGGGCCGTGGGGGCCGTGGGGGCGGCCTGAGCAGCCGGGACCGCGGGCGCCGATGCCTCTCCGTCCGGCGTCGACGTGTCGTCGGGCTGATCGGCCACGGCACCGTCGGCGGCCCCCGCAGCCTGCTCGTCGGTCATCGGCCCCGACACCTCCCGCTCCTACGGTCCGGGCATTCAAGCAGGTCGGCCGACCGCACAGGAACTCCCTTCCCCCCGTGCGGCGGTGGGGAGCCGTGGCGGAGCGCTCGCCCGCATGCCGGTGCGCGCGGCCCCGGATAGCCTCGGTCCAGTGATCCTCACGGCGGCGGTGGTGCCCCATCCGCCCCTGCTCGTGGCCGAGCTCGCGGGCACGGCGGCGGCCGAGACGGCGGCGCTGCGCGCGGCGTGCTGCGACCTCGCCATCCGTCTCGCGGGTGTCGGCGACCGGTGGCTCGCGGTGGGCGCCGCGCCGGAGGCGTCGACCCACACCCCGGACACCCGGGGCACGTTCGTCGGGTACGGCGCCGACGTGCGCGTCGCGCTCGGGCCCGGGGCCGCGACGCTCGACCCGGAGCTCCCGCTGCCCGTGCTGATGGCCGGCTGGCTGCGGGCCCAGGCCGGGACTGCCGGCGCGCGGGTGCGGATCGAGGCCCACGTCCTCGCCGGCACGACCGACCCCGACGACGCCCGGAAGGCGGGGGAGGAGCTCGCGCAGTCCGACGGCGCCGACGTCCTGCTCGTGCTGGGCGACGGCGCGGCGACGCACACCGCCCGGGCGCCGGGGGCGTTCGACGAGCGTGCCGAGGGCTACGACCGCGTCGTCGCCGACGCCCTCGCGACCGGGGACGCCGCCGCGCTCGCGGGCCTGGATCCGGGCCTGTCCGACGAGCTGCTCGCGGCGGGGCGTGTGCCGTGGCAGGTGCTGGCCGGGGCGGTGCCCCACCCGGCGGCGGCCCGCCTGGAGCACTCCTCGGCGCCGTACGGGGTCGCCTACCACGTGGCGGTGTGGGAGCTGGGATCCTCCGGGACGTGACCACAGCCGCTCGCCCGATCGCCCTGCTCGGGCCGACGGCGACCGGCAAGTCCGACCTTGCGCTCGACGTCGCGGCGGAGCTCGGCCGGCTCGGCGTCGGGGCGGAGGTCGTCAACGCCGACGCCATGCAGCTCTACCGCGGGATGGACGTCGGGACCGCCAAGCTCCCGCCCGACGCCCGCCGCGGGGTGGCGCACCACCTGCTCGACGTCCTCGACGTCACCGACACCGCCACCGTCGCGGCCTACCAGCGGGACGCCCGCGCCGCGGTCGCGGCGGTCCGGGAGCGGGGACGCGTCCCGCTGGTGGTCGGCGGGTCGGGGCTCTACGTCCAGGCCCTGCTCGACGACCTCGACTTCCCCGGCACCGACCCGACCCTGCGCGCCCGCCTCGACGGCGAGCTGGCCGAGGTCGGGCCGGCGGCCATGCACGCCCGTCTCGCCACCCGCGACCCCGACGCCGCCCGCGGCATCCTCGCGAGCAACGGGCGGCGCATCGTCCGGGCCCTCGAGGTCGTCGAGCTCACCGGCCGGCCCTTCGCGGCGAGCCTGCCCCGCCCCGGCCGGCCGCGGGACGACGCGGTGCTGATCGGGCTCGACCGCGACACCGCGGTGCTCGACGAGCGGATCGCGCGGCGCGTCGACGGCATGCTCGCCGCCGGGCTGGTGGACGAGGTGCGCGCCCTCGCGGCCCGTGGTCTCCGCGACGGCGCCACGGCGTCCCGCGCCGTGGGCTACCGCGAGGTCCTCGAGCACCTCGACGGCGCGATCGACCTCGACGAGGCGCGCCGGCGCACGGTCGTCGCCACCCGGCGGCTGGTGCGCCGCCAGCGCTCGTGGTTCCGCCGCGACGCGCGCGTGTGCTGGCTCGACGCCGGCGCCGACGACCTCGTGGCGACGGTGCTGGCGGCGTGGCGGGCACCCGTGGGCTGAGCGAAGGGCACCTTCGGTCGGTCCGGCCGACCGGAGGTGCCCCTCGCTCAGAGACGACGCCGGCCCGAGCTACCGCTCCGCGCCCATCGTCACCGTCGGCGCGTCGAGGGCGTGCCGTCCGGTGGCGGGCCGATCGTCCGGGGCGGGGGTGAGCACGACGTCGCGGTGCTGGGGCCCGGTGGCCCCGCCCAGCGCCTCGACGTGCGGCGTGCCGCGCCACTGGACGACGAGCAGGTGCGGGCTCCCGGTCGCGGAGGCGTACACCGCGTAGCTCCCGTCCCGGCCGGCGACCGCGCGGCCGAGCTGGCGGCCGTCCGCGTCCACCATCGTCAGCACGGCCTTCGCCGCCGGCTCGCCGGCGTGGCGGACCGTCCCGGACAGGATCGGGCGCGCCGCGGGCACCGGCGCGGTGACCAGACCGGTCTCGGGGTCGTGCACGGCCGCCTCCGCCGCGGGCTCGGCGGCGGTCGTGCCCGTCTCCTCGACGTCGATCGTGCGGCGCAGGGGCACCTCGCGCAGGAAGACGATCGCGACCAGCGCGATCAGCGCCAGGGGCGCCGCGGCCAGGAACAGCCAGGCGATGGAGTCGCCGTACGCGTTCTCGATCACCGAGCGCACCGGGGCGGGCAGCGTGGCCAGGTTCGGGATCTGGCCCGACGAGCCCGTCGCCGCGGCCGGGACGCCCAGGGCGGCGAGGCCGTCGCTGATCCGCGTGGTGACCTGCGAGCTCAGCAGCGCACCGAGGGCGGCGACGCCGGCGGCGCCACCGAGCGAGCGGAAGAACGCGACGGTGGAGCTGGCCGCGCCCATCTCCTTCATCGCGACCTGGTTCTGCACGGCGAGCACGAGGTTCTGCTGGGTCGCGCCGACGCCGATGCCGACCATCGCCATGAACACCCCGAGCAGCCCGTAGGGCACGGTCGCGCTGACGAAGAGTCCCTCGCCCAACAGACCGGCGGTGAGCAGGACCCCGCCGCCGACCAGATAGGGCTTCCAGCGGCCGTACCGGGTGATCAGCTGACCCACGATCGTCGAGGACAGGAACAGCCCGGCGATCATCGGCAGCGTCAGCAGGCCGGCCTCGGTGGCCGTGGCCCCGCGGGCGAGCTGGAAGAACTGGGAGAGGTACACCGTCGAGCCGAACATCGCGACGCCGACGAACAGCCCGGCGACGGTGGCCAGCGCGACGGTCGGGTTGCGGAACAGGTGCAGCGGCACGATCGGCTCGCGCACCGTCGACTCGACGACCACGGCGAGGACGAGGGCGAGGACGCCGCCGCCGACCCAGGCCACCGACGCCCACGAGCCCCAGGCGAACTGGTGGCCGGCCAGGGAGGTCCAGATGAGCAGGGCCGAGACGCCCGCGGCGATGAGGACCGCGCCGAGGTAGTCGATGTGCACCTCGCGCTTGACGGTGGGCACCGTCAGCGTGCGCTGCAGGACGACGAGCGCCACGACGGCGATCGGCACGGTGACGTAGAAGCACCAGCGCCAGCCGATGGTGTCGACGATGACGCCGCCGATCAGCGGGCCGCCGACCGTCGCGACGGCCATGATCGCGCCGAGGTAGCCGGAGTACCGGCCGCGCTCGCGTGGCGGGATGATCGCCGCGATCACGACCTGGGCCAGCGCCATGAGCCCGCCCATGCCGAGGCCCTGGATGATGCGGAAGCCGATGAGCTCGGCGGTGCCCGTGGTCAGGCCGCAGAGCATCGAGCCGACGATGAACAGCGTGATCGCGATCTGGACGAGCAGCTTCTTCGAGAAGAGGTCGGCGAGCTTGCCCCAGATCGGCGTCGAGGCCGTCATCGCCAGCAGCGAGGCGGTGACGACCCACGTGTACTGCGCCTGGGTCCCGCCGAGGTCGGCGAGGATCCGCGGCAGCGCGTTCGACACGATCGTCGACGAGAGGATCGCGACGAACAGGGCCATGAGCAGGCCCGACAGCGCCACGAGCACGTGGCGGGTGGCCGGCGCGGCGTCGGGAGCGGACGTCGCGGGTGCGGACGTCGCGGGTGCGGACATGAGCGTGTTCTCCGGGAGGGGAGCGGCGTGGGTGGTGGGCGGTGCGCAGGGGGCGGCCGTCAGGGCGCTCGTGAGGACGCGTGGCCCGGGACCGGCGGGTTCTCCAGACCGTGGGCCAGCAGGTCGAGCGCCTCGTCGAGGCAGGCGGTGAGGTCGGCGCGCCCGTCCGCAGCGAGCCAGCGGGTGGTCGCGGCCCGCGTCGCGGACATGACGGCCGCGGCGGTGACGGCGGGGTAGAGGTCGTGCGCGTCGAGCCCGGTGCGCTCCGCGATGACCTCCGCGAGGTGCGACTCGATGGTCGCGTAGGCCGCGAGCTGGTGGGGCACGAGCGTCGGGTTGGCGCGCACGAGGCGGACCTGGCCGATCCACTCGCGCTGCCGGTCGCCGGCGCCGGCGACCATCTCGCGCACGACGGCCCGGACCGACGACAGGACGGGCTCGTCCGCCGGCCGGGCCGCGAGGCGCTCACCCATGAGGCGGGCGCGCTCGACGTCCGCGGCGACGATCGCCTCCTCCTTGGAGGAGAAGTAGTTGAAGAACGTGCGGGGCGAGACGTCGGCGGCCTCGGCGATCTGCTCGACGGTCACCTCCGCCAGGCCGTGCCCGACCGCCAGCTCGAGGGCGGCCGCGCCGAGCGCGTGCCGCGTCCGCAGCTTCTTGCGCTCGCGCAGTCCCGTGGTCATGTCCCGGACACTACGCCGATCTTGCAGTCCGTGCACTTTTGCGGAGAGCGTTGTTTTGCAGATCACGCAGTCGACGCCTCGCGGGCCTGACGGACGGCGTCGCTACCCTGGGTGGTGTGGAGTTCGTCAAGGGGCACGGCACCGAGAACGACTTCGTCGTGCTCACCGACCCCGACGGCGAGATCGACCTCGACGGCGACCTGGTACGCGCGCTGTGCCACCGCCGCCGCGGCATCGGCGCCGACGGCGTGCTGCGCGTGGTGCGCACCGACGCGCCCGCCGCGGTCGCGGCCGGGGTCGGCGGCGGCGAGGCGACGTGGTTCATGGACTACCGCAACGCCGACGGCTCGCTCGCCGAGATGTGCGGCAACGGCATCCGGGTCTTCGCGCGCCATCTGCTCGTCGCGGGCCTCGTCGCGCCGGGCACCCACCCCGTCGCCACCCGCGCCGGCACCCGCTGGGTCACCGTCGACCACGAGGGCCCGGTCACCGTCGACATGGGCCCGGCGATCCTCGGGCCCGCCTCCCGCGCCGTCGTCGACACGCTCGAGATGGCCGGGGTCGCGGTCGACGTCGGCAACCCGCACCTGGCCTGCGTCCTGCCCGCCGACCTCGCGGGCACCCTCGACGACCTCGATCTCGCCCGCCCGCCCCGCCACGACGGGGCGCTGTTCCCGCACGGCGTCAACGTCGAGGTCCTGACGCCGCTGGTCGACGGGGCGGTGCGCCTGCGCGTGCACGAGCGAGGCTCCGGCGAGACCCGCTCGTGCGGCACCGGGACCGTCGCCGGCGCCGTCGCCGCGCTGCAGGCCGACGGGCGGGGCACGGGCTCCGTCACGGTGCACACCCCGGGCGGCGTGCTCGTCGTCGGTGTCGACGGCGCCACCACCACGCTCACCGGGCCCGCCGAGCTCGTGGCCCGCGGCACCTGGGGTGCGCCCGTCCCCGCGGCGCACCGAGGCTGATCGACGGCGCCGCTCCGTCTCCCGCGCGAGGTGGTTTTCGCGTTGCCCGTCGTGGAACCATGGGCGGCAACATGACAGAACCCGCACCGCAGGCCCCCCGCACCGCGACGCCGCACGCCCCCACGGGCCGTCGCGACCGCAGCAGCGACATCCGGCTCGATACCGGAGCGGCCGCCCCCGACGAGTCGCTCGAGCCCACCGGCGGTGCGCTCGACCTCGAGGAGCGCTCGTCGCTGCGGCGCGTCCCAGGTCTCACCGGCTCGTCCACCGAGCTCACCGACGTCACCGAGGTCGAGTACCGGCAGCTGCGCCTCGAGCGCGTCGTGCTCATCGGTGTCTGGACCCAGGGCACGTCCCGCGAGGCGAAGGCCTCGCTCGTCGAGCTCGCGCGCCTGGCCGAGACGGCGGGGTCCGAGGTGCTCGACGGGCTCGTCCAGCGCCGGCAGACGCCCGACCCCGGCACGTTCGTCGGCTCGGGCAAGGTCGCCGAGCTCCGCGAGACCGTGCAGGCCACCGGCGCCGACACCGTGATCGCCGACGGCGAGCTCTCGCCGGGCCAGCTGCGCCAGCTCGAGGAGAAGCTCAAGGTCAAGGTCGTCGACCGCACCGCCCTGATCCTCGACATCTTCGCCCAGCACGCCCGCTCCAAGGAGGGCAAGGCCCAGGTCGAGCTCGCGCAGCTGCGCTACTTCCTCCCGCGCCTGCGCGGGTGGGGCGAGTCGCTGTCCCGGCAGGGCGGCGGCGCCGGCGGCGGTGGCGGCGCGGGCGGCGGCGGAGTCGGCACCCGCGGGCCCGGTGAGACCAAGCTCGAGACCGACCGCCGGCGCATCCACCGCCGCATCGCCAAGCTCCGGCGCGAGATCGAGGCGATGTCGACGGTGCGCGAGACGAAGCGCGGCGGCCGCCGGCGCAACGCCGTGCCGTCGGTCGCGATCGCCGGGTACACGAACGCCGGCAAGTCGAGCCTGCTCAACGCCATCACCGACGCCGGGGTGCTCGTCGAGGACGCCCTGTTCGCGACCCTCGACCCGACCACGCGGCGCTGGGAGACCGGGGACGGGCGCGAGGTCACGCTCACCGACACGGTCGGCTTCGTGCGCCACCTGCCCCACCAGCTCGTCGACGCTTTCCGCTCGACGCTCGAGGAGGTCGCCGACGCCGACCTGCTGCTCCACGTCGTCGACGGCTCCGACCCGTCGGCGCAGGACCAGATCGCCGCGGTCCGCGAGGTGATCAACGGCCTCGACTCCCCGGCGCCGCAGGAGCTGCTCGTCGTGAACAAGGTCGACGCCGCCGAGCCGATGGCGCTCGCGGAGCTGCGCGGGGCCCTGCCCGGCGCGGTGTTCGTGTCGGCGCGGACCGGCGAGGGGCTCAACCGGCTCCGCGCCCGCCTGGCCGAGGAGCTGCCGCACCCCGACGTCGAGCTCGAGGTGCTCCTGGGCTACACCGACGGCGCCCTCGTCGCCCGCGCCCACGCCGAGGGTGAGGTGCTCGCCGAGCGCCACACCCCCGAGGGCACCGCGCTGCACGCCCGCGTCTCCGAGGAGCTCGCCGCCTCGCTGCGCGCCGCGGCCGTCGACCCCGCGCGCGTGCCCTGAGGCAGGTCGCGCTCGTCCTGCTCGTGCTCGTCGGGGTCCTCGGGCTCCCGGCGGTGGCGGCGGCGGACCCGGCCGTGCGCTGCACCCTCGACGACGAGCGGCTCGCGGAGGCGTCCGGGCTCGTCGCCGATCCGGCGGGCGGCTACGAGGTCGTCGACGACAGCGGCAACCCCAGCACCGTCTACCGGCTCGACGACCGCTGCGCCGTGGTCGGGGAGCGCGCCGTGCCGCACCGGGGCCGCGACGTGGAGGACCTCGCCCGCACCCCCGACGGCACCCTCTGGCTCGCCGACGTCGGCGACAACGGGCGCCGGCGGGACACGGTCGCGGTGCTGCGCCTCGACGCCGCCGGGGCGGAGACCGTCGAACGCCTGACCTACCCCGACGGCCCGCACGACGCCGAGTCGCTGCTCGTGCCGGCCGACGCCCGCCCGGTCGTCGTCACCAAGGACCTCAGCGGGCGCAGCGGGGTCTACGTCGTCGACGGGTCGACCCTGCGGAAGGCGGGCGAGGTCGTCGTGCCCGGCGAGGCGATGACGTCCCTGGGCGCGGGCACCTTCACCGGCGGCGCCCTCTCGGCCGACGGGCGTGTCGTCGCCCTGCGTACGTACACCGACGCCTGGCTCTACCCGGCGCCGCGGGGCACGGCCACCGCGGAGGACGTCGTCGCCGCCCTGGGTGCCGCGCCCGTGCGCGTCCCGCTGCCCGGCGAGACCCAGGGCGAGGCGCTGGCCTTCGCGCCCGACGGCACGCTGCTGACCACGGGGGAGACGCCCGCCGGGGAGGCGCCCGCGCCGCTGCACGCGATCCCCGGGGCGACGGCCCTGATCGGCGGGGCACCGACGTCGCCCTCCACCGCGCCCGCGCCCACCTCGGAGCGCGCCGGGCTGCCCCAACCGCTCGCGAGCATCGGCGTCGTCCTCGCCGTCGCCGTGGCGGTCGTCGCGCTCCTCGCCGTCGTCGCCCTGGTGCGTCGCCGGCGATAGGTGTCGCAGCGCACGCCCTCCCGGCGTGCTCAGCTGGATGTTCGCTCCTTCCCGGCGTCCGGAGTCCCCGGTCGCTCGCACATCTGTCGCCACCGCGCCACCCGGTCGGAGCAGCGTCGTCGCCCGGACGAGGGTCGGGGCGCCCCGGCCCTCCCGGGCCCTCCACGGAGATCCGGAGGGCACGTCGTCGCGGGCGTGCGGCGGTGTCACCGATCGGATCTTCGTGGTCTCGCCCACGGTGTCCGCGACCCCGGTCCGGGCCAGCCTGGGGCTGCGGATCGAGATCGATCCGTGCCCCGCCGGGACTCCGGTGGGGGCGTCGATGGAAAGGTGATCATGCCTGAGCTGCACAGCATCGAGCTCGACGAGCAGTCCGTCGAGTTCCTGCCCGCACGCACGGTCATGACCGTCCTGGGTCTCGGTGACGACGGCGACGCCGGCGGTGGCACCGACTCCGGTGACTCCGGTGACTCCGGCGACGGCGGTGACGCCGACGGCGGCTCCGGTGGGCTCGCCGTGAACGCGGCGAACATCGGGGACGACCAGGCCAACAGCGCCGGTGCGGACGCCGGTGACGCCGGCACCGCCGGCGACGCGGGGGACTCCGGTGACTCCGGGGACTCCGGTGACGCCGGCGGCGGTGCCGACTCCGGCGACGACGGCCTCCTGTAGGAGGCCGCACCCGTGAGCGAGGGCGGGGCGGGGCTCGACCCGCGAGCCCCGCCCCGCCCGCTCATCCTCGCGCCACCCGATCCCGGGAGTCGAACTGAGCACCCGCGCCGACACCCCGACGACCCGGCCGACCGCTGCGCCGGCGCCGGTACCGGGCGTCGAACTGCTGGGGCCGTACCAGGGCTCCGGTTTCCGCGAGACCCGCTACCTGGTCCGCCGCGGCGACGGGCAGATCGCGCAGCTGCCGGCGGTGCTGTACCGGATCGCCTGTCTCGCCGACGGCCGTCGCGACGCCGACGCCATCGCGGCCGCGCTCGCCGCCGAGTTCCCCGAGCACGCCGACGACCTCGCCGGCGAGCAGGGCCGCGACCGCGTGACGACGCTCGTCGAGCGACGCCTCGCGCCGGCCGGGATCACGACGGGGACGTCCGTGCCCGCGCCCGGGGACGGCCCGCCCCCGCGCCGCGACCATCTCCTCATGCTGCGCCTGCGGCGCGCGCTCGTGCCCGCCCGCGTCGTGTGGCGGATCGCCGGACTCTTCGCCGTCCTCTTCCGCCCGGTCGCCGTGGCCGCCCTGCTCGCCGCCTTCGTCGGGGTCGATCTGCTCGTCGCGGCCGGCTCCGGCTGGTCCGCGTTCGTCGGGAGCGGCCACCACCTGATCAGGGACCCGGTCTGGACCCTGGCCGTGATCGGGGTCGTGGTCGTCGCCGGGATGTTCCACGAGTGCGGGCACGTCGCGGCCTGCCGCTACGGCGGCGCGGTGCCCGGCACGATGGGCGTGGGCCTCTACATCGTCTGGCCGGCGTTCTACAGCACCGTCACCGACGCCTACCGGCTCCCGCGGCGCGGTCGCCTGCGCACGGACCTCGGCGGCGTCTACTTCAACGCGATCGCCATGACCGTGCTCGGGGCCGCCTTCCTGGCGACCGGCACGCCCTGGCTCCTGGCCGCGCTCGCCCTGCTCCACCTCGAGACCGCCTGGCAGTTCCTGCCCTCGCTGCGGCTCGACGGCTACTACGTCCTGGCCGACCTGGTCGGCGTGCCCGACCTCTTCGCCCGCATGCGCCCGATCCTGCGCGCGCTCGCCCGGCCCGGCCGCACGCCGCCCGCGGCCGTGCGCGAGCTCAAGCCGTGGGTCCGCCACACCGTCAGCGCCTGGGTGGTGCTGGTCATCCCGTTCCTGAGCTGGTGGGTGGTGCTGTTCGTCGTGCTCGCCCCCGAGCTGGCCCCGGCCGCGTGGGACGCGCTCGGCGCGCAGGCGGCGACGGTGGTCCGCGAGGCCGCGGCGCTCCGCCCTGCCGGTGCCCTGCTCGCCGTCGTGCAGATCGTCCTGCTGGTCCTCCCGTGGGTCAGCGGCACCGTGCTCGCCGTGAACCTGGCCCGCCGTCTGCTCCGCGCCCCCGTGCGGGCGCTGCGCCGTCGCCGCTGACTCTCCCTGCGCCGTAGGCTCAACGCGTGCGGTACGACCTGCTCGACCTGCGCCTGTTCCGCGCCGTGGTGGCGGAGGGGTCGATCACCGCGGGCGCGGCGCGGCTGCACCTCAGCCTGCCGTCGGCGAGCGCTCGCATCCGGGTGCTCGAGCACCACGCGGGGGTCGACCTGCTGCTGCGCGGGCGCCGCGGGGTCCGTCCCACCCCGGCCGGCAGCGCGCTCGCGCGGCACGCCGGCGAGGTCCTCGACGGCCTCGCGCGCCTCGAGGGCGCGGTCGCCGGCTACCGGCGCGCGGCCGGCACCCCGCTGACCCTGGTGGCCGGGAGCTCGGCGATGCGCCGGCTCGTGCCGCGCGCGCTCGTGGGCTTCCTCGTCGCCCACCCGGACGTCGACGTCGTGACCCGCGAGCGCCGCAGCGCGGACTCGGTGCGCCTGCTCGCCGACGGCGACGCCGACCTGGGCGTCGTCATCGCCGACGCGCGGCACGACCCGCCCGCCCCGGAGGACCGGCTGGCCGACGACTCGCTCGTGGTCGTCGGCCCGCCCGGAGGTGTCGCGTCCGCCCGGGACGCCATGACGTTCCGGGAGGTCGCCGAGCACCCGCTCGTCGGGCTCGAGCCGGACGCGCCGCTGGCGCGCACCCTCGAGGCGAACCTCGGGGACGGCGCGCCCGTCGCCCGCTACCGGGGCCGCGCGGTCGACCTCGGCACCGTCGTCGACCTGGTCGCGGCCGGCGTAGGCCTCGCCGTCGTGCCGCGCCACACCGTCGACCCGGCGCGGGGCCTCGCGGTCTGCGACCTGGCGGAGCCGTTCGCCCGGCGCACGCTCGTGCTGCGTCGCGGGGCCCGCCCCGGACCCGGCGTGGACGACCTCGCCGAGCACCTACGGCGCGCTGCTGCCTCTGCCTGAGCCGAAGGCAGGGTTCCGCGATCGCGCATGGTGCCGGCGGGCGGTGAGAGCGACGCTCGACCACGTGGAGCGCTCACCCCGGCCCGTCGCCCGCCGCGACCCGTCGCCCGCGCTCGGGACGGCGGTGCGGCGCGCCCTGCCGTCGCTGCTCGTCCCGGCCGTGCTCGTCGGTGGGGTGCTGGCCTCGCGGGGCGGGTCGGCGGAGCGGGCGCTCGGTGTCCTCGTCCTGCTCGCGGTGCTCGGCGGCGCAGCCCTCGTGGCCGCGGCCGGCCTGTGCGCCGCCGCGCGTCAGAGGCGACGCAGGACGGCCACGACCTTGCCGAGCACGGTGGCGTCCTCACCGGGGATCGGGTCGTAGTCGGGGTTGTGGGGCAGCAGCCAGACGCGCCCGTCCGTGCGCTTGAACGTCTTGACCGTGGCCTCGCCGTCGATCATCGCGGCGACGATCTCGCCGTTGTCGGCGACGGGCTGCTGGCGCACGACCACCCAGTCGCCGTCGGTGATCGCGGCGTCGACCATCGAGTCGCCGGCGACGCGCAGGAGGAACAGCGACCCCTCGCCGACGAGCTCGCGAGGCAGCGGGAAGACCTCCTCGACGGCCTGCTCGGCGAGGATCGGGCCACCGGCGGCGATGCGGCCGACGACCGGCACGAAGGTGGGCGCGGGGCGGTCGGCCCGGAGCTCCTCGGTGTGGTCCGCCGCCTCGGCGCCCTCGAGCTCCTCGGGGAGGCGGACGTCCAGCGCGCGCGGACGGTTGGGGTCGCGCCGCAGATAGCCCTTCTTCTCGAGGGTGCGCATCTGGTGGGCCACCGACGACGTGGACGTCAGCCCGACCGCGTCGCCGATCTCACGGACGCTCGGCGGGTAGCCGTTGCGCTCGACGTGGTCGCGGATGACCTCGAGGACCTTGCGCTGACGGGGCGTCAGCCCGGGGGAGGCGTCGGCGTCGGCCGGCTCCGGGAACGGGTGCACCCGGGCGGGGACGACGGCGTCGGCCATCTCGGCCCGGGCCCCGGGCTCCTCGGGGCCGTCCGGGCCCTGGGGCGTGCGTGCCATGGCCGTGTGTCCTTCCGACGGTCCTGTCCTTCCGTCCCGGCGGGCGGCACGCCCGCAGGGGTCTCGAGCAGCGAAGTTAGCGCCGCGGACCGGCGGGATCAAACACGTGTTCGAACGACACGCCGTGCGATCCGTCGACGTTGTCGGGGGTCGATGCTAGACATCGCACACGCGTTCGATCGAACGCGTGTGCGAGCCGAGGAGGTCGACCATGTTCGTCGGGACGAGCCGCTGCGACGTCGAGGTGCCGGGTCCGCGCGAGGAGGGCCCGTCCGGGGCGAGCCCCGCCCGTGCCGTCGCCACCCGCCCCGCCGCGCGGCCCCAGCCCGCCGGGTCGCGGCCCGCGCGGCCGGAGGAGACGCGGGGGCCGGTGCGTCCGGCCGGCCGGCGCTCCCCGGCGGCGCTGCCCCCGGTCCGCCCCCGGGTCGCGGGCGGCGGCGTGCACGCCCCGGTCGCCGCGCCCTCGGTCGCGACCCCGGCGGTGCTGCGGCGGCGGCGGGTCGCCGCCGTCCTGGTCCTCGGGGCCCTGCTGGGTGTGCTGGTCGGGGTGCTCGTCGGCCTCGTCGTGCCCGACGCCGCGGCGCCCACCGTCCCCGTGCCCGCGGGCACCTCCGTGGCCGTCGTCGGTGCCGGCGAGTCGCTCGACGACGTGGCCGGCCGTGTCGCCCCGGGTGCCGACACCGGGGCCGTCGTGGCCCGTATCCGCGAGCTCAACGGGCTCGAGGGGTCCGCCGTCGCGACGGGGCGCCCGCTCGTGGTCCCGGGGTCCTCGTCCCTCGCGGGGTGAGGCCCGGGGTCGCCCCGGCCGGCGCCGGAGGCTCGCGGAGATCGCCGATCCGATGACGATCGGCCGCCCCGTGGCGGCATCTCGTCACCCGATCCGTGCTCTCCGACCCACCTCCGCCGCGCCGTTCCCGACGGCCGGCATCGCGGCCCGCGAGGCGGCCGGCGCCCTCTGCTGTCCGGTCCGCGCCGCCGCCCGAGGTCCGTGTCCACCCACTCGGGCACCGCCCGTCTCCCTGGTCCCCGCGGAGATCCGCTGATCCACGGGTGACGGCCGTTCGGCGCCCGGGTGTCCGGCAGCGGTCCGGTGGCTTGCGCGGCGTGTCCGCGCGTCGCTACCGTCCCACCCCAACATCTAGTGGTTACACTGGTGTAGTTAGTCCACAGCTTGTGCACACCGGTCGGGCGGCTCTCCACAGGGCTTTCCACCGGAACGGCGGTGGTGCTCCACCGGCGGGGGCGCCCGATCCACGGACCGGGCCCGGCGATCCCCAATCCGTCCCCAGGGCGGAGGGGAATCCAGGCGCGGTCCACGCGTGGGTGGGGACAACTCCGGTCGGGGCGCCCACGGGGGAGGAGGAGTCCGCATGCGCTGTCCGTTCTGCCGGCACACCGACTCCCGCGTGGTCGACTCGCGCGAGGCCGACGAGGGTCAGGCGATCCGGCGACGCCGGTCGTGCTCGTCGTGCGGGAAGCGGTTCACCACCGTCGAGGAGCCGGTGCTCGCCGTGCTCAAGCGCAGCGGGGTCACCGAGCCGTTCAGCCGCGACAAGGTCGTGCGCGGCGTGGCACGGGCCTGCCAGGGACGCCCGGTCGACCCGGACGCCCTGGCGCAGCTCGCGCACAAGGTCGAGGAGACCGTCCGGGCCGGGGGCACCGCCGAGGTGCCCAGCCAGGAGGTCGGCATGGCGATCCTCGGCCCGCTGCGCGAGCTGGACGAGGTGGCCTACCTGCGCTTCGCGAGCGTCTACCGGAACTTCTCGTGCGTCGCCGACTTCGAGGCCGAGATCGCCGACCTGCGCGGATCGCGGGGCGGCGCTGTCGGGGGTGCGGGCGACACTGCGGACGAACCGGCGGCGGACACCGTCGGGGCACGGGCCGGGGACTGACAGTCGGGGACACGGGTGACGGGTCGGAGCGCGGGGAAGCGCCGCCGGACCGTCGCAGAACGACGAGTAGAGGGATGACACGGATGACGGAGACCGTCGGCACCACGTCCGGGGAGTCGGACACCGCCGCGCCGCGGCGGGGCCTGACCATCGAGCGCGTCCACACCACCCCGGGTGTCCACCCGTACGACGAGGTCGTGTGGGAGCGCCGTGACGTGGTGATGACGAACTGGCGCGACGGCTCGGTCAACTTCGAGCAGCGTGGTGTCGAGTTCCCGCAGTCGTGGTCGGTCAACGCCGTCAACATCGTCACGAGCAAGTACTTCCGCGGGGCGCTCGGCACCGAGGCGCGCGAGTCGAGCCTGCGTCAGCTGATCGACCGGGTGGTGGGCACCTACACCGGGTCGGGCACGCACCACGGCTACTTCGCGACGCCGGAGGACGCCGAGGTCTTCTCCCACGAGCTGACCTGGATGCTGCTGCACCAGTACTTCAGCTTCAACTCGCCGGTCTGGTTCAACGTCGGCACCAGCTCGCCGCAGCAGGTCAGCGCCTGCTTCATCCTGTCGGTCGACGACACGATGGAGTCGATCCTCAACTGGTACCGCGAGGAGGGGCTGATCTTCAAGGGCGGCTCCGGGGCCGGCCTCAACCTCTCGCGCATCCGCTCGTCGAAGGAGCTGCTGTCCTCGGGCGGCACCGCGTCGGGCCCGGTGTCGTTCATGCGCGGGGCCGACGCCTCGGCCGGCACCATCAAGTCCGGCGGCGCCACCCGGCGCGCGGCGAAGATGGTCGTCCTCGACGTCGACCACCCCGACGTCGCCGAGTTCGTCGCCACCAAGCGCGACGAGGAGCGCAAGATCCGCGTCCTGCGCGACGCCGGGTTCGACATGGACCTCGGCGGCAGCGACATCGCCTCGGTGCAGTACCAGAACGCCAACAACTCGGTGCGCGTCTCCGACGAGTTCATGCGCGCCGTCCAGTCCGGCTCGGAGTTCGGCCTGCGTGCGCGGATGACCAATGAGGTCATCGACTCCGTCGACGCCAAGCAGCTCTTCCGCAGCATGGCCGAGGCCGCCTGGGAGTGCGCCGACCCGGGGCTGCAGTACGACGACACGATCAACGACTGGCACACGTCGCCGGAGTCGGGGCGCATCACCGCGTCCAACCCGTGCTCGGAGTACCTGCACCTGGACAACTCCAGCTGCAACCTCGCGTCGCTGAACCTCATGAAGTTCCTCGACGACGACAACACCTTCCGCGTCGACGACTTCGTGCGCTCGGTCGAGCTGGTCATCACCGCGATGGACATCTCGATCTGCTTCGCCGACTTCCCCACCGAGGCGATCGGGGACACCACCCGCGCGTTCCGCCAGCTCGGCATCGGCTACGCCAACCTCGGCGCGCTGCTGATGGCCACCGGCCGGGCGTACGACTCCGAGGGCGGCCGCGCCCTCGCGGCGTCGATCACCTCGCTGATGACGGGCACCGCCTACCGCCGCTCCGCCGAGCTCGCCGGCGCCGTCGCGCCGTACGACGGCTACGCCCGCAACGCCGACGCGCACCGCCGGGTCATGCGCAAGCACGCCGCGGCCAACGACGCCATCCGCACCATGCACCGCGAGGACGGGCGCATCCGTGACGCCGCGACGCAGCAGTGGCAGACCGGTCTCGAGATCGGGTCGAAGGACGGCTGGCGCAACGCGCAGGCCAGCGTGCTCGCCCCCACCGGCACCATCGGCTTCATGATGGACTGCGACACCACCGGGGTGGAGCCGGACTTCTCGCTGGTCAAGTTCAAGAAGCTGGTCGGCGGCGGCTCGATGCAGATCGTCAACCAGACCATCCCGCGCGCGCTCGACCTGCTCGGCTACCAGGCCGAGCAGAGCGAGGCGATCGTCGAGTACATCGCCGAGCACGGCCACGTCATCGACGCCCCGGGCCTGCGCCCCGAGCACTACGAGGTGTTCGACTGCGCGATGGGCCAGCGCTCGATCGCCCCGATGGGCCACGTGCGCATGATGGCCGCGGTCCAGCCGTTCATCTCCGGCGCGATCTCGAAGACGGTCAACATGCCCGAGCAGGCGACCGTCGAGGACGTCGAGGAGATCTACTTCGAGTCCTGGAAGATGGGGCTCAAGGCGCTCGCGATCTACCGCGACAACTGCAAGGTCGGCCAGCCCCTGTCCACCGGCAAGTCGGGCAGCGGCGAGAAGGCCACCGAGACCGCCGCTCCGGCCGTGGTCGAGCAGCGCCCGGTGCGCAAGCGCCTGCCGAAGAAGCGCCCGAGCGAGACGGTGTCGTTCACCGTCGCGGGCGCCGAGGGCTACATGACGGCGGGGTCGTACCCCGACGACGGTCTCGGCGAGATCTTCGTCAAGATGTCGAAGCAGGGCTCGACGCTCGCCGGCGTGATGGACGCCTTCTCGATGTCCATCTCCATCGCGCTGCAGTACGGGGTGCCGCTGGAGACCTACGTCTCGAAGTTCGTCAACATGCGCTTCGAGCCCGCCGGCATGACCGACGACCCCGACGTCCGCATGGCCACCAGCGTCGTCGACTACCTGTTCCGGCGCATCGCGCTCGACCACCTGCCCTACGAGAAGCGGGCCCAGCTCGGCATCTTCTCCGCGGACGAGCGCTCGGCCCAGGTCGCGGCCACCGACTACGGCACCGGGGCCCCCACGGCACCGGCGCCGGCGGCCGATCCCGCGATCGACGTCGACGCGCTGCGCACGTCGCTGGACGTGTCGACCTCGGAGTCCGAGGAGCGCACGCCGGCGCAGCGCAAGGCCGACGTCTCGGTCGGCAGCTCCACGGAGCTGCTCGAGCTGCAGCAGGGGAAGGCGGCCGACGCGCCGCTGTGCCTGACCTGCGGCACGAAGATGCGTCCGGCCGGGTCCTGCTACGTCTGCGAGGGCTGCGGCTCCACCAGCGGCTGCAGCTGACACACCCCGGATCCGCTCCCCGGCACCGCCGGGGCGCCCGGAGCCCCCGTCCGGCTCCGGGCGCCCCCGGTGGGGGACCGTGCCCGCCGCCATTGTGTGTCGAATTGCTCGGGGCAGCTGGAACGAGTTCCCCGCCCCGGTCGGGAAAGATGTCCCGGCCGAGGCGGGAAATCCTGCCCTACGAGAACTTCGACCACTCCGTCCACGCGGCGTTCGGATCCGTCGACACCTTCCACATGCTCCAGTCCTGGTTGTCCACGTCGACCGCGAAGACCTGGATACGGCCGTCCTCGAGCCGGCCTGCGGTGATGGAGCGCAGGGACGCGGGCGAGGCGAACTGCTGCCAGCCCGACCACGGCCCGTCAGGGCTGGTCGTGGTCTTGAAGCGGGTCCACAGATTGTTGTTCGTGTCGATCTCGAAGATCTGCAGACGGCCGTCGGACAACTGCTCGACAGTCAGGTCACTCATGTCTTCCCCCTCGATTCCCCGGTGTCGTGCGACATCGCGGTTCGCCGAGGTTAGGGAGGTTCGATCAGGGCGGGAACTCCGCCAACCGGGGAGTATGCGCACTGCTCGCGATCAGTAGCGCGTCGTGGCGATTGATTGTCCGTGTTGTCGTTCTCGGTCGGCCATCAATGTCCCTCTTGGGCCGATTCGGAGTATCGCCGAAGCGTGATACGCAATTCTGCTTATCTCTCAGCCGGCGGGGACCACGGTCGCCGAGAGCGCCCGGTGGTCCGACAGCGGCGGGTGGTGCACGCGCGGGGCGGAGGCGAGGACGCCCCGGCCCAGCAGGTGGTCGATCTGGCGGCGGGGAGCGTCGGCGGGGAAGGTGCGCCCGCTGACGAGTCCGGTCAGGCCGCCGACGAGCCGGGCGCGCCGTACGCCGAGGTTGAGGTCGCCGGTGAGCACGAGCGGGTCCTCGGTGCGCAGGCGGCGCGCGAGGTGGCGCAGCTGGACGAGGTTCCAGCCCGGGATGAACGACAGGTGCGTGGTCACCACCGTCACCGGCCCGTGGGGGCCGACGACGCGGGCGGCGACGGCGGTGCGGGGCTCGTCGCGCACCACGACCAGGCGGCGGGGATGGCCGAGCACCAGGGGCACGTCGCGGGGCAGCCGCGGCAGCGTCACCACCCGCCAGTCGACGACGGGCAGCCGCGAGAGCAGCGCGATGCCGTACGCCGGCGAGCTCCCTGCCCCGTTCTCCGGCGTCCACGCCTCGGGCACGCCGTGCAGGGTGGGCACGAACCGGTGCTCGACCGCCCCCATCGCGTCGGCGGCGACCCGGGTGAGGTCGAGGCCGCCGGACCGCGGCTGGGCGCGGTCGACCTCCTGGAGCCCGAGGACGTCGACGTCGAGGCCGGCAACCGCGTCGGCGAAACGGCCGCCGTCGACGGGGCCGTCGGCGGTCGCGGCGCCGTGCAGCACGTTCCAGGTCCCGAGGCGCACGGCCCCCAAGGTTGCCCGGTGGGCGACCGGGGAGGATGACCGGGTGTCCGCACTGCGCCGGGTGACCGCCACCCGGTACGTCACCCCGCTCCGTGAGGGCGGCTCGCTCCCGGGGCTCGTCGAGGCCGACGACCTCGGCACGTACGTCGCCAAGTTCACCGGTGCCGGACAGGGACCCACGGCGCTGGTCGCCGAGGTCGTCGCCGGGGAGCTCGCCCGGCGGCTCGGGCTGCGGGTGCCCGAGCTGGTGGTGCTCGACCTCGATCCCGTCATCGCCCGCGCGGAGCCGGACTGGGAGGTCCAGGAGCTCCTCGCCCGCAGCGGCGGCGCGAACCTCGGCATGGACTTCCTGCCGGGCGCGATCGGCTTCGACCCGGTCGCGCACGCCGTCGAGCCGCTCGAGGCCTCCCGGGTCCTGTGGTTCGACGCCTTCGTCGAGAACGTCGACCGCTCCTGGCGCAACCCCAACCTGCTGCGCTGGCACCGCGAGCTGTGGCTGATCGACCACGGCGCCTGCCTGTACTTCCACCACAGCTGGGCCCGCGCGGCCGCGGTGGTCGCCCGTCCCTACGACCTCGCCGACCACGTCCTGGCACCGGTCGCGACCGCCCGCGCCGAGGCCGACCGCGAGCTCGCCGCGCGGATCGACCGGGCGCTGCTGACCGAGGTCGTCGCGCTCGTGCCGGACGAGTGGCTGGACGACGGCGGTCAGCGCGCCGCCTACGTCGAGCACCTCCTGGCCCGGCTCGCCGAGCGAGAGGCCTGGGTGCCGACGTGAAGGACACCTTCGAGTACGCCCTGCTGCGCGTGGTGCCCGACATCGAGCGCGGCGAGCTGGTCAACGTCGGCGTGCTCCTCTACTGCCGCCACCGCGAGCACCTCGCGGCGCGCATCGCCCTCGACGTCGACCGCGTCCGCGCGCTCGACCCGCACACCGACCTCGACGCCGTCCGGGACGCGCTCGACGCCTGGGAGCGCGCGGTGCGGGGGGAGGGGCCGGCCGGCGTCCTGTCGGCGGGCGAGCGGTTCCGCTGGCTGACCGCGCCGCGCAGCACCGTCCTCCAGCCCGGCCCGGTGCACACGGGGCTCACGGCGGACCCGGAGGCGGAGATCGACCGGCTGGTCACGCGACTGGTCCGCCCGACCTCCTGAATCGGTCCGCCGTTTCCCGGGGGTGCCGGGGCGGGGACTCCGCCCGGTGCTCGGCCGTGCGCAACCGACGTGGCGGGAACGTCGGAGCGCCCGGCCCACGACGGAGGAGGACACGGTGGCGGACGAGGTCCGGTGGCTGGAGTCGGTGGGGTCCGGCGACGTCGAGGAGGTGGGCGGCAAGAACGCCTCGCTCGGCGAGATGATCGGCAACCTGTCCGAGAGGGGCATCCGCGTCCCCGGCGGCTTCGCGACCACCGCGACGGCGTACCGGTCGTTCCTGGCGGAGAACTCCCTCGACGAGAAGATCGCCGACATCCTGTCCGAGCTGTCGGACGGGAAGCGCGAGCTGGCGGACGCCGGGCAGGCGATCCGCGACCTCTTCGCCCAGGCCGAGTTCCCGGCGTCGACCGCCGAGGCCATCCGGTCGGCCTACGCCGAGCTGGGCGAGCGCCACGGCACCGAGGACATCGACGTGGCCGTGCGCAGCAGCGCGACCGCCGAGGACCTGCCCGACGCGAGCTTCGCCGGCCAGCAGGACACGTACCTCAACATCACCGGCGCCGACGCGCTGCTCGCGGCGTGCCAGGACTGCTACGCCTCGCTGTTCACCGACCGCGCGATCAGCTACCGCGTCGAGCAGGGCTTCGAGCACACCGACGTCGCCCTCTCCATCGGCATCCAGACGATGGTCCGCGCCGACCTCGGCTCCGCGGGGGTCATGTTCACGATCGACTCCGACACCGGCTTCCCCGACACCGCGATCATCAACGCCGCCTGGGGCCTCGGCGAGAACGTCGTCGGCGGTGAGGTGACCCCGGACCAGTACACGGTCTACAAGCCGTTCCTCGACCGCGAGGAGCTGCGGCCGATCATCGCCCGCACGGTCGGCGCGAAGGAGCGCAAGCTCGTCTACACCGACACCTCCGACCCGTCCGACGAGCCGACGGAGAACGTCGACACCACCGACGAGGAGCGGCGGTCCCTCGTCCTCGACGACGACGAGATCCTCCAGCTCGCCCGCTGGGGCACGGTCATCGAGGAGCACTACGGCCGTCCGATGGACGTCGAGTGGGCCAAGGACGGGCGCAGCGGCGAGCTCTACGTCGTCCAGGCCCGCCCGGAGACCGTGCAGTCGCGCACCGGCGCCGGGACGCTGTCGACGTTCCACCTCACCGAGTCCGGCGAGGTGATCGTCTCCGGGCTCGCGATCGGGCAGCAGGTCGCGGCCGGCGCAGTCCAGGTGATCGCGTCCGCCGACGACGTCGACCAGTTCACCGACGGCAAGGTCCTGGTCACCGAGATGACCGACCCGGACTGGGTGCCGATCATGCGGCGCGCCGCCGCGATTGTCACCGATCGGGGCGGACGCACGTCGCACGCCGCGATCGTCAGCCGCGAGCTCGGTGTGCCGGCGATCGTCGGGACGGGCAACGCCACCGAGATCCTCGGCGAGGGCCGCGAGGTGACGATCTCCTGCGTCGAGGGCGACGAGGGTCACGTCTACGAGGGCCTGCTCGACTACGAGGAGCGCGAGCTCGACCTCGACGGTGTCCCCGAGCCGACGACCCGCGTGATGATGAACATCGGCAGCCCGGCGGCCGCGATGCAGTGGTGGCGCCTGCCTGCGCACGGCATCGGGCTGGCGCGCATGGAGTACCTGGTCAACAACGTCATCCAGGCCCACCCGCTGGCGCTGCTGCACCTCGAGGACGTCGAGGACGACGACGCGAAGCGGCAGATCGAGGAACTGACCGCCGGCTGGGACGACAAGGGCGAGTACTTCGTCGACCACCTGGCCCGCGGCATCGCCACGATCGCCGCGTCCCAGTACCCGGAGCCGGTGGTCGTGCGGCTCTCGGACTTCAAGACCAACGAGTACGCCGGGCTGATCGGCGGGACGCAGTTCGAGCCCGACGAGGAGAACCCGATGCTCGGCTGGCGCGGGGCGTCGCGCTACTACAGCGACGACTACAAGGAGGCGTTCGCGCTCGAGTGCCGCGCGCTGCACCGCGTCCGCACCGAGATGGGCTTCACCAACGTCATCGTCATGGTCCCGTTCTGCCGCACCCCCGAGGAGGCCGACCGGGTCCTGGAGACGATGGCCGAGTTCGGGCTCGAGCGCGGCCGGGACGAGCTGCAGGTCTACGTCATGGCGGAGATCCCGTCGAACATCCTGCAGGCCGACGAGTTCGCCGACCGCTTCGACGGCTTCTCCATCGGCTCCAACGACCTCACCCAGCTGACCCTGGGCATCGGGCGCGACGACGACCGCCTCACCCACCTGTTCGACGAGCGCAGCCCCGCGGTCAAGAAGATGATCACCATGCTGCTCGAGGCGGCGCACGCCAAGGGCCGCTACGTGGGCATCTGCGGCCAGGGCCCCAGCGACCACCCCGACCTCGCCGAGTTCCTCGTGGAGCAGGGGATCGACAGCATGTCGCTGAACCCCGACAGCGTGCTGACGGTGATCGAACGCGTCGCCGAGGCGGAGTCGCGTCGGGGCTGAGGTGTGTCAGCGAAGTGCCCCTATCGGCGTGCTCCTCTCATCGACACTCAGAGCGTCCGTATCGGTACTTCGATCACCGAGGAAGCACGCGCCGTTCACCCTGATGCGGCACGGTGGCGGGCATGAGGAGAGCAGCGCTGCTCGGGGTGCTGCTGGCCGCGCTCGGCGCGTGCGGCGGGCCGCCCGCGTCCGCCGTCCCGCCCCTACCCGAGAAGTGCTCGGCGAGCGTCGCGATCGCCGGGTACTCCGACGTCCTCGACGGGGCCGAGTACGGCGCGCGACGGGTCTGGCCGGTCATGGGGCTCTCGGGACTCGCGGTCGACCGGGGCGGGTCGCTGCTGGCGCTGAGCGACCGTTCGGTGCTGTTCGCCCTCGACCCGCGCACCCGGCGGCCCGTCGGCGCGACGCCGCTCGCGGACGAGGCGGGCCGCCCCCTCGACGCCGAGGGTCTCGCCGTCGATGCGGACGGCACGCGGCTGGTCACCTCGGAGACCGAGCCGTCGGTCCGCCGGTACGCGCCCGACGGCCGGCTGATCGGGCGCCTCGACCTCCCGCCCGACCTCGCCGGCCGGGCGACGCCCAACGAGTCCCTCGAGGGCGTCGCGGTGAACCCCGGCGAGACCGTCGTCGGCGCCCTGGAGGGCGCGCTCGCCGGTGACGACCCCGGCCTCCGGCGGTTCCCGACGTGGAACGGCCCGGCGCCCGGCCCGACGTACGCCTACCGGCCCGACGCCGGCCTCGACGTCTCCGAGATCGCGGCCGTCGGCGACGGCCGGCTCCTGGTGCTCGAGCGCTCGTACACCGACGGCGTCGGCAACACCGTGCACCTCGCCGTCGCCGACCCCCGCCGCGGCACCGACCCGATGCCCCGGACCCTGCTCGCCGACCTCGGCACCTGCCCGACGCTCGGGGCCACCGCGCAGCAGGCGCAGGCCAACCCGTTGCTCGACAACATCGAGGGGATGACGGTGCTCGGTCGAGCCCCGAACGGTGCCCTGCGCGTCCTGCTCGTCAGCGACGACAACCAGGACCCGACGCAGACGACCCGTCTCTACGACCTCGTGGTGACCGTGCCCGCGGCGTGAGATGCCCGATCCGGCCGTGCGGAGCGGGCCGCGCGGGTGGAGGGTGACCCGGTGACCGCCGACGCTCCTCCCTCGATCACGCGCGCCCTCGTCCTCGGGGGAGGTGGACTCGCCGGGATCGCCTGGGAGGTGGGTGTCCTCGTGGGCCTCGCCGAGGGTGGCGTCGACCTGGCGCTCGCCGACCGGGTCGTCGGCACCTCGGCCGGGTCGGTCGTCGGGACGTTGCTGACGACGGGCGTGGACCTCGCGGAGCTGCACGAACAGCACCTCGCGGGCGAGGCGGCCGGTACCTCCGGACCGCCCGCGACCCTCGACATGGAGGTCCTCGGGACCGAGCTCGCCGCCGCGATGGACGGTGCCCGCGACGCCGCCGACATGCGGGCACGCCTCGGCGCGTGGGCGCTGGCGGCCGACACGCCGCCCGAGTCGGAGCGGCGCGAGGCCATCGACGCCCGCCTGCCGGTCAAGGAGTGGCCCCCGACGGATCTGCGGATCTCGGCCGTGGACGCGGAGACCGGCGAGCTCGCGGTCTTCACGCGCGACGCCCGCGTCGGGCTGGTCGACGCCGTCGCGGCGAGCTGTGCCGTGCCCGGGGTCTGGCCGCCGATGACGGCCGCCGGCCGGCGCTACGTCGACGGCGGCGTCGCCTCGATCGTGCACGTGGCGCGCGCCGACGACGACGGCTTCGAGATCGTCGGGCCTGCCGACCGCGTGCTCGTCGTCGCTCCGCTCGACCCGCCGGCCGGCGGCCCGTTCCGCTCGGTGACCCAGGAGATCGAGTACCGCCAGGAGCAGCATCCCGAGACGTCCGCCGCCTCGATCATCGCCGACGAGACCTCCGTCGGGGCCTTCGGCACGAACGTCCTCGACCCCGCGACGATGCCGGCGTCGGCGAAGGCGGGGCGGGCGCAGGGCCGGGCGCGGGCCGAGGAGATCGCGCGGTTCTGGACGTGAGCACGTCCACCACGTCGCCGACGGCGGTCCGTCGCGGCGGCGCGCTGGCCGCCTTCGCGGTCCTGCTGCTCGCGGCCAACCTGCGGCCGCCGGTCGTCGGGGTCGCGCCCCTGGTCGACCAGGCCCGCGAGGACCTGGGCGTCTCCAGCGGCGTCGCCGGGCTGCTGACGAGCCTGCCGGTGCTCTGCTTCGGGCTGCTGTCGCCGGTGGCACCGCGGCTCGCGCGCCGGTGGGGTCTCGAGCGTCTCCTCGTCGCCGCCCTGCTCGTGCTCGGGGTGGGCATCGCCCTGCGCCTCGTCGACGCGCTCCTCGTCATCCTCGTCGGCAGCGTGCTCGTGGGGACGGCGATCGCCGTCGGCAACGTGTCGCTGCCGACCCTGGTCAAGCGCGACTTCCCGCACCGCACCGGTGCGATGACCGGCGCCTACTCGATGGTGCTCACCGGCGGCGGCGCGGTCGCCGCCGCCGTCACCGTCCCGCTGCAGCGCATCACCGGGCTCGACTGGCGCTGGACCCTCGGCCTGTGGGGCCTCCTCACGGTGGCGACGCTGGTCGTGTGGCTGCCGCGGGCCCGTCGTCGCACGGTTCCGCCGCCCCCGCGCGAGGGTCCGCCGCTGTGGCGGGCGCTGGCCCGCGACCGCCTCGCCTGGCAGGTCACGCTGTTCATGGGCCTGCAGTCGTTGCAGTTCTACGCGATCACGGCCTGGGTCCCGACGATCTTCGTCGACGCGGGGCGCGAGCCCACCGAGGCCGGGCTGCTCCTGTCGCTCGCGGGGTTCGTCGGGCTGTTCTTCTCCGCGATGGCGCCGTCCCTCGCGATGCGCCGCCCCTCCCAGGGCTGGCTCATCGTGCTGACCTGCGCGTTCTACGTGGTCGGCTACATCGGCCTGATCACTGCTCCCGGCTCGCTGGCCGTGCTGTGGATGATCGTGCTCGGGATCGCGCAGGGCTCGAACATCGCCCTCGGGCTCCTGCTGATCACGCTGCGCTCGCCCGACACCGAGCACACCGCCGAGCTGTCGGCGATGGCGCAGGGTGTGGGCTACACGCTGGCGGCGATCGGGCCGTTCGCGCTCGGTGCGCTGCACGACCTCAGCGGCGGGTGGACGGTGCCGCTCGTCGTGATGCTGGTGCTCGTCGTGCCCACCGTCCTCATGGGCGTCGGCGCCGGCCGGGACCGGCACGTGCTCAGCTGACCAGCGCCAGGAGCACCTGCGCGGTCTCCTCCGGATCGGTGACCATGGCGTCGTGGCCGGTGTCGAGGACCTCGACACCTCGCCACCCCGCGGCGGCGGCGAACCCGGCGAAGGCGTCGCCTGTCGGCTTGTCGCGGCAGTGGACGAACCAGCGGGGGAGTGCCGATGCCGGGCCGTCCGGGAGCGGATCGGCGAGCCCGCGCCGCGGGTGGGGACGCAGTCGCGGGCCGACCCAGGCCCGGGCCGCCGGGCCGCCGGGTCGCGGATCGCCCAGCCGTCCATGGCGACGTCCGGGTCGAGAGCGATGCGGTCGTCGGCGTCGACGTTGTCGAGGAAGAAGGCGCGGCGCGCCGCCGGGAGCAGGTCGAGGACCGACTGACCCGGCTCCGGCACGAACGCGTCGAGGTAGACCAGCCCGGCGAGCCGCGCGGCGGCCCGCTGCGCGACGCCGGTGACGACGGCGCCGCTCGAGCTGTGCCCGACGAGCAGCACGTCGCGGAGATCCTCCATGACGAGCGTGGCGACGACGTCCTCGACGTGCGTCGCGAGCCCGACGTGCGGTCCGTGCAGGTGCGCGCGTTCACCGACCCCCGTCAGCGTCGGCGCGTGCACGTCGTGGCCGGCCGCCCGGAGCCGCGCCCCGACCGGGCGCCACACCCAGCCGCCGTGCCAGCCACCGTGCACGAGGACCACCGCCGCCATCGGTCCATCGTGCTCGATGGGTCGGTCCGGTTCACTCGACCATCGCCCCGAGACCGTCGAGCACCCGGGCGAGGCCGAACCGCCACGCGTGGTCGGGCGCGCGCGCCGACCCCTGCGCCGCGCCCGCGGCCGTCCCGACGCGGACCGCGCGCGGGTAGCGCTCCGGGTCGAGGACGCGGGCGAGCACCGGCGCCCGCGCGGCCCACCAGGCGCCGGTGTCGTCGCCGGCCGCGCCCTGCTCGACGAGGGCCGCGGCGCGGGTGACGTCGAGCAAGAAGGTCAGCGCGGCGTCCCGGTCGACGTCGTCGAGCCCGGCGAGCTCCGCGAGCTCGTCGAACGCGGCGAGCTCGTGCTCGTACTTGCCGGTCTCGCCGGGACCCAGCACCGGCCGTGACGGGTCGACGCGGGCCGCCCACGGGTGCCGGCGGTGGAGTGCCCGGTTCTCCTCGGCGATCGCCGTGAGGCGCTCGCGCCAGGGGCGGCCCGTCGTGTCGGACCGGGGCATCGCCGCGTACGCGGCGTCGACGACGAGATCCGCCAGCTCCTCGCGGCCGGGCACGTAGGTGTAGAGCGTCATCGGCGCGACCCCGAGCTCTCTCGCGAGGGCGCGCACGGTCAGCGCGTCCAGGCCCTCGGGGCCGCCCGCGTCGGCGAGCGCGGTCGCGCGGGCGACGACGACGTCGAGGTCGAGGCCCCGCCGCGGACCACGCGTCCCGGGCTCGTCGATCCGCCAGAGCAGGGCGAGCGTGCGGGACGGGTCGTCGCTCATCGGCCGCATGCTCCCACGATTTCCTGTACAACGTACGATGTACAGCGTACGGAGAAACGAGGAACCATGAAGATCACCGCCTCCGCGGTCTCCCTGAACGTCGCCGACCCCGCCGCGTCGGCCGCCTTCCTCGTCCGGCACTTCGGCTTCACGCAGGCGATGGCTGCCGACGGGTTCGCCTCGCTCGCGCGCGACGACGCCGGGATGTCCGTCGTGTTCCTGCGCACCGGCCTCGACTCCCTGCCGGCCGACCAGCGTGACGACCATGCGGCGGGGCTGATCCTCGCGTTCGTCGTCGACGATCTCGAGGGCGAGCTCGCGCGGCTCGAGAGCGAGGACGTCGTGATCACCATGCCTCTCACGGTCGAGCCCTGGGGCGAGCGCGCGTTCCAGGTCCGCGATCCGAACGGGGTGATCGTGCAGCTCGTCGACTGGAACGGATGATGGGCGTGTGGAGATCGTCCTGGCTGCCGTGCGCCCCGACTCGCCCGACGGGCTGACCGCCCTGCGCGCCTACGCGGGAGAGCTCGCCCGGCGCTGGCCGGAGAAGGCGCCGGAGCCGTCGTGGTCGGAGGATTTCCTCGCCGACGACCCGTTGGCGTTCGCGCCGCCGCTCGGCGTCTTCGTCGTCGCGAAGCGGGGCGACCGGGTCGTGGGCTGCGCCGGCCTGCGGTTCGAGGGCGCCGACGTCCCGCCGGGGGCGGGCGAGATCAAGCGGATGTGGGTCGATCCCGGGACGCGGGGCCACGGCCTCGGGCGACGCCTGCTCGCCCATCTCACCGACCTCGCTCGCGAGGCCGGCCTGCGTCGTCTCGTCCTCGACACCGCCGGCGACCTGACCGAGGCGCGCGCGCTCTATGCCGCCGAGGGTTTCGTCGAGACGGAGCCCTACAACGCCAACCCGTACGCCCACCACTGGTTCAGCCGCGACCTCTGGTGACGAGCGATCACGTCCGACCCCTGTCGTTCGGCCGAGTGAATGCCTACCGTTCGTGCAGGTGCTGGATCGGGGGGTGACCGGGTGCGATCCGAGGGCGACAAGCCCCAGGAGGTGCTCGACCTCCACGGACTGTCCGGTCGTGTCTTCGAGGCGCTGCGCGACGGGTTCGACGTCCCGGCCCAGTTCCCGCTCGCCCTGCACGACGTCGACCACGTCGTCGACGGCGCCTCGTCCGTGGAGATCGCGGCGTACGCGATGCGCTACCTGCAGATCGTGCGGCACTACGCGGCGCCGAACCAACCGGTCGACACGGAGAGCCTGGTCGGCGTGCTGGTCCTGCTCAGCCCGGTGCTCGAGGATCTCGCCGCACGGTCGAGCGAGCACCGCGCGCTGTTGAACCTCGCCCGCGATCGTCTCTACGAGGCGGCCTGGTCGATCGTCCGCGACACCGGCGGCCCGCCCACCGGGCTCTTCACCGTCCGGTAGTGCTCAGCGGGTGTCGTCGTGCGACATCTCCCGCTGGTGCTCGAGAGCCCGGCGCCGTTCCTCGATCGTGAGCCGGCCCTTCTGGCTCCACTCCCGGTCGCCCTCGAGGACCGCTTCGGGTCCGGCGTCGTCGACGACCTTCCGGGCGAGGACGAGCGCCGCCTCGCGCACGAACGCCGACATCGTCTTCCCGGTGTAGTGCGCCACGGCTTCGAGGAGATAGCGCTCCTCCGGGCTCACGCGGAACGTCGCCGGCGACGAGTCGGCGGCCGCCATCAGTCGGTTCCCGGAGTGCGCATCGCCCGACTGTATTACGTAGCACAGACGACAGTCCAGGAAGGTCGGACGTCAAATGCAACGGCGTCTGATCAGGGCGTCTGCGCTCACGCCGGTTCGAGCGTCGACGGGGGAGCGGGCCGCGGGTCCAGGTCGGGGAGGCGCGCCCGCAGGCAGCTGAGCTGGTACGCCATCACCGTGCACCGCTGATCGTCCGGTCCCAGCTCTTCCTGACGGCCGAAGGCGCGCATGTTGGCGAGCATCGCCTCGACCCGGCGGCGGAGGTTGAACTCGACTCCCGCGGCTCGCTTCGCCCGCTCCAGCACGTCGCGCGGTCGCCGTGACCGCTGCTCGGGTGCTGCTGTGCCGGGTACGTCGTCGCCTGCTGGAACCGGTGCCATGTGAGTGCCTCCCCCGCGAGGTGGTGCTGGTGCGTGCTCTCCCAACCGTGTGTCGTCGTTCTGTCGAACCCTGAGCCCCTGTGTCGTGCCCACGTGGTGCGACGGTGCGATGACTCGACGCTAGGGTGCGCCGTCGCGGGAATCAACGTTTGAGCAAGGGTCTAACGTGCAAGTTGCACGGCTGAATGCTTGCAGAAGTCCGCACTTATGGGTCGGTGGACGCGAGGAGAAGGTCGGTGGCTGAGGGCTCCTTCGGGCCTGTTGTCGTCCGGCGGCGTCTGGGCTCGGAGCTGCGTCGGCTCCGAGGGCGCGCCGAGATGAGCTTGGAGCAGGCTGCTCGCGCGCTCGAGGTCTCCCCGAGCAAGATCAGTCGGCTGGACTCCCGGCCGCGGTTCGGGACGTCGCCACCTTGCCGAACTCTCATGTCGAGGGCCAGGACTAAATACGCTGTGGAGCGGTGAGCCGGGAAGCAGCGAAATCGCGCCACCCCTTCGAGCCGACCCAATGGGCCTGGCCAAGCATCTCTTTCGAATCGAAGGACGAGGTGCGTGACGCCACGTCGGTGCCTTGGCGGCAAGTACTGCAGCGCGGTCGATAGTGGCTGCCCTGAAAGCAGTTCCTGGCCCTCGCTTCTTAGTCTCTAGGACATTCTACGGCGTCGAGGCCTGAGCTCGATGTCGGGGCATCGCACATTTCAAATGCCTTCAGGGGTGTATTGCCAGCGCTTCGGTTTGGAGTCTCTGGGGCGCGCTCGAACGGCCTGCACGTCGCGTACTCTGCTTGGGCACCGTCAGTCCTGCGCATACCCCAATCTAATGGGTGAGAGCAACTGCATGCGTTGCATCAACACGATGACGACTCACTTGTCTGGCGAGTAGCTCGAGCCCCTGCAGGCTCTTTGAATTCGCTTTCCACGACTCATAATGAAAGACACTCGCAAGAAGGTCCTGGCCCTGAAGGGGTCACAGGAGGCCCGCGGCGAACTCAAGCGAGATACGAGAGAAGGTGAGATCATATCGAAGGATCGAAGAACGAATACCGGCTCGGACGCCATGATCGTGCGTTTCGGTCGAGTAGTTCCGCCGCCGGTCACCGGAGGAGAGCGAAGCACGGGTTTCGTAAGCTCCTCAAGAGATATGTCGCTTGTACGATCCATTCTGGTGGTGCCGCCGTGCTGGATGATTGAGAGATCTTTCAGCAAGAGAGTCGATCTCCTGACGCAGTAACTCGTGGGGTCGATTCGCACGAATGGGACCGGCTCCACAAGCCTGGGCGGCTGGATAGCTAGAACTTGGTGCGGTCTGCAAGATCCTGTTGTTTGCAGCACAAATCTCACAGCGATTTGCAGCCTTGGAGGTCCCGGCGCAGCCGTGCGCGGCCGGCTTCTTTGATCTCTAGCGGGTGGTAGAGGATCGGGGCGGCGTGTCTCGTCGCACCCAGCGTTACTGCAGGGCCCGAGTGCGCTACGGTCCGTGCTCGTGAGAAGGTGCGGCCGCGCACGCGGCCGTTGGTGCAGGCGGCTGCTTGTGCAAGATGCATAGCCCATGTCCGCAGCGTCGGGCTCTTTGGAAACTGGCTCTGACTTGGGGGGTTGGTGGCAGAGCGATCTTTCGGGCCGGTCGTCGTCCGGCGCCGCCTGGGGTCCGAGCTGCGTCGTCTCCGGGACCGTGCCGGCATGAGCCTCGACCAGGTCGCCCGCGAGCTCGAGGTCTCGCCGAGCAAGATCAGTCGGCTGGAGAACGGCCAGTCCCCTGCGAAGGTCTGGGACGTCCGCAATCTGCTGACCCTCTACGGCGTCGAGGACGAGGACTACCGCCGTCGCGCGGAGCGATGGGTCAACGAGGGCAAGTCGCAGGGCTGGTGGCATCCGTACTCCGACGCCACTCCCGCGGACCTCGACTATTACGTCTCGTTGGAGGCCGAGGCGGCAGAGATTCGTTCGTACTGCGCCCCGTTTCTGTACGGCCTCCTGCAGACGCGGGAGTACGCCGAAGCGTTGATCCGTGCACTGAGCCCGAATCTCACCGAAGATTCGGTGGCCGGTCTCGTGACAGTGAGGATGGGCCGCCAGGAGATTCTCGAGGCTGCAAGCCCTCCGACGGTGAGGGTGATCGTCGACGAGTCGGTGCTCTGGCGCTTCGTCGGTGGCGAGGCCGTCATGCGGAGACAATGGGAGCGGCTCGCGGACCTGACCGACCGCTTCGATATACGCATTCGCCAACTGTCCGCGGGGCCACACGAGGCGCTGTACAGCCCGTTCACCGCATTCATGCCCCGCGAGACCGAGATCGACCCGACGGTGGTCAACCTCGAGGGTGCGCTGCACGACGCGTACTTCGAGGACAAGGAAACCGTCGGGCGCTTTCTCGTGTCATTCGAGGAACTCCGGAGTTCCTCGCTGTCCCCCGAAGAGAGTGATGACCTCGTGCGCCGACTCGTGCGCGAGGGAATCCCGAGAGAAAGGTGAAGAGTGTCATTCTCGGCTCCCCGTTTCCGGAAGTCTTCATTCAGTGGTATGGGTGGTTGTGTCGAGGTCGCGAGACTTCCGGCCTCCGGTCACTTCGCCGTGCGCGACTCCAAGAACCCCGAGCTCGAGGCCCGCGTGTTCACCCTTCGCGAGTGGAACGCGTTCATCGACGGCGTGAAGGCCGGTGAGTTCGACCCGGAGACTCTCTAGCACGCTGCGGCAGTCCAGGCACCGAGTGTGCGTCCATCGTGGTCGACAAGCTACGTTGATCATTATGGACGCACGCTCGGTGTCCGCTGACCCTCCTCAGCCCACCTGCCGCCAACAGAACTCGAACACCAGCGCCCACTGGAAGGCGCGTTGCTCGTTGTCCGCCGCGCCGCCATGGCCGCCTTCGATGTTCTCGTAGTACTCGACGGCATGCCCCTGCTCCCGCAACCGCGCCACGGCTTTCCGGGCATGCCCCGGGTGCACGCGGTCGTCGCGGGTCGACGTCGTCACCAGCACCGGCGGGTAGGCATCACTGGCCGAGAGGTTCTGGTACGGCGAGTACTGCGCGATCCACGCCCACTCCTCCGGAACGTCCGGGTCCCCGTACTCCGCCATCCACGACGCCCCGGCCAGCAGCAGGTGGAACCGGCGCATGTCGAACAGCGGCACCATCACCACGATCGCCCCGAACAGCGACGGGTAGCGCGTCAGCATCACGCCCATGAGCAGCCCGCCGTTGCTGCCCCCGTGGATCGCCAGTTGCGACGCTGTCGTGATGCCGCGGGCGACGAGGTCCCGCGCGACGGCGGCGAAGTCCTCGTACGCGCGGTGGCGGTGCTCCCCGAGGGCGGCGGTGTGCCAGGTCGGCCCGTACTCGCCGCCGCCGCGGATGTTCGCGACGACGTAGGTGCCGCCGCGCGCGAGCCAGCCGCGACCGATGACCCCGCTGTAGCCCGGGGTCAGCGCGATCTCGAAGCCGCCGTAGCCGGTCATCAGCGTCGGGCCGGGGACGTCCGCGACCTGCCCGACCACGAAGTACGGGATCTGCGTCCCGTCGTCCGAGACGGCGAAGAACTGCCGCACCTCGAGCCCGGTCGCGTCGAAGCGCGCGGGCGCCGTCCGCAGCACCTCCGGCTCCGGATCGGACTCCGAACCCAGCTCACCGCGCAGGAACGTCGACGGCTGCACGTAGCTGTCGGTGTCCAGGAAGTACTCGTCGCCGCGGTCCGGGTCGACCCCGATGAGGTCGACCGATCCGAGCTCCGGGCCCGCGGGCAGCTCCCGGCGGGCCCAGTCCTGCGCCGGGGTCAGCACCTCGAGACGCGTCACCACATCCGTGAGCACCGCCAGGACCAGGTGGTTCTTCGTCCAGGCGTGGTAGCTCAGGGAGCTGCTCGGGGTGGGGGAGAAGAGCACCCGCGAGGTCCGGTCGCCGGCGAGATAGGCCTCGAAGTCGAAGCACAGCAGCGATCCGGCCGGGTGCTCGACACCCTCCACCGTCCACGGCGACCTCGTCCGCACGAGCAGCCACTCGCGCTCGACGTCGGTCTCGGCGTCGGGCGGGACGTCGATGAGCACCTGCGTCCCGTCCGGGCGCAGGAGGAACTCCTCGGTGGTGTGGAAGTCGGGGCTGCGGCCGACGAAGTCGCGCTCGTAGCCGGGGGTGTGGTCGTGGCCGGCGAAGGCCGACACGTCGGTCTCGTCGGCCGTGAACACCACCTCGGCGTCGGTGACGTCCTGGCCGCGTCGCCACCGCCGCATCACCCGCGGGTAGCCCGACGTGGTCTGCGATCCGGGCCCGAGGTCGGTGCCGACGAACACGGTGTCCTCGTCGATCCATCCGACGCGGCTCTTGGCCTCCGGCAGCGTGAACCCGTCGGTGATCCACTCCTTCGATCCCAGGTCGAACTCCCGCACGACCGTGGCGTCGGCCCCGCCGCGTGAGAGCTGGACGAGCGCGCGCGAGTAGTCGGGGTAGCGCACCGCCGCGCCCGCCCACACCCAGTTCTCGTCCTCGGCCGTCGCGAGGTCGTCGACGTCGAGCAGCAGCTCCCAGTCGGGGTCGCCCGTGCGGTAGCTCTCCAGGGTCGTGCGCCGCCAGAGGCCGCGGGTGTGCGTGGCGTCCTGCCAGAAGTTGTAGAGCAGATCTCCGCGACGGCGGACGTAGGGGATGCGGTCGTCGGCGTCGAGCACCGCGCGCAGGCCGTCGCGGGTCCCGCTGAACCGCTGCGAACCGGTCAGGACCTCGAGCGACTCGGCGTTGCGCTCCCGGACCCAGGCCAGGGCGTCGTCACCGGTGACGTCCTCGAGCCACAGGTAGGGGTCGTCGGTGTCGGTGGTCGGGGAGCTCGCGGAGGTCACCGAACCATCCTCACCCATCGCGGGACGGCGACGCTCGCAGCCGTGATCTGATGACCTCCCGCGAGGCGACGACGTGAGGGGCGAGGGGTGACCGACGGGCGCGGTTGGTACACGCACGCACAGCAGGGCGAGCACGAGTACCTCGACCTCGGCCCGTTCGTGCTGCAATCGGGCTACACGCTGCCGAACGCGTCGCTGGCGTACCGGACGCACGGCACGCTGAACGCCGCGAAGGACAACGCGGTGCTCGTGCCGCACATGTACTCGGGGTCGCCGTCGTCGCTCGACATGCACATCGGGCCCGGGACGCCTCTGGACCCGGCGAGGTACTTCGTCATCTGCCCCGGCCAGATCGGCGGCGGGATGTCGAGCTCGCCGTCCAACACCCCGGCGCCCTTCGACCGCGGGCAGTTCCCGCCCGTGGCGATCGCCGACGACGTCGTCGCGCAGTACCGTCTCGTCACCGAGCACCTCGGCATCGAGCGCCTGCACGCCGTGCTCGGGTGGTCGATGGGCGCCCAGCAGACCTACGAGTGGGCGGTGCGCCACCCGGACATGGTGCCGCGGGCGGCGGCCTTCGCCGGAACGGCGAGGACTCCGGCCCACAACCGGATCTTCATCGACCTCCACCTCGAGCTGTTGCGCTCCGACCCGGCCTTCGCCGGCGGCTTCTACGCCGACTCCGGCGACGTCCGGCTCGGCCTGACCCGGCACGCGCTCGCGTTCTCGCTGCTCGGCTTCACCCCCGCGTGGTACCGCGACGAGCACTGGCGCCGGCTCGGCTTCGCGTCGGTCGACGACTTCCGCCAGGGCTTCATCCGCGGCTACTTCGCGCCGATGGACCCGAACAACCTGGTCACGCAGGCGTCGAAGTGGTGGCGCGCCGACCTCTCGCCGCACGGCAACGGCTCGCTGCACAAGGCGCTCGGGAAGATCCCCGGGCACTTCTTCGTCGTGCCGTTCGGCGGCGACCAGTTCTTTCCCGTCGAGGACTGCGAGATCGACGCCGGCCACATGCCGCACGGCGAGCTGCGCGTGATCGACACGCCGGCCGGGCACTTCGCGATGTTCGGTCTCCTCGACGAGGACACCCGGCGCATCCACGAGGTGATGGCCGAGATGCTGGCGAGCTAGCGGCCCCGGCGCAGCAGGTCCCGCCACTCCGCGGCGCTCCAGTGTGCGGGCTCGCTGCCGGCGAGGAAGGCGCGCATCGCACCGAGCACCTTCTCCGGGTGGGAGTGGAACGGGAAGTGCCCGGCACCCTCGAACACCTCGAGCCTGCTGCCGGGCATGGCGTCGTGCGCCATCTGCGCGTGCTCGACCGGGACGATCATGTCGTCGGAGCCCCACAGCAGCAGCGTCGGCATGCCGGCGGTGAGGTAGCAGCGGTCGAGCATGGTGACGACCTGGCCGCGCCAGTCGACCACCGCGCGCAGTGTGCGCAGGAAGGCGCTGCGGCTGGTGGCGTCGGGGAGGGCGTCGACGAGACGCACGAGGTCCTCGGCGTCGCGGCCCAGCGGGTGGTCGAGGCGGGTCAGGGCCCACATCACGGCCTCGGTCTGGGTGCGCATGCCGGGCAGGCCGAGCATCCCGAGGACGATCTGCGCGCCGGGCAGCGAGGCCGCCCGCAGCGCGGGGCTCACCGACTGGGAGACCCCGCCGGCGCCGATCAGGATGATCCGCTCGGTGCGTTCGGGGTACTGGTACGCGAACTGCATCGCCACCCCGCCGCCGAGCGAGTGCCCGACGAGCGTGGCCCGGTCGATGTCGAGGACCCCGAGGAGATCCCGCATCCCGTTGGCGTAGGCGGCGACCGAGTAGTCGCCGCGGGGCTTGTCCGAGCCGCCGTGGCCGAGCAGGTCGGGGGCCAGGACCGTGTGGTCCCTGGCGAGGTCGTCGAGGAGCGGACCCCAGGTCGACGAGTCGTCGCCGATGCCGTGGATCAGCAGGAGGACCGGCCCGGACCCGGCCATGCGGAAGGCACGGCGGTACCCGTGGACGGTGCGGTACTGCAGGGCCCAGTCCTCGCCCGGAACGTCCCGGAGGACGGGTCCGGGCGAGGGGGGTCCCGACGGGGGTCGGCGCAGGAGCACGGCCGGTCCTCAGGCCTCCTCGATCTCGCGATCAACTCCGCCCGGAGCCTAGGCCGGGCGTGTGACGTGGTGTCACACGCGTGTTGCCGGCCCGTGACGCTCACCCGGCCGTTCCCGCCTCGTCCCCGTCCTCCGACGGGGTGGCGGTGTCCTCACCCGCGAGCAGCAGGTAGAGGCGCCGGCGGGTCTCGTCGAGCAGCCGGACCGCCTCGGCGATCTGCTCCTCGCTGCCGACCTGCGCGACCTGCGCGACGGCGCCCATGACGGAGCGCCCGGACTCGCGCAGACCGGTGAAGCCGTCCTCGGCCGCGGCCGTGTTCCAGACGGCGTCGAGCTCCTCGCGGTGCTCGTCGACATACGTGCGCCCGGCGTCGGTCAGGTGGATCACCGACCGGCCCTCGGACTTCTCCGTGCGCACCAGGCCCTCGTCGGCCAGCTGCGACACGGTCGGGTAGACCGAGCCGGGGCTGGGGCGCCACGCGCCGCCGGACCGCTCACCGATCTCCTGGATGATCTGGTAGCCGTGCATCGGCTCCTCCGCGAGGAGGGCCAGCACCGCCGTGCGCACGTCACCGCGCGCCCGACGCCCGCGGTGACCACCGCGCGGGCCGCCGAAGCCGCCCGGGCCGCCGAAACCGCCGGGGCCACCGAACCCACCCGGGCCGCCGAAGCCGCCCGGTCGGCCGAACGGGCCGCCCCGCCGGCCACGGCGGAACTTCCCCCGCGGACCGCCGGGGAACTCGCCGCCGAACATCGCCTCCCGGCCGAAACCGGGGTGCCGGCGCGGGCCGTGCCCGCGTCCGTGCTCACGCCCGCCGGGGCCGTCCCCGAACGGGCCGTCTCCGAAGTCCCGGCGTCCGCCGGGAGTCTCGTAGCTCGTCATGTCGCTCCTCCTTCTTCGTTCGTTCGCGACACTTCAACGATATATCGCGACTGTCGGCATGGCAAGCCCCTCGTCGACGAGCGAAGGGCCCCGTCGATCGATTGGTTCGATCGACGGGGCCCTTCACTCAGGTCCGCGGGCTCAGTGGTGGGCGGCGCGCTCCACGGTGACGGCGAGCGCGGCCAGCAGCTCGCGGGCGGAATCGAGGCTCAGCTCGACGGCGACGCGGGCGCCCGGGCCTCGGTCGGGGTTGAGGAAGTCGATGTTGACGGTGTGCTCGTCCGGGGCGTGGACCGGGTGGTCGTAGTAGACCGTCGCGGTCTCGAGCGGGAACCAGCCGTCGGGCCCCTTGCCGCTCGACTTCGCCAGCGCCAGCTTCTCGGTGCTGTAGGTGCACATCTAGTCCCCCAGGTGGCGCGCGAGGAAGTCGCGGATCTTCTCCCAGCCGTCGACGGCGGCGGCGACGCGGTAGGCCGGCCGGTCGACGGAGAAGAACGCGTGCCCGGCGTCGTCGTAGCGGTAGAACTCGTAGGGCTTGCCGTTCTCCTGCAGCAGCTTCTCGAGCTCGTCGACCTGGTCGGGGGAGGGGTAGGAGTCCTCGTTGCCGAACAGGCCGAGCAGCGGCGCCGAGAGCTCGGGGATGCGGTCGGCGAGGGGCGAGACCTGCAGCGGGAAGCCCTCCGGGGGTGTGCCGACGACGAACGCCCCGTAGCAGTCGATCGCGGCCTGGACGTCGACGGCGATGCCGGTGAGCACGGCCTGGCGCCCGCCCGAGCAGAAGCCGATGGCACCGACCTTCCCGTTGGCCGTCGGCAGCGACCGCAGCCAGCGCGCGGCGCCGGCGGCGTCGCCGACGAACCGCTCGTCGGGCACGCCGCCCTGCGCGCGAGCCGTGGCGGCGGCGTCGTCGGGGTCCGCGCCCGGCGCCTCGCGTGTGTAGAGGTTCGGGCAGATCGCGTGGTAGCCCATGGTCGCGAAGCGCCGCGTGATCTCCTTGGTCGCGGCGTCGTAGCCGGGCATGTGGTGGATGACGATCATGCCGCCGCGCGGCGCGCCGTCCATGGGGCGTGCGGTGTAGGCCTCGATCTCGTCGTCGCCGTGCCCGCGGATGCCGATCGTCTCGGCCAGGACCGCGTCGTACTGCATGCTGCGACCTCCGCTCTCGTGCTGGTGTGCTCGATCAGAGCACTCAGGGGCCCGTGCGGCACGGCGGGGGCGAGGTTCGACCGGAGTGCCCCGTCCGCAGGTCGACCACCACGCCGGCGTGGTCCGACGGCCACACCCCGACCTCGGGACCCGTGCCGACCAGTCCGACGCGCTCGACGCGCACGGGCACCGGTCCGCGTCCGAGCCCGAGCAGGACGCGGTCGACGCGCGACGGCGGGTCGCCCAGCGCGGCGACGTACGGGTTGTCGGGCCGCCAGGTCGCCCTGTCGAAGGGGTCGGCGCCGTCGGCCCACCGCCACGCGTCGGCGAGCAGCAGGCCGGGCTCGGCGGGTGCGGTGAGGTGTCCTTCGAGCAGGCGCATCTCGTCGGACGCGGGCTCGGCGTTGAAGTCGCCGGTCACGACCGGAGGCAGGTCGGTCGGGTCCGCGCCCGCCACGTGTCGTGTGATCGCCCGGACCTGGAGGACGCGGAGGGCGGAGTCGGTCAGCGCCGGGGTGAGGTGGGTCGTCACCAGACGCACGGAGCCGGCCGGGGTGTCGGCTCGCCGAAGCGCCACCAGAGGTTCCAGGTGGCGATCCGCAGCACGGTCACCGGTCGCCTGCCCACCGCGCGAGCAGCGCCCAGAGCAGCCGTTGCGGTCGGTCGGGGAGACCGGCCACGGTGAACGAGAAGCCGTGCTCGGCGTTGATGCGGGCGAGCTCGCGCAGCGGCGGGCGGCCCGGCGCGGCGGCCATGGCCTGGAGCTGGGCCTGCAGCGGTCCCGCAGGTGTCTCGATCGTCCGGAGACGGACCGGCTCGTCGAACGGGTTGGCGAACGCGTGGGTGGTCCCCGGCGGGACGGCGACCGTCTCGCCCGGCTGCACCAGCCGTCGCTCGGGACCCAGCCGCACCACGAGGAGACCCGACGCGACGGTGAACACCTCGCGCTCGCGACGGTGCCGGTGTGCGGGCGGGCCGGCGTGGCGCGGCGGCAGGACCGCGGAGAAGACGAAGTCCGGGCCGGAGGCCTCGACGGAGATCTCCTGGCCGTCGGGGAACGCGATCGTGCTCACGGCGACGACGGCGCGCGGCGCCAGCGCGCCGGGCCGTCGCGGTAGAGGTCGCCGCCGTGGAGGTCGTTGACGACGAGGGCGGGGAAGTCGCGGACCTCGAGGCGGCGCACGGCCTCGGCGCCCAGGTCCTCGTAGGCGATGACCTCGCTGGCGGTGATGCACTGGCTGAGCAGCGCCGCGGTGCCCTCGATCGCCCCGAAGTAGACGCAGCCGTGCTCGAGCATCGACTCCTTGACGGTCTCCGAGCGCCGGCCCTTGCCGATCATGCCGCGCAGCCCGCGCTCGACGAGCAGCGGCGACCACGCGTCCATCCGCGACGCGGTCGTCGGTCCGGCGGCGCCGATAGCGTGGCCGGGCCGGGCGGGCGTCGGGCCGACGAAGTAGAGCGTCTCGCCTGCCGGGTCGAAGGGGAGCCGCTCGCCGCCCTCGACGGCCCGCGCGAACCGTTCGTGGGCGGCGTCCCGCCCGGTCACCAGGGGGCCGGAGAGGAGCACGGAGTCCCCGCTGTGCAGCGCGCGGATGGCTTCGGCGTCGAGGGGCAGGGACAGCGCCGTCACAGGGTCACCGTCCGGACGCGGTGGGAGTGGCAGTCGAGGTTGATCGCCACGGGGAAGGCGGCGATGTGGGTCGGGTAGGCCTCGACGTGCACGGCCACGGTCGTCACCGTGCCGCCGAAGCCCGCGGGCCCGATGCCGGTCGCGTCGATGGCGTCGACGAGCTCGGCCTCCAGCTCGGCGAGCTTGGGGTCGGGCGACGGGGAGCCGGTGGGCTCGCGCGTCAGTGCCTTCTTCGCGAGCACGGCCGCGCGGTCGAAGGTCCCGCCCATCCCGATGCCGACGGTGACCGGCGGGCTCGCGCTGGGCCCGGCGGCCTCGATCGTCTCGACGACGAACTTCCGCATGCCGGCGACGCCAGCGGCCGGTGTGAGCATCCGCAGCGCCGACATGTTGTCGCAGCCCGCGCCCTTGACCAGCAGCGTCAGGCGCACACCGTCGCCCTCGACGAGGTCGTAGTGGACCATCGCCGGGGTGTTGTCGCCGGTGTTGACGCGGTCGACGGGCGAGCGCACCAGCGAGGCGCGCAGATATCCCTCGCGGTAGCCCTCGGCGACACCGCGGTCGAGCGCGGCGGCCAGCGAGCCCCCGGTGAAGTGGACGTCCTGGCCGATCTCGAGGAAGCACACCGCGTAGCCCGTGTCCTGGCAGAACGCGATCCGCTCGCGGGCGGACACCTCCGCGTTCGCCAGCAGGCGGTCGAGCACCTCCTGCCCGATCGGCGACCGCTCGCGGTCACGGGCGCGCTGCAGCGCCTCGACGTGGTCGCCACGCAGCTCGTGGTTGGCCTCGACGCAGAGCTTCCGGACGGTGTCGGCGACGTCGTCGACCGCGATCTCCCGCACGCGCCCGTCCTACCGCCTCAGCGGGTGGCGTGCACGAGGTAACCGTCGGGCCCGCCCTCGGGGGTCGCGGGCGGTCGGCCGAGGGCCGCCGACACGGCGGTCACGGTGTGGATGTCGCTGCACCATCCGTGCGCGGCGAGCAGCGCGGCCGGCGCGTCGGTCCCGAACACCCACGGCATGCCGAGCCGGGCGAAGCGCTCGAGCATCGGGGTCGTCGCGAGCAGGTCGAGCAGCGCCCGGCCGACGACGTCGGTGAGCAGGTGGCTTCCGGGCGACGAGAGCTGGGTGACGCGGCCGAGGAGGCGGTCGACGTCGTCCGCCGCGAGGTACTGCAGCAGGCCCTCGAGGAGCCAGCAGGTCGGTCGCGCGGGGTCGACGCCCGCCGCGAGGAGGCCGTCGCGCCAGTCGTCGCGGAGGTCGACGCCCACGGCGACGCGTGCGGCGGCGGGCGGGGCCGCATCCGTCAGCAGGTCGGCCTTGAGGGCCAGGAGCTCGGGCCGGTCCAGCTCGACCACCCGCGTTCCCGGGCCGACGCCGAGCCGCCAGGCGCGGGTGTCCATGCCGGCGGCGACGACCACCACCTGGTCGACGCCGGCGGCGACGGCCGCGGTGATCCGGTCGTCGAACCAGCGGGTGCGCACCGGGATGACGTCGCCGGAGATGTCCTGGGCGGCCATGGCCTCGCCCTGCTCACCCGCGAGCAGGGCCGCGAGGGGGTCGTCGACGAGGCGGTCGGCGCGGCGGGACTCCCGACGCGGTCGACCGCCGCATCGTCCACGCCCTGCACCTCGACGGGCGCGTCGCGTTCGCCGACGTCGCCCCCGTCGTCGGGCTCTCCGCCCGGACGGTCGCCCGGCGGTACGGCGTGCTCCGCTCGTCGGGCACGGTGCGGGTGGTCGGCCTGCCCGACCCGCGCGCCGTCGCTCGGACGGACTGGCTGGTCCGCCTGCGCGGCGACCCCGCCACCTGCCGGCGCACGGCCGGAGAGCTCGCCCTCCGGGACGACGTGCGGTGGGTCGGCCTCGCCTCCGGGGGCACCGAGGTGACCGCCGTCGTACGGGCGGCGGCCGGGAGGACGCCGCTGCCCGTGGCGCCGCGGGGCCCCACGGCGGTCACCGCCCAGTGCCTGATGCGGCCGCTGGCGGGCGTCGGCGGCTGGCCCGGGAACCTCGACGCGCTGACCGCCGCCGAGGCGGCGCCCCTGCGCCGGACGGCCGTGCCGTCCTCCCGGCCGACGACACGGCCGCTCGACGCGGCGGAGCACCGGTTGCTCGACGCCCTGGCACGCGACGGGCGCACCCCCGCGCCGGCGCTCGCCTCGGCGACCGGGTGGTCCGAGTCCTCGGTCCGCCGGCACCTCGACCGCCTGCGCGACGAGGGCGTCCTGCGCTTCGAGGTGGACGTCGAGCCCCGTGCCGTCGGCATGGCGTGCGAGGCGGTGCTGTGGCTCACCGTCGCCCCGTCCCGTGTCCCCGCGGTCGCGTCGGCGCTCGACGAGCACCCGGCCGTCGCGTTCGCGGCGTCCACGACGGGCGCCACCAACGTGGTCGCCTTCGTGCTCTGCCCCGACATCGACGCCCTGCACGAACTGCTCGTCGGGGACCTCGGCGCGACCCCGGGGATCGACGGGGTGGACACGGCGCCGGTGGCGCGCCACGTGAAGCGTGCCGGCGCCCTGGTCCTCCCACCGGCGGGGCGCTGAGGCATGTGCCGGCGGGTGTTCGGGTAGGCGGAGGGCAACCCCGAGACACGACCCCGCGAACACCCGCGGGCCCAGAGGAGGAACACCGGATGGACCTGTCGCGCACGCGTGAGATCTTCGAGCGGCCGGGACCGTTCGCGACGGTGTACCTGGAGGCCGTGCAGGCAGGGGAGAACTCGGCGAAGCAGGTCGAGCTCCGCTGGCGGGATCTGCAGAACCAGCTGCAGCAGCAGGGCGCCGACGACAAGACGATCGCCGCGCTCGACGACGAGCTCGGCGACGACCGCGCCGGCTCCCTCACAGAGGTCGGGCGGGTGCTCGTCGCCTCGGCGGACGGCGTGCTGTTCGACGACGAGGTCGAGGCCGTCGGTGCGGCGGGTGACGTCGCGATCTGGAGCCCGCTGCCCGAGCTGGGGCGCTACTACCGGTCGCAGTCGAGCTCGGTGCGCACGCTCCTGGCGATCGTCGACCAGACCGGTGGCGACCTCTACGAGCTCGTCGCCGCCTACGAGACCGGCGCGCGCGAGCTGGACGAGCAGCACATCAGCGGCAGCGCGGTCGAGAACGTGCACAAGGCGCGCGAGGGCGGCAACGCACACAAGCAGCGCCAGCGCCGCCACGAGAAGGCGACCTACCAGAACGCCGAGGAGGTCGTCGCCGGGCTGCGCAGCGCCGCCTCGTCGTTCCGCCCGCAGGTCCTCGCCCTCGCCGGCGAGGTCCAGGGCCGGCAGGCCGTGCGCTCGCAGCTGCCGACGGAGCTGTCGGAGATCACCCAGGAGCTCGACGCCGGCAGCCGCGCGGCGGGCGCCTCGGAGTCGGCGCTCGAGGACGAGCTGCTGCGCGTCGCCGGCACGATCGCCACCGGCGAGGAGGGCCGCGTGCGCGAGCAGCTCCTGGAGGGCAAGGCGCACGCCAACGCCGTCGAGGGCCTCGAGCCCGTGCTGGAGGCCGCGCGCACCGGCGCCGTCGACACCCTCGTGCTCGTCGACGGCCAGGAGATCCCCGGTGAGCTCTACGTCGGTTCCTCGCCCGAGCAGATCTCGACCGACCCGAAGAACCTCGCGCAGCTCTCCGACACCGAGCCCGTCGCCCGCCCGGCCGAGCAGGTGCTCCTGCGCGCGGTCGGCGCCCTCGGCGGCAGCGTGTCGGTCCTCGGCGGCGGCACGTCGCTGCAGGACGGCGTCGGCGCGCTCCTGCGCTTCCCGACCGGCAGCTGATCGGAGTAGCGCCAGGTGACCAGCGAAGTGGGGGGGGGGGGCCGCCCCGGGGCGGGGGGGGGGCGC